>BDTS01000085.1 GCA_002897915.1 bacterium BMS3Bbin09 | reverse complement strand
ATAATGAAATAGTAATAGAGCTCCCCGGCGTGAAGGACACTGCCCGCGCCATCGAACTGGTCGGCAAGACAGCGATACTTGAATTTAAACTGCTCGATGAAGACTCCCCCCTGGCATCAAAACTTCCGGGTGTTATACCATCTAGCGAAGAAGACAAGGTCATGAAAGAGTTTGGCGACAAGGTCACCGAAGGTGACGAGATACTCTTTGGAAGGCATTTCAATCAGGAGACCGGGGTCGAGACCAAGACAGTATATTTAATGAAGAAACAGACCCTAATGACAGGCGAGTTCCTTACAGAGGCAAGGGTCAGTCTTAACCAGAGGGCCAATGAGCCGTATGTTTCGATATCTTTTGATTCTACCGGCGCAAAGATCTTTGAACAGGTCACTGCTAATAATAAAAAGAAGCGCCTCGCGATAATACTGGACAGCAATGTATATTCCGCACCTGTTATACAGGAAAAGATAGCTGGCGGGAACGCGCAGATAAGCGGTTCGTTCACGATGCAGGAGGCGAGGGACCTTGCGATCGTACTTAGGTCAGGCTCCCTTCCAGCGCCGCTCACAATGCTGCAGAATGTCACTGTCGGACCGTCGCTCGGTTCGGATTCCATCAAGGCCGGAATTAATGCGGGCCTGGTCGCTGCACTGATAGTTATTGTGTTTATGGTCGTCTACTATAAAATGTCGGGCCTGATCGCGGATTTTGCGCTCGTCCTCAATATAATCTTTCTGATAGGGGTCCTCTCCGCTTTTAACGCGACGCTCACACTGCCTGGTATTGCCGGGATCATACTCGCGATAGGAATGGCTGTTGACAGTAACGTTCTCATGTTCGAGAGGATACGTGAGGAACTCAGGCTCGGAAAGACCCCGAAGGCCGCGATAGATTCGGGCTATGACAAGGCCTTCTGGACCATATTTGATTCACATGTAACTACACTGATAACCGCTGTTGTTCTTTTTCAGTTCGGCACCGGACCCATAAAGGGGTTTGCCGTAACGCTCGGATGGGGTGTTTTTATAAACCTTTTTACGGCGCTAATTGGTACAAAGACGATCTTTGATCTGATAACCGACAAGAGGGAAGTGAAGCGTATAAGCATATGATAGAACTAATAAGAAATACAAAGATCGATTTTATGGGCAAGAGAATATTTGCTCTTGTTTTTTCGGCGCTGATGATAATATTAGGCATTGTCTCCATTGTCCAGATCTCAAGAGGGAAAGCCAATCTCGGGATTGATTTTGCCGGCGGTACCGCTGTGCAAATAAAATTTAATATTGACATTCCACTGCAGGATATAAGGAAGACCCTTGTCGACGGCGGGGTAACCGAATTTGACCTTCAGACCCTGACATCGGAGAACAAGGTTCTTATAAGGATAAAAAAGGGTGAGCAGACGCTCGGAGGCCGCTCAAAGAAAATAATCACTGTCCTCTCTGATAAATATTCCAAAGAGAATATAGTGGTCGATTCCACCACAGAGATAGGCCCTAAGGTAGGAGGAAGGCTTCGGAACGACGCTTTCTGGGCGGTAATCGCGTCGATCATAGGCATTCTTATTTATATAACCGTAAGGTTCCAGTTCAAGTTCAGCGTGGGCGCGACTGTTGCCACGTTCCATGATGTTCTCGCTGTCCTGGGTATCTTTTTCCTGACGGGCAAAGAGATCAATCTTATACTTGTCAGCGCGCTCCTTATGATAGCGGGTTATTCCCTGACCGATACGGTTGTTATCTTTGACAGGATAAGGGAGAACCTTAGTTCCAGAAAGAAGAAGTCTACATCCGATATCGTGAACCAGAGTATAAACGAGTGTCTATCGAGGACGCTGATCACTTCACTTACGACCTTCTTTGCCGCAGCCATGCTTTATCTGCTCGGGGGCGAGGTCATTCATGATTTTGCACTGGCGATCATGCTCGGAATAGTGATAGGAACTTACTCTTCCATGTTTGTTGCAAGCCCCGTTGTTCTGCTGTTCGGTGAAGATAAGGCGTTTAGCAAGAGATAACGGCCGCGTCTTTCCCGTCGGTCTATTTCCGGTTCTTAATTAATATTTAATCTACTCTTTAACGAAAGTTCCTGATTGATATGAACCATAAATGGGTGGTAAGCAGAACCAATTCTGAATTTATTGATTACCTTTCGAGAGAGGCGTCCATATCCACTGTGCTTGCCCAGGTGTTCGTGAACCGGGGCATCAAGGATGCTGCTGCAATAAAAGATTTTCTCAACCCCTCCATGGAGTCATTTCATGACCCTTTCCTTATGCCTGATATGGACAAGGCCGTTCTCCGGCTGAAGGCCGCCCGCGAAAAAGACGAGACAGTGCTGGTGCACGGCGACTATGACGCGGACGGGATAACATCCACTACGCTGCTCGTCTCTGTGTTAAGAAGACTTGGGATCAAGACCTTCTATTACATCCCTGACAGGATGACTGAAGGTTACGGATTCGGTGATAAGGGGATAGAAAAGGCGGTGGAATGCAGGGCCGGCCTTATTATCACAGCTGACTGCGGCATAACCTCCGCAAAAGAGGTTGCGGCTGCGAACTCAAAGGGTATAGATATTATTGTTACAGATCATCATGAACCCCCTGAAGAACTCCCGGCTGCCCTTGCGGTTGTTAACCCTCATAGGAAGGACTCGGAGTATCCGTTCAAATATCTGGCAGGGGTAGGGGTTGTTTATAAACTGGTACAGGCTCTTATAAAAAGCTTACAACTTACAGCTGACAGCTTACAGCTTAATGAATTATTTGATCTGGTGGCGCTTGGCACGATCGCTGACTCTGTCGCGCTTGTTGATGAGAACAGGATATTCGCAGCCTATGGGCTTGAAGAGATCAGGAGGCAACACTGCAGGCCCGGGCTTGCGGCATTAAAAGAAGTCGCTGGTGTAGACAAGGACATGCAGTCCGGACGGCTTTCGTATACATTGATCCCCCGTATTAACGCGGCCGGCCGACTTGGTGACGCAAGCGAAGTTGTCGAACTATTTTTATCCGAAGACAGGGATAAGGCGAAAGAGATCGCACAGCATCTTGATGAACAGAACAGGGAAAGACAGAAGATCGAGGCAATTGTTCTTGAATCGGCTGTCAAAATGATCGACCCCGAAGATCCAGGGAGTGCCATTGTGCTTTGGTCGGATGAATGGCACCCCGGGGTCATAGGTATTGTGGCTTCGCGGCTTGTGGGAATGTTCTACAGGCCTGTCTTTCTTTTTTCAGTAAAGGATTCTCTTGCAAAGGGTTCGGCCAGAAGCATTCCGCCCCTGAACCTTTATAAGACGATCGTTGAATGTTCGGATCTTCTTATAGCATTCGGAGGTCATCACCAGGCAGCCGGACTCAAGATCTCAACTGAAAACCTCCAGGCCTTTCGGGAGAGTATGAATGCCGAGGTTGAAAAGACCCTGAGCCCTGAAGAGATGATGCCGGTGCTGGAGATCGACGCGGCATTAAAGTTGTCTGACGTGAACTTTACCATTGTACGTGAACTGGGTCTGCTTGAACCCTACGGCGAGTTGAACCGTGAACCCGTCTTTGCCACAAAAGAGATCAAGATCGTTAATCACAGGATAGTCGGAAATAATCACCTCAAGATGCGGTTAAGACAGGACAGAAAAGACATGGACGCGATCGCTTTTAACCAGGGTGATAAGGTCGAAGAACTCGAAGCCGCTACATCCCTGGACGTTGCCTTTGTTCCGGGTATCAATGAATGGAACGGTATGAAGAACATCCAACTGAACGTCAAGGCCATCCGGCCTGGCAAATAAATCCTTCTTCACAGAGTAGTGTCTTGCGTGTATAATAAAATGAATGGTTATCTTACATGACATAAACACAGTAGACGGCCTTATTGACAGGGTCTTTATGTATAACCCCGAAGCGAATGCCGACCTTTTGCGGAGGGCCTATGCCTTCTCGAACGAGATGCACTATAAGCAGAAGAGAAAGGCCGGGAACCGTTATATTCAGCATCCGCTTGCGGTCGCCGCTATCCTTTGCAACATGCGGATGGACACCAATTCTATTGCTGCCGGCCTTCTCCATGACACTATCGAGGATACTGTCACAACGATCGAGGAGATAAAGGACCTTTTCGGGGAGGACGTAGCCTTTCTTGTCGAGAGCATGACAAAACTGAGCAAGATGGAGTTCAGGACGAGTGAGGATGCCCAGGCAGAGAACTTCAGGAAGATGTTTCTCGCAATGGCCGAAGACATGAGGGTCATACTCATCAAGTTCGCGGATAGGCTCCATAATATGCGCACCCTGGAACATCTCTCGGTTGATAAGAGGCAGAGGATAGCGACCGAGACGCTTGAGATATACGCCCCTCTCGCTAACAGACTCGGGATTGGTTGGCTGAAGTCCATGTTCGAAGACCTGAGCTTTAAGTTCCTTCATCCGGATATTTATGAACAACTGGTCCATAAGGTCGCAAAGAAGAGAGAGGAACAGGAAGGTTATCTGAACGAGGTCGTGAAGATAGTTGAGGCGCACCTGAAGGCCGCCTTGATCCCAGGAACGGTAAACGGGAGGGTGAAACATAACTATGGCATTTATCAAAAGATGCAGAAACAGCAAATTCCCTTTGAGCTCGTATATGACGTAATAGCGATCAGGATAATAACGGACACGCAGGCAACGTGCTATGCCTCACTCGGGCTTATTCATTCGCTCTGGACCCCGGTGCCAGGAAGGTTCAAGGACTTTATCGGGGCGCCGAAATCGAATCTTTATCAGGCCCTTCATACAACGATCATAGGGCCCAAGGGCGAGAGGATCGAGTTCCAGATAAGGACACAAGAGATGGACCGGATAGCGGAGGAAGGGATCGCGGCCCACTGGAAATATAAAGAGCGTGACAAGTCCGGGAAAATGGATGATAAGTATGTCAGCTGGCTCAGGGAGATCGTGAAGTCACAGAAAGACACCCCTGATGCTAAGGAGTTCCTCGAGGCTGTCAAGGGTAATATACTTCCGGGTGTTGTCTATGTATTTACCCCTGAAGGGGATATAGTCGAGCTTCCCCAGGATGCCACTCCTGTTGACCTTGCTTACAGCATACATACCGAGGTGGGACACCAGTGCACCGGCGCTAAGGTAAACAGGAAGATAGTCCCTCTGAGGTACAGGCTGCAGAACGGTAATACCGTTGAAATAATAACATCCCATGGACATGTCCCGAGCAGGGACTGGCTGAAATTCGTAAAGACCCAGAGGGCAAAGGCGAGAATAAAACAGTGGTTGAAGATCGAGGAAAGAAAGAAGGGGCTGGCCCTTGGAGAAGAAATGCTCGAGAAGGCCCTCAGGAGAAATAAGCTGAGCAAGGATCTGGCCAGATCCGATGATGTCCTTGAAGCGGCCAGCTCCTTCAGGATAAAGACTCATGAGGACCTTTTTGTCGCGATAGGTTATGGAAGGCTCTCTGTACATAAGATCATAAACAAACTCCTGCCAGAGTCTGAAAAGACGGAAGAAGAAATGATCCACGCAGGGGGAGATAAAAGATCAGATGAGGGTAAAGGCATAACAATTGAGGGCGTTGATAACATAATGTTCCACCGCTCCAAGTGCTGTTATCCGCTGCCAGGAGAAAAGGTTGCCGGCTTTGTGACAAGGGGCAGGGGTGTTTCGATCCATAAGATCGACTGCCCGACGCTCGATACAAATACAATAGACGTGGACCGGCTTCTCGAAGTGGAGTGGGCCGGAGACGGACAGGTCACCTTTGCGGTCAAGGTGCAGGTGCTTACCATAGATAAGAGAGGTCTGCTTGCTGAACTGAGTGCTGTTCTCTCAACACTCAATGTCAATATCAGTAACCTCGCTGCCTCATCAACACATGATAAGAAGGCATTGTTCAATTTTACGCTTGAGATCAGGGACAAGCGGCAGCTCGATCAGGTGATCGCCAGGGTAGCACAGATAAACGGTGTATTAGAGGTTAAAAGGATAGAGACCTGATGAGCCGTGAACCCAGACATCAGCTTTATTATGATATCTTTGATTCACCACTTGGACCGTTCTACATTGAATTTTCAGAGAAATTTCTGACCCGGATATCTTATCAAAAACCTTCCGGCATCTCCTTTAAAAAATCTGCTGCAGCAGAAAGTTTTAAAAAGGAAATTGTCTCATATTTCGCCGGGACCGGCACTGGTTTTAACCAGAAAATAAAGTTCCTCATAGGGACCGACTTTGAGAAAAAGGTATGGAACTCATTGAGAGAGATCCCTTTCGGTGAGACAAGGACCTATAAATGGGTTGCGGAAAAGATCGGTAATCCATCGGCTACAAGGGCGGTTGGCAGGGCTCTCTCAAAAAACCCTGTCCCTATCGTTATTCCGTGTCACAGGGTTATTGAGTCTGACGGCTCTATCGGCGGATATTCATTGGGTGTGGATATCAAGAGGCGACTGCTTGATATAGAATTTTATTCGAAGATCAACAAAGGGTAGAAGTAGGTTTCTGCCTCTCCATGATTACCAGTATATGGTTGCACTCAAATGCCTTGCCGCCCGCGCTCTTGAGGGCTTTTTCGTAAGCCTTGCGGACCTTTCTGGTGTTAGCGTTCAGGAGCAGGCCGATGTTCACACAGCTTTTGTAGAGTGAAATGGATTCCATATCGATTACCCTTGCGGAATCCAGTTTTTCCCGATGTTTTTCGTAGAACTCCCCCAACAGTTGCTTACTCTGCTGCTGCCTGTTCTTTAAATGTTCGACAAGCGGGGTTATCGCAATGGTTTCATTGGTTATGCTGAAACGTTCCCTGGTAACGACCAGTCGCTTGCCCAGTTTGCCGAGGAAGACAGCAAAGAACCGGGACTCGTTAGTTTCGAGCGTCTCGGTGTTTAAAACAATGTTCTTTACTCTTCCTTTTTTCAGGGGTAGATACTGCCTCAGTTTTTCGGTCTTTAGATCGAATTCGGCCGTAAGCTGTTCCTTTAAGTTGTCCAGGTATTTTCTGGCGCCGCCAAGTGCCTTTTTTACAGACCGTTTCCCATAGAGGCAGACAACCGAATAAAAAAAATCAAACTGCCAGAGATTGCGGAAAAAATTCCTCCAGGAATAGAACCTTGCCATTGCCTTAAGTGTCTCGACATGGAGTTCAAAGGCTGTCATAAGCTTGGGTTCGAATACCGCGTGGTGCGCGTCGTACTTGCTCCAGTCCCTGTGTATAAGGCGTTCCGAGCTTTTTAGGTCCTCGAATACCGGGGTGCCGGGAAACGGAGTGAGCACCATAAACTGTATTGATTCGATGTTGAGTTTCTTCGCGAACTTAGCTGTATTTTTTATCGTCGATATGTCGTCAGTATCCGAACCGAGCACGAACATTCCGTGAATATTTATAGAGTGTTTCTTGAACGACCTTATGGAGTCCTCGATGTCCTTGAGCCCCTGCCCCTTATTGTAAAGTGAAAGGGTTGCCGGGTTGATCGATTCAAAGCCAATATAGACAGCAAAACATCCGGCCCTTTTCATAAGACTCAGCATCTCAGGATCCTTAGCAGCGTCTGTTCGCACCTGGGCGCTCCATTCGATCTTTACATTATTTTTTATCATAGCGCGCAGGAGTTCTTTGGTCCTTTGCCTGTTTGCCGTGAAATTGTCGTCGATGAAAAAGAAGTGTCTCTTTTTTCCCTGTGACGCCCGTATCTCTTCAAGTATCCGTTCGATCGGTTTAAAACGGTACTTCCTGCCGAACATCGGGATAACCGAGCAGAATTTGCATCCGAAAGGACAACCCCTGGATGTTGCTATTGGCACGACCTTTGACCTGTCCCACCGGTACACAAGGTTGAAGTCAGGGATCGGAGAATCGCTCAGCTCCCTCTCCAGTTCTCGCCCGGGGTTATGAACTGCCTGCCCGCTCCCGTTTAAGAATGAGAGGCCCTTTATGGTATCAAGCGGTATATTGTTCTCGAGGTGCTCGACCAGTTCTACTATCGTTTTTTCCCCTTCTCCCCTTACCACGTAGTCCGCGTGCTTCAGCCCCTCGTCCGGCAGAAAAGTGGAATGGGGGCCGCCTATTGCGACATGTACTCCGCTTTTTTTAAACCTCTCAGCCAGCTGGAAGGCCCTGTTTGCAGTCGGGGTGATCGAGGATATACAGACCATATCAGCGTCATCGAGCATGTCCCACGCGGGTGGGGCTATATCTTCTATAAAGACCTTAACATTGTAGCCCTTACGTTTTAGTATCGTGCCCAAAAGGATGGAACCGAGCCTGGGCAAAGTTGTGAAGCTGAAGATGTGAGAGCCGGGTGACCTGGCCTCGATAAAGTAGATGTTTCTTAGTTTTGTTGCTTCCATTATACTGTCTCTAAAATCCAGTATATTACATAAAAAGGGAGAAGGCAACTGCCTTCTCCCTTTGGGTTTTACTTTTAAAGATAAAACGGATGTTACATCATGCCGCCCATTCCACCCATGCCGCCCATGCCGCCCATACCACCAGGCATGCCGCCGCCCATGTCGCCGCCCTTTTCATCAGGGGCATCGGTTATCATTACGCTGGTTGTCAGCATAAGCGCTGAAACGGATGCTGCATTCTGGAGCGCGTTCCTTGTGACCTTTGTGGGGTCGATGATACCTGCTTCGATCATGTCAACGAACTTCTCAGCTCCTGCATCAAAACCATAACTTGCATTTTTATTGCTCTTTACTTCGTTGGCAATTACAGCGCCTTCTATCCCCGCATTTATCACGATCTGTTTGAGTGGCTCTTCAAGAGCGATCTTCACGATAGTAACACCGATCTGCTGATCCTGGTCTTTAAGCTTGAGTTTATCGAGCGCAGGGATGGTCCTAATGAGCGCTACTCCGCCGCCAGGGACAATGCCTTCTTCAACAGCTGCCCTTGTTGCGTGGAGTGCGTCTTCTACCCTTGCTTTCTTTTCTTTCATTTCGATCTCGGTTGCAGCGCCTACGTTAATTACTGCGACTCCGCCTACGATCTTGGCGAGGCGTTCCTGCAGTTTTTCCTTGTCATAGTCAGATGATGTTTCATCGATCTGTGCCTTGATCTGCTTTACGCGTCCCTTGATCTTGTCCTTGTCACCTGCGCCTTCAACGATCGTTGTGTTCTCTTTATCAATGGTGATCTTCTTTGCACTTCCAAGTTCTTCTACAGTTATGCTTTCGAGTTTGATACCGATGTCTTCGGTTATAACTGTTCCGTTGGTGAGAATCGCGAGGTCTTCAAGCATTGCCTTTCTTCTTTCACCGAATCCGGGCGCCTTGACCGCGCATACATTAAGTGTGCCGCGGAGTTTGTTCACAACGAGTGTGGCGAGTGCTTCGCCTTCGATGTCTTCAGCGATGATCATGAGAGGTTTCCCCAACTTTGCGGTTGCCTCAAGTATCGGAAGCAGGTCCTTCATTGAACTGATCTTCTTCTCATTAATAAGGATGAACGCATCTTCAAGAGAGCATTCCATTCTTTCGGCGTCTGTCACGAAGTAGGGTGAGATATATCCCCTGTCGAACTGCATGCCCTCTACCACATCAAGGGTTGTCTCCATGCTTTTTGCTTCCTCTACAGTGATAACACCGTCTTTTCCTACCTTGTCCATCGCCTCTGCTATCAGGTTGCCGATAGTGGAATCACTGTTAGCCGAGATAGTGCCTACCTGTGCGATTTCTTTCTTGTCCTGAACAAGCTTGCTCATTTTCTTGAGCTCGTCGATAACGGTCTCAACAGCTTTCTCTATGCCTCTTTTTACTTCCATTGGGTTTGCGCCCGCTACAACATGCTTCATTCCTTCTTTGTAAATAGCGTATGCGAGAACGGTAGCTGTCGTTGTACCGTCACCTGCAGTATCGGAAGTCTTGCTTGCAACTTCCCTTACTAGCTGTGCGCCCATATTCTCATAGGGATCCGGCAGATCGATCTCTTTTGCAACGGTAACACCGTCTTTTGTGATCGTAGGTGCGCCGAATTTTTTATCAAGGATGGCGTTTCTCCCTTTTGGTCCGAGTGTCGCCTTTACGGCGTTACTTAAGGTGGTTATACCGTTAAGTATCGCCTTCCTTGCATCTTCTCCGAATAATAACTGTTTAGCCATTTAGTACTCCTCCTTTTAAGACTGAAAATTGATTTATTTATTAGCCAATATACCGAGAACTTCGTCTTCTTTGATGATAATGTATTCGGTGCCGTCTAACTTAAGTTTGGAACCGCCATACTTTTCGAAAAGCACTATGTCGCCAACTTTTACTTCCATTGCCTGCAGCTTGCCGTCGTCAGTTACCCTGCCCGTGCCTGCTGCTACAACTTTGCCCTCCTGGGGTTTTTCTTTTGCTGAGTCCGGGATATAGAGCCCTCCAGCGCTCTTTTCGGCCTCTTCAGAATATTTGACCAAAAGTCTGTCTCTTAGCGGTTTAAAATTCATAGTCTTTTTCCTTTCTTGTTTATGTAAGTATTTTATTTAATTGAAAATACTATACGTTATTAGCACTCTAACGAGGCGAGTGCTAATATAATAAAAAATGAATTTATAGACAAGGCGGGAAATACGCTAAAATTGGTATGAATTAGCTGTTATCTATAAATAACTCCTGATAACTCAATAATACACCGAATTGTTATAGGGAAAATATACAGTCAGGATAAGGTATTATGCAATGGTCATATTATAGTTTTTTGATGTGTTATAATATTTGAACAACCAAATGAGGGGGCGATAGGCCTCGACGGGGGTTATGACGTCTAAGTTGCATGTCGTGGAGTTGTCACCACGTAAATACGGCACCAAAAACACAAAAGCCAATAACGAACTGGCATTCGCAGCTTAATAAAGCTGTGACGTTTCCCTGGGAATACCTGCTACCTGGACGAAACGACGACTAGCAGGCTGGTCTGGAGGGAGCGCCCTTGACCTTCAGGCGAGATTAAGAGGGATAGGAACTTGAAAAGCCTTCTTGCCGGCGTTTCCTGTTCCGAGATCTAAATAGGCGAGAAAAACATGTAGACGCTTAGAATTAGTGCTTCCGGACCCGGGTTCGATTCCCGGCGCCTCCACCAAATAAAAATCGAAAGAACTGTAGGGGCAATTCATGAATTGCCCCTACTTGTTGTTTGCATTTAATTTAAATTTTTAGTTATCCTAATCTCTTGAAATATATACTTATGTTATAAGGCAGGTGCGATGGCAAATCCAAAAGTTCTGGCAATGATAATGGCAGGCGGCAGGGGCGAAAGGCTCTTTCCCCTTACGTTCGAACGTTCCAAACCATCTGTCCCGTTCGGCGGACGTTACCGTATCGTTGACTTTGCCCTTAGCAATCTTATTAATTCACAGATATATTCGATCTATCTCCTGGTGCAGTACAAGTCCCAGTCCCTTATTGAACATATAAGAGAGAATTGGGGACTGTCCGCTGTTATGAGTGACCACTTTGTTACAGTTGTCCCCCCGCAGATGATGTACGGGAAGGACTGGTTCCATGGGACGGCCAATGCTGTGTTCCAGAACATGAATCTCATTCGCCAGCACAAACCTGACCTTGTTCTCATATTCGGGGCAGACCATATATACCGGATGGACATAAGTCAGATGATAGAGTTTCACCTGGCTCGCGGCGCTCAGACAACTGTTGCCGCAATGCCGGTGCCTATCGCTGATGCGAGTGCGTTTGGTATTATCGATGCCGGGAGTGACGGCAGGATAAAGGACTTTATAGAGAAACCGGAAAATCCTCCATCCATGCCGGATGACCCGAACCGGGCCTATTGTTCTATGGGGAACTATATCTTTAACACTGATGTATTGATAGAGGGATTGATACAGGCGGAGAGGAACAAGGAGTATGACTTCGGCAAACACGTGATACCAAACATTCTGAAAAAGGGCAAGGATATTTTTGCCTATGACTTTGTGAACAATGACATTCCAGAGACCAAGCCTTATGAAGAGAAGGGCTACTGGCGCGACGTCGGTAATATCAAGGCCTTCTGGGACGCGCACCAGGACATGCTCGGGGAGAAGCCTCTCTTTGATATCTATAATGACCGCTGGCCCATCCGCCCGTCAAGGAACGAACTTCCGGCAACAAGGATCATAGGCGGTGAGGTCACCAACAGCATAGTTGCCGAGGGAGTGGTGATCAACAAGGCAAAGATCATAAACTCCGTGATACGAAAAGGAACCATTATCGAGGACGGCGTTGAAGTAAGGGACTCTATAGTAATGGACAGGGTTCTATTAAAGAAGGGCTGTAAGCTGAACAAGGTGATTGTTGATTCCTACAATGTAATCGAAGAAAACGTCCATATAGGATATGACAGTAAGGAGCCTTACTGGCGCGCGCATAACGACCCGTCAGGGATCACGGTAATCGCGAGTGACAAGAAGACATCGCATCTCTAATTATCATTTCCCGCCCCTACATTTCCCTATTGCATTTCTGTACTATTGCTCTATGGCACTTTTCTTAAACGTTAGTTCGATGGATTCCGTTCGGCCTCCAGGCCGGTGAGATCACAGGCCTCCTTGATCTGCAGGGCATATAGCCCGCCCATGAAAGTGTGGCCCCGCCGTACCTGTCATTAATACTGTCAATTGCCCTGAGCAGATCGTGTCTTTTCGAATGTTCCCGCAGCAGGTGAAGCTGTTCGGGCCTTTCAGATTCTGCTAGCCCGGAGATACTGATACCAAGAAGCCTTATCGGTGCCTTGAGCTTTATGCCTTTTAATATTCTCATTGCATTGTTATAAATAATGTGCGTATCGTTCGTGTGTGTTATCCTTGACTGCCTCGAAAAGGTCTCAAAATTTTTGTACCTGATGGTCACGCTTATTACGTTTCCCATAAGGCTGTATCTCCTTGCGCGGCTCCCGACCATTTCGGAGAGTTTCAGGATGTATGCCCGGATATCTTTTTCGTGCCATATATCATGCGGGAGGGTCATGCTGTGACCGATTGACTTCGGCTCCTCTCTTTCGCAATCGATCTCTGAACTATATATGCCCATACCCATCAGCCTGAGTCTTTCACCGATTATCCCGAACTGATCTCTTAGAAAACTTGCAGGGGTACTGCCGAGTTGACCGCAGGTATATATGCCGAGCGAGTTAAGTTTTTTCGCGGTCTTTTTCCCGATGCCCCATAGCTCCTTGACCGGGAGTTTTTCGAGTATAGCTTGGATGGTCTCGGGCGTCATCCACATTAACCCGTTAGGTTTCGAGAGGCCGCACGCGAGCTTTGCGATCAGTTTGTTCGGCCCGATGCCCACGCTCGCATTCAGTCCGAACTCTTTTTTTATTCTTTGTTTTATTTTTCCCCCTATCTCGAGCGGGCTTCCGAAAAGACTGGAGGCGGTTATGTCCAGGAACGCCTCGTCGATTGAATAGACCTCGACCTCGGATGTGTAAGAGGAATAGATATTCTTGAGTCCTTCGCAGGTGTGCGCGTATTTTCTGTTGTCGCCGACAACGAATATCAGATGGGGGCAGAGTTTTTTTGCCTCCCACATGTTCATCCCGGTCTTTACACCGAATGTCCTTGCTTCATAAGACGCGGTCGTGATGACGGTCCTTTTTCTGGAGCCGATGACCGCGATCGGCTTTCCGCGGAGTCCGGGGTTTGATTGCTGCTCGACCGACGCGAAGAAAGAATCCATGTCTATGAGGAGGATAGTTCTCACGCATCCGTCTCCACTCCCTCAAGCATCCACAGTATAGAGTTTGTATTGAAGCTTAGTTCGTAAAGTGTATTGCCGTCAGTGACCGAGAAGTGCAGCAGTTTGCTTGTTCCTTCTGATGTGGTCCATTCATATGTGACATCCTTTATATTGATCTGCCTGTCGGACCATGTGAACCTGAGGGGTTTGAGCCTTATGCTCCTTCCGAAGGCAGCGATAACGAATACGCGCTCCCCGATCTCGATCATCTGATCGTCCTCATTATGCCTATGACCCTGCCGATTATCGTTACGTCATTTGGGCTGAACTTCATAGGCTCCATGTCCTTATTCTCGGGCACGAGCGTTACGGTGCTTCTGTCAAGGAAGAACCTCTTGATCGTGGCCTCGTTTTCTATAAGAGCAACGACGATGTCCCTGTTGCGTGCCTCTTTGCCGGGGGCGATCAGGGCTATGTCGCCTTCGAGTATCCCCGCGTCGATCATGCTGTCACCTATGACCCTGAGCGCAAAGCCGTCCTCAGTCCGGAAGAGGTCCTTGTCGATATTAATGTAGTATTCTATGTTCTCTTCAGCCAGCATGGGCGCGCCCGCCCTGACGGTTCCGAGCAGGGGGATCTTTGTGTCTTCCGCGGGTTTGAGCCCGATTATTTCAAGGGAGCGCTGCTTGAACGGGGTCTTTTTTAAAAAGCCCTTCTTGATCAGTGCGTTTATATGCAGTTGTGCCGAGAGGGGGCTCGCGAAACCGAAGTGCGCGGCTGTCTCACGCACAGTTGGGGGAAAGCCTTTTTCGATCAGGTGGGCCTTGATGAATTCGAGCACAGACTGCTGCTTTTTTGTAGGTTCTTTTGATCTTGCGGGCGTCATATTATTATACTATACAAACGTATAGTATAAGTCAAGATTATTTCATATCGAGATTCAACCTCAATATTTATCTAAAATTTTGACATTTAACCGTATTTCTTTTATTCTTACTTTCATGAAGAAACTATGGGGTGGAAGGTTCAAGGAACAGACAGAAGGCACGGTTGAGAGCTTTACCGAGTCCGTATCTTTTGACGCGCGTTTCTGGAGGCACGATATCGAGGGGAGCATTGCGCACGTAAAGATGCTTGCAAAGCAGAAGGTAATTTTATCCAAAGAATCGGTATCTATTATAAAGGGTCTCAATGAGATCGCCAAAGAGATTGAGAGCGGGAAGTTCCGCTTTAAGGAGAGCCTCGAAGACGTGCATATGAACATAGAGCACGCCCTTATCAAAAAGATAGGCCCTGTCGGGGGCAAGGTCCATACTGCCAGGAGCAGGAACGACCAGGTCTCGCTCGACCTCAGGCTCTATCTGAGGGATGAGATAAATACGATCCAAAAACTGATAAAGGGCCTTCAGAAAGCGTTCCTGAAGATCGCTGAAAAGAACATTGATATGATCATGCCGGGCTATACGCACCTGCAGAGGGCGCAGCCCGTCCTTCTATCGCACCACATGCTCGCGTACTATGAGATGCTTGAACGTGACAGCGGAAGGTTCGCGGACTGCCTCAAGAGGTTGAATGTTCTGCCGCTCGGCGCTGCCGCGCTTGCGGGAACCACACTGCCTATAGACAGGAAGTATGTGGCAAAGCTTCTGAAGTTTCCAGCTGTAACAGAGAATAGTATAGACACTGTTTCCGACAGGGACTTTGCGGTTGAATTTATATCCGCGGCAAGCATGCTGATGATGCACCTCTCGCGGTTTGCGGAGGAGATCATAATATGGAACAGCGAGGAGTTCGGGTTTGTGGAGCTCCCGGACGCGTTCACTACGGGTTCGAGTATTATGCCGCAGAAGAAGAACCCTGACGTGCTCGAACTCACAAGGGGCAAGACAGGAAGGGTGTACGGAAACCTGATGTCTATCCTTACAATAATGAAGGGACTTCCGCTCGCGTACAACAGGGACATGCAGGAAGACAAGGAGCCGGTATTCGATACCGTTGATACGGTCAAGGCCTGCCTTGATGTCCTGAACAAAATGATGCCCGGGATGAAGTTCAAAAAGAAGAATATCGTCAGCGCGACGGATGCCGGTTTCCTGACCGCGACCGACATTGCCGACTATCTGGTGAATAAGGGCGTTCCTTTCAGGGATGCGCACGCTATTACGGGCAGTATAGTCAAGCATTGTATTGATAAGGACAAGACCCTGATGGAGCTGGAACTTAAAGAGTTTAAGAAGTATTCGAAAAAGATTGGCAGCGATATCTTTAAGCACATAAGCATTGAGGCATCTGTTGACGCCAGGAAGTCATTCGGCGGGACGGCCAGGAAGATGGTCCTTGCCCGTATCAAAAATATAAAGAAAAAGTAAAGCGGTCCGGATATAAATAATCAAATGGTTTTTCAGAATTTAAATAAAGGGATGCGCCTTGTATCCAGCTTCCTGATCATCACTTCCTGCCTTTTTTATGTTTTTTCTTTTACGGCATGCGGCAGAAGGGGAGACCCGGTGTTGATCGCACCGTATGATGGAGATGTAGTTAAAGGGGATGCAGATGGTCTGAAAGGTCAGGGCCCGGCAGAAGATGTGACGGGAAAGCAGGGATCCGGGACGACGATGCCTGATGTGCCGGGGGGGCTGATGCTACTTTATACGCAAAAGGCAGTTGTCCTTACATGGGATGAGGTCAAGGGTCAGGATGTAAGGCGGTACAAGGTCTACCGCTCTTCCGGAGATGGGTATCTGTTTTTAGGAGATACGGCTACTCCGGCGTTCACTGACCGGGAGGTTAATCCCGATACTAAATATCATTACAAGGTCACTGCAGTAGGAATTTTGGAGAGCCTGCCGTCGAAGGAGATAGTGATCATAACGGAGGTCCGCTGATAATGAAGCAGAAGATAATAAATATATTTAAAGAGAGTATAGCTGTTAAAGAGAGGTTCCTTGATGAGAATATTGATACTATCATAGAAGTCTCGGTGCTTCTTGCAGACACCTTCAGCAAGGGTAACAAGCTTATACTCTTTGGCAACGGCGGCAGTGCTAGCGATGCGTCTCATATTGCCGCTGAATTCGTTAACAGGTTCAAGATGGAGCGCCCCGCGTTCCCGGCGATCGCACTTAATACCGATACCGCGGTCCTGACCTCCATAGCAAATGACTATGACTATGATAATATCTTTGAGCGCCAGTTAAAGGCATTCGCTCAGGCAGGTGATGCTGTTATCGCGATAAGCACAAGCGGCACTTCCCCCAATGTCATAAAGGCTGTTGAGGCAGCGAAAAGCAAGAGACTCAAAACTATTGTATTCACAGGCGCCAAAGGCGATAAACTTGCCTCTCTGGCGGATTATGTCTTTGCTGTGCCTTCCGACAATACCCCGAGGGTGCAGGAGACCCATATTGTCCTCGGCCATGTCCTTTGCCAGATGGTGGAGGAGATCATCTTCGAGTCACACAGAAAGAGATGAAAAAATTTGTTCTGTTACTGGTCTTCCTTTTGCTCTTGCCGCTTGTTTCGAGCGGGAAAACAAATGTTCTGAAATTAAGGGCAAGTAACCATTCCGAATTCCTGAGGATAGTTCTTGAGGGTGACCTGTCGGCAATAGAGGCTGCAAGAGTCTACCAGAGGCAAAAGAATATACTCGTCAAGTTCCCGGATCAGTCTTTTTCAATAGAGAAAGAAAAGATAGAGGTCCCATTTTCCAAAAACGACGATAATAGCATTATGTTCTACCCTGGTGAATTCAGGGGATTGAAGGTGTTCAGGCTGAAGCATCCTGACAGGCTTGTTATTGATGTATATCTCCAGAAAAAGCAAAAACGGGTGGGACGCACCCTTCCTCCAGCCCAAGAGAAAAAACCCCCGCCTCCTTTTTTTGCCATGCCTGACGTGAGGAAGAACAGAAGGGCCTCCAAGGTCAGCACCGTCATTATCGATCCTGGACACGGGGGATATGACAAAGGCCTGACAAAAGGCAGATACATCGAGAAGAACGTTGTCCTTGATATAGCAAGGAAGCTCAACAACCTCATAAACAGGGGAGCTTTCAAGGGATATCTTACCAGGGGCAGCGACGGGTTCATGACACTGCTTGAGAGGGCCGAGTTCGCGAATGCAAAGGGGCCGGAAATATTTTTGAGTATTCACATAGGCACACGTAAGAATATGGTGATATATCTGCCTGTGATCACGGATGACGCGTCCGATGTCGTTAAACTTTATCTGAGCAATAAGGGACAGGAAGAACATATACAAAAGACCATGACCCTGCTGAACGCGATGAAAGAGGCGATAACAGTGGAATTCGGTGAAGATATGGTCTCAATACAGCCCCTTCCATACAGTATTCTCTCAAAGACCGAATCTGCTTCGCTTATGATTGAGCTGCCGTCTTTTGATAATGTTGTTTACACGGAAGAAGTGAAGACGAAAATGGCAAATGCTCTGTATAAGGGATTATATATTTATGAAGAGATCAAAACCAACTAAAAGAAAGAGAAAGAAAATGAGCAGTTGGCTTGTGGTATTCCTTCTCATTATCACTTATACCGTTACCATGGGGATGAGCTATTATTATTTCAAGGGCCAGTTCAAGTTTGAGTCGTCCTATATAGCTGACATCGGGCTTGTGCAGGATGAATCCTCATCTGAAGACCGGAAGGGTGACCCTTTAAGGCTGTATGAGAGCAAGAGAAGCAGTCCGGTGATCAGGAGCGGCACTGTCTTCAGGAAAGACGCGCTGCTTTTTGTCGTCGAGGACATAATAAAGAGGAATATGAAGCCTTACAAAGTAAGGCTCCTGGACCTGTACATGGACAGGGAGGGAATTGTTTATATAGACTTTGGAGGTGAGCTCAAGAACAACTTCAAGGGGGACGCGACCGAAGAATTAAATATAATCGCCGGTCTATACAAGGGAATAAAATTTAAGGTCCCGGGCTTTACGGCGCTGAAAATACTTATAAACGGGGAAGAGACCGAGAGCTTCGGCGGACATATTGATATTTCAAGACCGATAGGAGAAGAAATTGAGGAAAGTATCTGATGAACTGCCTATAGGGATATTTGATTCAGGGGTAGGCGGACTTACTGTCATGAAGGAGTTAATAAAGCTGCTGCCTGGAGAGAATATGATCTACTTCGGAGATACAGCAAGGGTGCCTTACGGGACAAGGTCGCGCGAGACAGTAACGAAATATTCCATAGAGAATACCGAGTTCCTTATGTCAAAGGGGATCAAGGCCCTTGTGGTTGCATGTAACACTGTATCTTCGATCAGTCTGCCTTTACTTAGAAGGGAATTCCCCGTGCCGGTGATAGGGGTTGTCGAGCCCGGAGCCAGGGCCGCCGCAGCAGCTACAAAGCTGAAAAGGGTCGCGGTGATCGGGACCGAGGCGACTGTGAACAGCCGTTCCTATGAAGATGCCATAAACGCCTTGGATGCTTCCATACAGGTCTCGGGTATTGCGTGTCCTCTCTTTGTACCATTGATCGAAGAGGGTTGGCTTGATGGCGAGATAGTAAAATTAACTGTAGAGAAATATCTCCTGTCCTTGAGACATAATGGTGTGGACTCTCTTGTACTCGGTTGTACGCACTATCCGATGATAAAGGACATAATAAAAGAAGTCACGGAAGTGCCGTTGATCGATTCGGCAGTCGAGACCGCGAAAGAGGTTATGCGGATACTTGAAGAAAAAGAGATGCTCCGTCAATCCAGAGAGGAAGGCTCGAGGGAGTTCTTTGTCACGGATTTCCCTGAAAAGTTCAGCCGTGTAGGGGAGAGATTTCTGGATCACAAAATAAATAACATAACGAAAATAGATTTATAGAAAGGAATATAAATAAATGCGACCAGATGGAAGAAAAGCTGATGAGCTCAGAGGAATTAAGATCACAAAGAATTTTTTAAATACAGCGGAGGGTTCTGTCCTTATAGAGATGGGAGACACAAAGGTCATCTGCACCGCGTCGATCGAGGATAAGGTTCCTCCCTTTCTCAGGGACAAGAAAAAGGGCTGGGTTACTGGAGAATATTCCATGCTTCCCCGTTCGACAGGTACCAGGATGGTCAGAGAGGCTGCCAGGGGTAAAGTTGGCGGCAGGACACATGAGATACAGAGGCTGATAGGCCGGTCCATGCGTTCAGTGGTTGATCTCACGGCGCTCGGAGAGAGGACCGTCTGGATCGACTGCGATGTTATACAGGCCGACGGCGGCACAAGGACAGCTTCGATAACCGGGGCGTTTGTGGCAATGAAGGATGCGGTTAATACCTTGCTTGCAAACGGTACTATTACGAAACAGCCTATAAAGGATTACGTAGCTGCCATAAGTGTTGGTGTTGTTGAAGGCGAGCCGAGGTTAGATCTCTGTTATCTGGAGGATTCTAACGCCGAGGTTGACATGAATATCGTAATGACAGGTTCGGGGAAGTTCATAGAGATCCAGGGAACTGCCGAGACCGAGCCGTTCGGAAGTGACCATCTTCAGAAGATGCTCGGCCTTGCCGGTGATGGGATCAGTGATCTCATAACTGTTCAGAAAGAGACTCTGGGAGAATAACTTTTTTGTAAGGGCACGGCGTGCCGTGCCCCTACAGAAGCCGCTCACCTGTTATTAATGACAGGTGAGCGTTTTTGTTTTTCCTGCTATTCTTACCTCTTGGACAAGGGTATAAATAAATGGCCGGAGGATGAAAGGCCGAGGGAAAGGCTCATCAAATTCGGCGCGTCTGGCATGAGCAACGCTCATTTGCTTGCGATCATACTGAGGACCGGCAGCAGGGACAAGAGCGCGATCAAGCTCGCAAGGGAACTTCTGATCCACTTCGGGACTCTGCACGAGATAGAGTCTGCCGCGTCCGCCGAATTCTCGGATATAAAGGGGATCGGCCCCGCGAAGACGGCACAGATCAAGGCTGCCTTTGAACTGGGCAGGAGGCTTTTGAGCTCCGGGAATGAAACCTCTGCAAAGAATCCATTTTTCAAAAACAGCAAGGCTGTCTTTGAATATTATAGACCTCTTTTTTACGGACTGAAGAAAGAGAGGTTCCTCTGCGCATTGCTTGATACAAAGAACAGGGTATTCAAGGAGAACGTCGTGTCAGAGGGGACACTTACTTCATCTCCAGTGCACCCGAGGGAAGTCTTTCGGGATGCTATCAAGGAGGCCGCCGCATCCGTGCTATTTATTCACAATCATCCGAGCGGGGACCCGAGCCCGAGCAGAGATGATATTAACATAACAAAAAGACTCGTCGAGACCGGAAATGTCGTCGGGATAAAGGTCCTTGACCACCTGATCATTTCTGACGGTAAATACTTCAGTCTGATGGAAAAGGGCTATATGAGCTGAAGATCTATAACCGCTTAACCTCCTGTATTTCAAGAGAAAATCATAATTCAATGAATTTTTTCAGGAAATAGTCTAAAATGTCTTACCGACCCTGTTTTTTAGGGGTGGACCTGTAGTAATTAACAATAATAAATAATTATCCAGTCTTTCATATTTATATCTCAGGAGGGCATTATGGCAAAGGTTCAAAGGGCACTAATAAGCGTTTCAGATAAATCCGGAATAATTGAATTTGCGCAGGGGCTCAATAAGCTCGGCGTCGAGATACTCTCTACCGGCGGGACCGCAAAGGCGTTAAAGGACGCGGGCCTGAATGTAAAGGATGTATCCGAACATACCGGTTTCCCGGAGATGATGGACGGCAGGCTCAAGACACTCCATCCAAAGGTCCACGGCGGACTGCTCTACAGGAGAGACAATCCTAAAGACAGGGAAGAGACAGAAAAGCATGGGATAAAACCTATTGATATAGTTGTTGTGAATCTTTATCCCTTTGAACAGACTGTATCAAAGCCGGACGTCAAGTTCGAGGAGGCGATAGAGAACATCGATATAGGGGGCCCGACAATGCTGCGGGCCGCTTCAAAGAACTTCAAGGATGTAATTGTCATTGTTGACCCTGCCGATTATTCGAAGGTCATTGATGAACTGAACACGAATAACGGCGAGGCTCGTGATGAGACAAAATACTATCTTGCCAGAAAGGTCTTTGCCTATACTGCCAGATACGATACATTGATCTCGAACTGGCTCAACAAGCAGGCCGAGCCGAACAACCCGTTCCAGCCGAGCATTAATCTGAGCTTCAGCAGGATAAACAGCCTTAGGTACGGCGAGAATCCGCACATGAAGGCAGCCGTATACAGGGAACCGCTGAATGCCGGGCTCTCACTTGTAGATGCGAAGATACTACAGGGCAAGGATATGTCCTTCAATAACTACCTTGATTCAAGCGCTGTTATAGACCTTGCAAAGGAGTTCACTGAACCTGCGGCGGTCATAGTTAAACATAACAACCCGTGCGGCGTAGCTGTAGATGAGTCAATCAGCGAGGCATATAAGAAGGCGTTCGCGACAGATCCTGTCTCTGCCTTTGGCGGTGTCATATCCATAAACAGGCCGGTTGACGAGGCCACTGCAAAAGAGATATTGAGCCTCTTTTGCGAGATAATCATTGCCCCCTCGTTCGATACTGCGGCACTTAAACTCCTGAGCGCCAAGCCCAACATAAGGCTGCTCGAGCTTGATATCACAAAAGATGTTACCGGTTATGATATGAGGAAGATCCAGGGCGGACTCCTTGTACAGGAAAAGGACAGGGGCATGATAGAGGACCTGAAGACCCTGAAGGTCGTGACCAAGCGGAAACCCACAGATGATGAATACGCGGCCATGGCCTTTGCGTGGAAGATTTGCAAGCACATGAAGTCAAACGCGATCATTTATTCATCGTCAAACAGAACACTTGGGATCGGCTGCGGGCAGACGAGCAGGGTTGATTCTGCTCGGCTTGCGGCGATGAAGGCAGCGAACTACGACGTATCACTGAAAGGTTCAGCTGTCGCGTCAGATGCGTTCTTTCCTGCCAGGGACGGCATAGATACTGTTGCCAATGCCGGTGCTACCGCGATCATCCAGCCCGGAGGTTCGATAAAGGACGCTGATACTATCGCTGCAGCGGATGAACACAACATTGCGATGATCTTTACCGAGATGAGGCATTTTAAGCATTAAATACCCCCTGCAGATTTGACGTCCCCTATAGTTTGATTCACAAACTACGTAAGGGACTTTACAAATCTAAGACGCGGGGGCGGCGCAACTACTAGTTGCTTGGGAGATATTAGATGAAGGTTCTGGTTATCGGAGGCGGAGGCAGGGAGCATGCACTTGTATGGAAGCTCAAACAGAGTCCCAAGGTGACCAAGGTATATTGCGCGCCCGGGAACGCGGGCATATCAGAGATCGCCGAGTGCGTTGACATTAAGGGTGACGATGCGGACGCATTACTCGATTTTGTTAAATATAACTGGATCGACCTTACTGTTGTTGGTCCGGAAGTGCCCCTTACTACAGGGATAGTAGACAGTTTTATCAAGGAAGACCGCGTGATCTTCGGTCCTGTTGCCGCAGGCGCGCAGCTTGAGGGCAGTAAGGTGTTTTCAAAGGACTTCATGCTCAGGTACGGCATACCTACCGCTGAATACAAGACATTCTCATCTTACCTGCAGGCGGCAGAGTATGTAAGGCTTAAGGGAGCGCCTATCGTAATAAAGGCTGACGGACTTGCGGCAGGCAAGGGAGTTATAGTCGCGAAGACCGTTGAGGAGGCGACAGATGCCCTCAGCCTGATCATGAAAGACAAGGCCTTTGGTGATGCCGGCAAAAAGGTGCTGGTGGAACAGTGTTTGGTGGGTGAAGAGGCCTCGTTCATGTTCCTGACCGATGGAAAGACAGTAGTGCCTCTCGCGACCTCTCAGGACCACAAACAGATATTTGACGGAGATAAGGGACCCAATACGGGCGGAATGGGTGCGTACAGCCCGGCCCCTGTACTTACCGAAGAACTGAATGAAGAGATTATGGAGGATGTCGTCGGACCGATAATGAAGGGACTGAAGAGGGAAGGGATAAATTACCGCGGCGTTATTTATGTAGGGATAATGATGTGCAAAGGTAAGCCTTATGTCCTTGAGTTCAATGTCCGTTTCGGCGACCCCGAGGCTCAGCCGATCCTCTCGAGGCTCGACAGCGATCTGTTCGAGCTACTGAAGGCAACGGCTGAGGGCAGGCTCAACGAGGTGGAAGTTAAATGGAAAGACGAGGTCGCTATCTGCGTTGTCCTCTCTTCAAAGGGATATCCCGGTGAGTATGAAAAAGGGAAAAAGATCAAGGGCCTCGATTCCCTTAAGGATAAAAAGGATGTTGTTGTCTTCCATGCCGGCACCGGACTGAAAGACGGGGATGTG
The DNA here is from genome assembly GCA_002897915.1 of bacterium BMS3Bbin09. Lineage (GTDB taxonomy): Bacteria > Nitrospirota > Thermodesulfovibrionia > UBA6902 > UBA6902 > BMS3Abin09. The sequence continues at coordinate 15,307 of BDTS01000085.1, read as the reverse complement.
GTCACCTCAGGCGGCAGGGTACTTGGAGTGACGGCGCTCGGCAAGGACATCAGGACCGCGCAGGATAACGCGTATAAGGCGATAAAAGAGATCGATTTTGAGGGGATGTATTATAGGAAGGACATCGGGGACAAAGCGATAAAGAAATAATTATGAACATGACCCCCGTAAATTTACTTGGAGGTAGTGAAACATGAAAGTGAAAGTATTGATTCTTATGGGTAGTGATTCGGATCTGCCAATAATGAAGGCAGCTGCAAAAATGCTGGATGATTTCAAGATATCGTATTACATGACCGTATCTTCCGCGCACAGAACCCCTGAGAGGACAGTTAAACTTATAAGGGATGCGGAAAAAGGCGGAGTTCAGGTGATCATTGCCGGAGCAGGCGCTTCCGCGCATCTTGCGGGTGTGGTTGCCGCGCATACAATACTTCCGGTAGTAGGCGTACCAATAGACTCCTCGCCTTTAGAGGGAGTGGATGCCCTATTTGCAACAGTACAGATGCCGCCCGGCATCCCTGTTGCCACGATGGCTGTGGGAAAAAGCGGCGCAAAGAATGCCGGTATATTGGCCGCCCAGATCATAGGGCTCAGCGATAAAAAGATCGCTATTGCGCTTAAGGCATTCAAAAAGAAGATGGCTGCCGAGGTAGTAAGAAAAGCGAAGAAGGTTGAGGAAAATTTTTCATAGATAGATGGGAGAGAGGCTTAAATATGAGAGGTTCCTCTGGTTTCATGACAGGGTAAAGGCCTCTAAATATCCGAACGCGCGCCACCTTGCCGAGAGATTTGAGATATCCCCCCGCACTGCCCAGCGTGAGCTCGATTTTATAAGGGACAGGCTGAAGGCCCCGCTTGAGTATGATCACACCAGAAAGGGATATTATTATACCGATGATTCATACGAGCTTCCGTCCCAATGGTACAGTGAAGAGAGCGTCATCTCTTTTGCCCTTGCTGTCCGGCTCGCCTCTACCATCCCTGATACGCGGATAAAGGATGAACTCTATGATTTTATCGGGAAGGTCTTCAATGTCAGTGATCATGGATCGAGACCCGATATCCGGGAGATGTCCGAAAAGATATCGGTAAAGAATGTTGAGTACTCACGCGTCAATGAAGAAGACTTTCACTCCATAGTTAACGCGCTCTTTCAGGAAACGCCTATCTCCATCTCATATTATTCACCTCATTCAAAAAAAGAAACAGAGAGGAACATCCTGCCCCTTCATCTGGTGCAGTACATGGGAAGCTGGCACCTGATCGCCTTCTGTTCATTGCGAAATGATATGAGGGACTTTGCCCTGTCGAGGGTCAGGTCCATAGCTTTTTCAGATGAGAACATCCGTCTTCCGGACGGCCTGCCGCCTGTAAAGGAATATACCCGTAAACACTTCGGGATAATGCAGGGAGGGAAGACCCGTAAGGTCTGCCTGAGGTTCTCTCCTTCAGTCGCGGACTGGATAGAGGAACAGATCTGGCACCCTGAACAGAAACTCGTTCTCAAAAAGGACGGGGCACTCGAACTCAGCTTCCCTGCCGCTGACTTCAATGAACTGACAAAGAGGATATTGAGCCACGGTCCTGACGTGAAGGTGGTTTCGCCGAAGGCGCTTGCCGATGAAGTGAAGAATGAGATAAAGAAGATGGGGAAGATATATGATTGAAATGTAGGGGCACGGCATGCCGTGCCCCTACGTGGGCAGACATATCCACAGGGCGAGGCAACCTCGCCCCTACAAGGGCAGGCGCAGGGACCTGCCCCTACTTTTGAACTATTGCACTATTGCACTATTGCTCTTTTGCACTCGATCCACTATGACATCATATGGCATAGTGCATGGTTTACTATACAGGTAAATTTAAACCTGGAGGTAACAATGAAAAGAAGAAGAGTCCTCGGATTGATCGTTCCGGCAGCAACAAGACCCGCCCACAAAAAAAACATATTACTGCTTGATTCCTCTGTAGCCGGTTTCCGGTATTACAGTGGTGAAGAGATATGGAAAAAACTCGAACCCGGCAGGTCCCTTGACCTCAAGAGAGAACCCGGAAACCCCTTCGACTACGACGCCGTCGAGATATACCACGAAAACGAGAAGATTGGCTACCTTCCCCGTTCCGATAATATGGTTATTGCCCAGCTGATGGATAAGGGTGTGGATGTTAAGGCCCGGATAAGCGGGATCAGGGAGGAAGGAAGCCCGAATGAGAGGGTGGGGGTTGCGGTTGAATTGAGGGTTTAAAACTTCCCGGACTTTCATTTATTAGCGGGACCATCTGTAAATGCGTACGATATCCAAAGGGCACAGCAATACGCCCCTACGATATTTTCACACCCCTACGATATTTTCTTGCCGAACATCCCGGTTTTCCGTTAAAATGGATGATCTTTGATTCATAGGGGTAAACTATATTTTTATCTTTTCTGAGGAATTAATAACTAATGCTGTTGGATAACAAAACAAAAACTGAAGACAACGAGTACTCGACTGTATATGGCTTCTTACGTAACTATATCGAGCAGGGAAAAGTTGATATAGTTACCGGATATTTTTCTGTCAATGCACTTGCCAGGGTAATGGACGAGATGAATGATACTGAAAGATTTCGCCTGGTACTCGGTAATTTACTTAATGAGGACAATCAACATGATAAGATTATAAATCTTCTAAGCGACACTCTAGGTGTTACCCAAGTATTAAATCTTAATCAGTCAGCAAAAAAGGCCGTTGATTTTCTACGGCAGGAAAAAGTCCAGGTCAAAACTATTCAACGAAGTTTTTGCCATGCTAAGACCTATATGTACCATGATCCTGACCCCCGTAAGAATTTCCACGTTATAGGCAGTTCCAATTTAACCGATGCAGGGTTAGGAATAAGAGAGTCTGGTAATATTGAATTAAATTCAGCAGGTACTGGTAATGATAACGATTTCAAGGAGTTGACTCAATGGTTCAGTGATCTGTGGAAAAGCAAAGATACTTTAGGGAATATCGAACTACCTGACAAGTCTAAAGTAAGTGTTAAAGAACATATCATCACTCTCATTCAAGACCTGTATAGCAAATACACTCCTTTCCAACTTTATTACAAGGTGCTGTATGAGCTCTTTAAAGAGGACTTATTATCACTGTCGCTTGATCCTGAATTTAATAAAGAGATAAGTCATTTAGAGGATACTGGTATTTATAAAATCCTCTATCCCTTCCAGAAAACGGGTGTAATCAGTCTTATTAAAATGCTTCAAAAAAATGACGGTGCTATTCTGGCTGATGCAGTGGGATTAGGCAAAACATGGACTGCCCTGGCCGTTATGAAGTATTTTGAAATAAAAGGGTACAGGATAATCTTGTTCTGCCCGAAGAAACTGGATGCTAACTGGAGACAATATCTTGAAGGACATCTTTCAAAATTTGAAAGAGACAGATTGAAGTATACGATTCGTTATCATACTGATTTACAGGATGACAGATTAGAGTCATATCAGGATGGCTATAAGATAAAGACATTCTTTCAGGGCAATCCAAAACTGTTAGTTGTAATTGATGAAAGTCACAATCTGCGAAATGATAAATCTTCCCGCTACAAATTTCTGGTTGAAAATATCTTACGGAAAAATAAGGAAGTAAAGGTATTACAACTGTCTGCTACACCAATAAACAATAAACTGATTGATGTAAGAAACCAATTCAAATTGATCGTAAAAGGGCATGACAATGGGTTCAAAGAGACAAACCTCGAAATCGGTAGTTTAGAAAGCATATTCCGGACAGCTCAAAAAGATTTCAAATCATGGCAGGAAAAAGAGAACAGAAAAATCAGCGACTTTATTCAGATGCTGCCACAAAAGTTCTTTTCTCTTACGGATGCATTGATTGTTGCAAGAACAAGGAAGTTGATAGAGAGTGAGTTTGGCGGCATGTCATTTCCTAAAAAAGAAGATCCTGAGAATGAATATATTAATCCTGAAAACATTGGCAACTTAAAGTCTTTTGAGGAGTTGTTAAACGCAATTGAGTCGATTAACCTCATTGCATATATGCCACATAAATATACAGAAAAAATAACACCTGAAAGTGTATTGAAAGATGAGGTCCAGCGTGAGGGTTTTCTGGTCAAGATGATGTACATTCTCTTGATGAAGCGTCTTGAATCAAGCTGGTATTCATTTAGAAATACAGTAAACAATATTTATGACCATCACACTAACGCTTTGCAGAAAGTTAATGACTTTATAGATGCAAAAGAAGACACTGTTCTTGAAGATGAAATATCAGAGCAAAATAATTTCGAAGATGATCTTGAAGAAACATCTGTTGAGTTTGCCGGCTCCGACAATGAAACAGAACAGCTTGAAGAATTTACCCTTGGGAAAAAGAACCCTATTAAACTTTCAGATATCAGGTACATTGATATGTTTAAGAGGCATCTGGAAGATGATATTGCAAGGCTGGAGAACCTCAAGTCAAATCTTGTTATATTTGAAGAAAATCTGAAAGAAAAGAAAATAAAAGATATTAAATTAGAAAAATTAATTGAACATATTAAGAAAAAAAGGAAAGAGCGAGACAACCAGAAAGTGGTAGTGTTTACTGTCTTTACTGATACTGCACAGTATTTATATAACCAATTGATAAATGAAGGATTTTGCAATATTGCTTGCGTGTCAGGCTCATTATCCGAAACAGATTACGGCTACAGTGGGAAAAAGTTCGAGGGCATTTTAGAGCGTTTTGCTCCATACACTAAATTGTATAAAGAAAAAGATTGGAGTTATTTATATGATGAAAAAGGCATATTAGAGCCGGAGAGTTTTGAAGACTGGAAGAATATCATAAAAAAGCACGATCCTGATACTTTGAAAAAATTAGAAGAGCCCTTGGACATTTTGATAGCTACGGACTGTTTAAGTGAAGGCCAAAATCTACAAGATTGTGATTGTGTGATCAATTACGATATACATTGGAATCCAGTCAGAATTATTCAGCGAATGGGACGTATAGACCGTCTTGGCTCTCCCAATCAAACCATTAAAGGGATAAATTTTTGGCCGGGTAAAAATTATGAAGACTACCTCAGGCTCAAAGCAAGAGTTGAAAACCGGATGGCTGCCATGTCTGTGGTTGGCGCTGAGATTGATGAGAAGATGACGCCGGAAATTGAAAAGATTGTTGAAAACAACCCAATAGTCACCAGACAGACTGAAAAAATGCTCAATCAAATGCAGTTTACATGGGAAGATGTTGAGACCAGCGATGAAAGTCTTAGCCTGGATAACCTGTCCCTTGAGCAGTTTAGACAGGAATTATTCGATATTTTCCAGAAGAATAAAGAAATTTTTGAAGGAATGCCTAATGGCATATTTACTGGCTTCAAAGCAGAACCTGACAAAAAATATACTGAATTGCCGGAAGGCATAATTGCATTATTAGGTTATCCCAAAAAGCCCGATGACGCTGACACACATACATATAATGAGTATCATTTGCTCTATTCCAATAACAAAGGTTTTTCTACTTACAATAACAATCAGGAAATACTATGTATATTAAGAAAGCATAAAAACAAGATCAGGTTTGTTCCTGATGATGTTGAAAATGGAGATAAGGAAGCGTTGCAGTGGTTAAGCGACAAGATTAAGGCATGGATTGATGGGCAGGCGCCCAAAAAGGCCATTGATGAAATTCAGGGTATTTTTACAGATGGTGTCCCCAGGAAAAAGTCTTCGAATGAAAAGAGGCTGGAAGATAAATTTAAACTGGACAATTTTGATTTAATCACCTGGTTTGTGGTGTCAGAGTAATCTTATCCTGAAAAAATACTTTAAGGATCAACTGTGAAATATAAAATCTTTGTCAGCAGTGTTCAGGGTGAATTTAAGCAAATTCGTCTGGATTTAAAGGCCTTTCTCCTTGGTGATGCGGTGTTGCACCGGTTTATCTCCGAGGTTTTTCTTTTTGAAGAGCTTCCCGCAAGGGACCGGCGCTCTGATCAGGTTTATCTCCAGGAAGTGGAGCGCTGTGATATATATCTCGGAATCTTTGGTTATGAATATGGCAATGAGGACCCAAACGGGTTATCACCTACTGAACGCGAATACAACCAGGCCACGAGACACCGGAAAACCCGGCTAATCTATGTATGGGGCTCTGACGATAAGAAACGTGATCCTAAAATGAAGAAACTTATCAGTAGGGCCAGCGGCGAACTTGTCCGCCGCCGCATCAAAGACTTTAATGCCCTGACCTCAGAAGTATATGCAAGTCTTATTGACCACCTTGACGGCATGGGCGCGCTCCGCGTGCCGCCCTTTGATACCGCTGTTTGTCAGGGTGTGACATTGAAAAATCTCTCACGTAAGCGTGTTGAGTGGTTTTTAGAGACTGCCCGAAGGGAACGCGCTTTTCCGCTCAAGCGCAATTCCGCGACAAAGGCGCTTCTCATACATCTGAATCTGCTTGCCCATGGAAAACCGACCAATGCTGCAATTCTTCTGTTTGGCACGACACCGCAAAGGTTTCACCGCTCGGCTGAGACAAAGTGCGTGCATTGCCACGGCACTGGCTATCGCCGCCCCTTTGCATCCCAGCAGATTTATTCCGGTGATCTTTTTGAGCAGGCAGATCAGGCCCGTGACTTCGTGCTCTCCAAAATTAGCCGGGCCGTAGGAGTACGCGCTGATAGCAACATTGCTCCGGCTGCCTATGAACTGCCCCCTGACGCCATAGGCGAAGCAGTTGTCAATGCCATTGCGCACAGGGATTACAACAACAATGCGTCCGTTGAGGTCCGTCTCTTTACGGACCGTCTCGAAGTATGGAATCCAGGAAGACTTCCCGGGACACTTTCGCTCGACGATCTGCGTACTGATCACCCTTCAGTTCCGAACAACCCGCTTCTTGCTGAGTCTTTGTATCTGACCCGCTATATTGAAAAGGCCGGCTCAGGCACCCAACGCATGATCGAGCTCTGCCGTGAAGCGGGACTGCCTGAACCCGAATTCGAGCAGCGCAGCGGCTCCTTTGTCATAACCCTATGGCGCGATTGGCTGACACCGGAACTGCTGGCGGGATACAACCTGAACGAGCGGCAGATGAAGGCAGTGGCCCATATCAAAGGAACGCGACGGATTACCAACTCTGAGTACCAGAAACTTACAGGAGTCATCCGCAAAACTGCTGCTCGTGACTTGGATGATCTTGTCGAGAAGGGTATTCTTGAACGTATGGGAGAAAAACGCGGAAGCTACTACATTCTGGCTGGCAAGAAATGAGACATATTTGAGACATATGAGACGTTCTGCTTTACTGAAAGATGATTTTCACTTAATGAGACATTTATGAGACATATGGGACACTAAACGGCTCATAAATGGCTCATCGGGAAACTGGACAAGCAGGAGGTAACAATTGATTGCGAAATCCGTCAAACCCATCGCAAAGGGGCCATGAATTCAGGAAGCTTACAAACAGGACATAAACTGGACAAACCGGACAACTAATTTGCAGGAGGCTCTGCAAATAAATAATAAATCATTATAATTCAAATATTTGTTAATGTTTTAATTGTATGAAACAGACAACTCGGATAAACCTGACCATTTTCAAAAACAACCTCTTCGAGGCGGGCACTGAGTTTTTCAACCAGTTAGGCGTACGTTTGAATAGCAATACTGCTTCTTCATTAGAGGCAAAAGAGCTGTTAAAGGATCAATATAAAGACAAAGATATTTTTGAGGCCGTTACCGAAACATATTTTTTAGGTCTTGTCGATGATTCTGTTTTTGACGGGAATGCCCCTTTGTTAAGCGATGACAAAATCTCTCTCCAGGAAGCTACGGGTAAGATCAATGCAGATTATAACGGCTTGATGGTTTTTGCTGTCAAACTGGATGATTCTTATTCTCCTGCAAGAGGCAGGATAGCCGAGCTGACAAGGGCATTTAACCGTGTAAGCGAATATATACCTGTTGTTCTACTTTTACAATATGGAGACCTCCTTTCTTTCGCAGCTTCTGAAAGAACTAAATATAAACAGGCATGGAGAGAAGGGGAAAAGATAGGCAAGATTTCGCTTCTTAAGGACATCAATACTGATTCACCACATACCGGGCATTTAAAGATTTTGTATGATTTAAAAGTTGAGCCTGATGTAACGGACTTTAATGCCCTTTATAAGCAGTGGCAGGAAGTATTCGATGTTCAGGTGTTGAATGAGTCTTTTTATCGAAAAATCTCAGCTTGGTATTACTATGCAACAAATGTCATAAAGCTTCCAATCAGGCCAGAATATTATAAAGACGACAAGGATAACGTTAAAAACTTCACTGTGAGGCTGATATGCCGGATGATCTTTTGCTGGTTTCTTAAAGAAAAGGGATTGATCGATCCCAAATTGCTCGAACTCTATGACTATGCAGGTAGTCCGATTGTACTTGTTAGAAAATCAAATAAAGACTTTGACACGGAAAACAGCTACTATCGGGGGATATTGCAAAATATCTTTCTAAGCTGTCTGAACTCGCCTATGAATGCATCAAAGAGAATGGCCGAATATCTCGGCAAGAAATATCTGTCTGAAGATTTTAATTTTGGTCTTTTTGACAGCATTCCTTTTCTAAACGGCGGACTTTTCGACCGCCTTGAAGAAGACAATTACAACGAAACCACCGAAGACGGGCCTCTGTATATTCCGAACGAACTATTCTATGCAAAACAATTGACGGTAGGCTTCGGGAAGAAGACCTTGAAAACTGAGGGGCTTAATAGGATATTGGCTTCATACGTATTTACTGTTCACGAAAGCACTCCTCTGGAAGAGGAGGTTGCGCTTGATCCTGAGTTACTGGGCCTGGTCTTTGAAAACCTTCTTGCGGAAATTGACCCTGATGAGGGTGTCGCAAAGACTGCCAGAAAAGAATCCGGCTCGTTCTACACACCACGTAAAGTTATTGACTATATGGTCAATGAATCGTTGATTCTCTACCTTTTAAATTATTTTAAACAGAAGGGTAAAAAGGCTCACATAAAGAGTTTGAATAGTCTAATCTACTTTGACCGGCTCGACGGCGATGACAAGGCTTTTAATGCAATCGTGGTCGATGCGCTCGACAGTATAAAGGTGCTCGATCCGGCCTGTGGTTCGGGCGCTTTTCCGATGGGCATGCTGCACAGGATTGTCTCTATACTTAAGCTTGTTGACCCCAAGAACCATTTATGGCTCGACAAGCAGCTTTCAAGGATTGAGGACAAGTTTCAGCGCAACAACTTTGCGAAGATTCTTGAACAGCACTTGGAAGACTATCCCCGGAAGCTCGGCATTATCAAGAATGTCATATACGGCATAGACAATCAGCCGCTGGCCGTGCTTATAACCAAGCTAAGATTTTTCATAACTCTTCTGATCGAACAGCAGATTGACCTGAAAAAGCCAGAAGAAAATTACCATATTATCCCGCTTCCTAATATTGAAACGAAGATCATCTGCGCTGACTCTTTGGTGGATCTGGACATCGGCCTATTTGATGAAACTGTTTTTGCACATCTGAGGGATGCTAAAGAGAAGTACTACAGGCCCAACCTTTCAAGGGATGAGAAGGAACAGATAGCCTCAGAGATTAGTGAGATTTTGGCTACGTATTTCCCTAATTTTTCTGAACGGGCTACCGGCAAGAAGCTTAAAGACCCGCAGTCCGAGAGCATTCGGAATAAGGTTATATTAAAGCAATGGTTTCAGCATGCCAATCTCTGCGCTCCATTTTTCAATCTCGATCTGTTCTTTCCTGAACTGATACATCAGCCCTTTGATATCGTAATCGGCAATCCGCCGTATGGCGGCAAGGATATTTCCGTTAAGGTTAAGAATAGACTTGAGCTGGGCAAGAAAGACCCTTATGGAGCCTTTATTGCCCGGTTCCTCGGTAACGGAGAAAATACTACACCTCTCAAAAACAAGGGCATCCTTGCCTATATAGTTTCTGACACCTTCATGACAATCAAAACGCACTTCCCTCTTCGTCAGCAGATGATGCGCAATTATATTCACAAGATGATCCGAGTGCATCCTGACACCTTCAAGGCCACGGTCAATACGGCGATCATCATTTGCGAAAGAAACGTATTCTCTCCGGGAAGACCAGCAGATCAAATAACCATAGACGCTGGTCATCACTGCCAAATGGTTGATATGACCAATGTTAGCATTTACGATGACTATGAGCGGTTTCTTGAGATTCTTTACAAGACAGAGGGATTTAAAAAAAGGGCGAGCATCTCAAGCCCTGAATATGCCATCTATTATTACCCTCAGGAATTGATCGAGACTAATTCCAATCTTCCGTTCTTTGTGGCATCACCGACACTGTTTGCACTGATGAATGATAAAAGTGCCTCAGTAGAATACGTTGACCTTGGCGGCAAGTCTGTTCAGGTGAGAAAAATCAGTCTCAATGTCAAGAGGCTCAAGCTGGCAAAGTTAGATCAGATAGCTGAGGTGAAGGTCGGTTTACAGACAGGAGACAATGAGTCCTACCTATTCCAGAATCCCGAAGCACGAGGTACTTACCGAAGCATTGATGATTTTAAGGATTTTCTTTTGACGGATGATGACATACAGAAAATAATTATAAACGAGAAGTTACGAATAGACACTATTGAAAAAGGCATTTCTAAGAACCCAAAGTCCAGTAGATATTTTGATGGACGTTATATTTTGCCGTATGACAAAGGCGGCGAATCCGATTCTGCTGAAGGCTGGATGCCAAACTATTATGTGCCCACGAATTATTACATTGACTGGAGCGAGTGGGCCGTAAAGAGGATGAAGACATATACGATTGCGCAGAAGCTTAAAGATAAAGGGGACCAAAAGGAAGTTAAGCCTCATTATAATACAACACCTTGTGCTGTTTTTCGAAATATTGATACTTATTTTGAGAAAAGCATAACATTTTCTGACACCGGTTATTACGCTCCCACTTTCAGGATAAGTTCTGGCACCCTCTATGATGTCATGGGCATGTCAATTTTCATAGAAAAGGGGAACGAGTTAATTTTATTAGGCCTGTTAGCGTCAAAACTTGTCAGATACAAAGTCAAGAACTATATTAACCATACTGTCCATACCCAAGTTGAGGGGCTAAAGCCGATTAACATTGTTTTTGATTATATATCTTTGTCTCCGATTGAACACTTAGTTTCGGCAGTTATAAGTAAACAAAAGATGAATCCTCGCTATGATTATGCCTCAAACGAGCAGATTGAGATAGACCGCCTGGTTTATAAGGCATATGGCCTGAATGATGAAGACATTGCAGAGGTCGAGAACTGGTACGCCCGGCGGTATCCAAAGCTTGTCAAGGCGCAGAATAATAAAATCAACACTGAGGGGTCATGAACTACTGGTTTGTCAAATCGCCTTTTCGTATCCGTTCATGGCAGAATGTTTTGGTTGAGGGTGTCTTCAAACTCTATGGAATCCGCAACCATCAGGCAAAGAATAATATCGCACAAATGAAAAAAGGAGATTTAGTGCTTTACTATCATAGCCCGTCTTCTAAATCAATATACGGCATAATGAAAGTGAGCACCTTACCGTACAATGATAAAACTACAAAAAGTGAGGTATGGTTATCGATTGATTTTGAACCGATTAACACATTTGAACAATCAATATCATTACAACAAATAAAAAATGATAGTAAATTACATAACATCGGACTCATTAAACAACCGAGAGTTTCTGTACTGCCCTTATCAAAAGAAGAATTTGAGATAATTAGAAAAAAGGCAAATATAAAGAAGTGATAAAAATCACTGCTCCTGAATTTGAAATGACGGAAAAAGAATATGAGGCTTTTTCATTGCCGGAAGAGGATTAATTGGATATAACACAATGGAAATAAAGTACTCAGAGAAAGCTGTCAAACAATTTAAGAAAATTCATAAAGGAGACAGGAAGAGTGCGGCGATAATATTGCAGTCGATAGAGACTTATGCCGTCAAACCTTCCAGGAGTGTTAATGTGAAAGTTTTAAAGGGAAAATATGGTAACCTTAAAAGACTACGTGCAGGGAATTACAGAATTATATTTGAAGACGATAAAAATGTTATATTAATCTATGAGATAAAGCACAGACAGGAGGCTTATCATGATTAAGACACAGATTGTAAAAGAGGATAATAAACCGGTAGCAGTAGTTCTTGACTACAATGAATACAAGAGGTTAAAGGAAATTGAGCAGGATAAGATTGACTATGATTCAGCTATGGATGTAAAGAAAAAGAATAAAAATTGGACATCTCATAACAATCTCAAGAAAGAGCTTGGGCTTTAACTCACCATCTTCCTCATTAATCCCATATCCTCACCGTCAAACAAAATGTGAAATGTCAGAAAAACAATAATATGCTTTTGTATTAATGGAAAAATATATAATCGGAGCCAGGGTAAATGCCCATATTGCATAAATACAAAGACAGAGAAAAATATTATGTCCTTACCTCAATCAGCGGCAGTATTGTAACTTTTCAGTTGACTGATGAAGGACATCAAAAATTATCAAAAGCCGGGATAAAAAAGGAAGACCGTTTCAAAAGGGCACTTTTATTTGATTTATATCGCACAGGAGAAGCCTTCACGCATGGAACCGGGCCGGGCAAGATCGAAGATACAAATAAGCTACAGCTATCATTAGACTTTCCAGACGATCCCGAACCGGAAAGCATATTCCCTTCATGCTCTGTATGTTCCTCAATTGATGATCTGCACTTTGTAGAAGTACACGACAAAGAACATTTTGCAAGCATCTATTGCAGTGAATGCAGAAAGATAAGATCTGCTACTGTTAATACAAGCATTCCTTTACCTCTACTGAATCGCAGTCTGCTCTATCGTGTGCTTACTATGAATAATATTGATAAACTTGATGATTCAGTCAAAACATATCAGGAACAATTAGATACAGAGTTTTCCAGTAAATGGGAAGAAATAGCTAAAACCAAACAATCAAGGCAAGACACATTGTTTGAATCAGAAGACGACCAGGGCAAGCTTTTGTAAAAAACTAATGACTTGCTTGATAAGTGAGTGGTGTCGCGTCTACACTAAAACCGCAATTATCCCCATAGATTTCTTTAAAATCTGGACATAGGGACTTCGCGAATTAGGAAAACAGATTTTCCTGGGTTCTGAACCCGTGACAATTTGTCACCCTTTGCTTTATGTTCAACTTCCACCTGAAAAAGTTGCAGGTGACATGCCTGCTGTAGAACAATAGACTATCGACAGCACACTCAACTTCTGCTGTGCATGCTAAATATTGGCGGGTTTTTCTTGAAAAACATGGCTTGGGGATTGATATTTTCCTTGATATAGGATATCCTTACAGTAAGGAGGTAAGGAAATATGCTTGCAAAGAAGACATCAAAAAATCAGCTCACACTGCCCAAGGAGATTGTAAAGTCATTTCCTGATACCGAATATTTTGATATATCGATACAGGACAGGAAAATAATCCTTATGCCTGTCAGGATAGCCTCTGATGATGCGCCCCTTGAGGGCGTAAGGGACAAACTCAAAAAGCTCGGCATCACGGAAGACGACGTTGCCGGAGCAGTTAAATGGGCAAGAAAGAAAAAACGCTAAAGACAGTTGTTCTCGACACCAATATACTGGTATCAGCCCTGTTATTCAGGGGAGAACTTTCAGGAATAGTTGATCTCTGGAAAAAGAGGAAATTCATTCCCTTGCTCTCAAAAGAAACCTTTGAAGAATTCAGGGCCGTTCTTGAATATCCGAAGTTTTCTCTGACTGTTGAAGATATCCGGGTGATAATCGAAGAAGAAGTTCTTCCCTTTTTCGACATTGTAGATATCACGGATGAGATACGCGGAGTATGCAGGGACGCTGATGATGATAAATTCATATCCAGTGCTGAATCCGCATCAGCAGACCTTATTGTTACCGGGGACATGGATCTGCTGGATATCGGCCATTACAAGTCGGTCAAGATCATAAGCGCTTCGGCATTTTTAAAGATGTTTCCGGATGGGTGAGATATAGAAGTACTTAAACACTCCACAACTCCTAAACTCTAGAACTTCCCCAATCCATTTATCTGACTAATAAACTCATTGGGTGCCTGATAACCGATGACTCTTCCGATCTCATTCCCTTCCGCGTCAAGGACAATATAGCTTGGGGTCATCCTTACATCGAAACGCCTGAACTGTTCAGCGTCAGGGCCGGAGTTGTATTTCACTGCCACGAAATTATTGTTGATGTAATCCTGGACATTCTCCTGGAGAAACGTAACTGTTTCCATCCTGTTGCACGCTCCTCATGTCGGGGAGTAGAAATCGATCAACACTGATTTATTATTTTCTTTCGCAAGCTTAAGAGAATTGCTGAGGCGGTTTTCCCAATTGATCTCTTCTGCCATATTAGTTCCCCTTTTTAATTTTCATTAAATGCATTTGATAGTCAAAAATAAAACATATCGTTGTGAAAATCAAGATAATTTTGGACGGAGGTATGTTAAATTACATAATGAAAAAAATATTATTGATAATCACTGCGCTGATCGTCGTGGTCATCATTGCTGCCATTGCGTTCATTAAGATCTACATTACTCCCGAAAGGGTCAAGGCGTTTGTGGTTCCTGCGGCGGAGAGCGCCCTGAACAGAAAAGTCGATATCGGGGAAATAGACATAAATATTTTTACGGGCATAGGGCTGAAGGACTTTGCCATAAAAGAAGCGGACAAGAAAAACGACTTTATTAAGTGTAAGGAATTCGTTCTCAGGTTCAAACTCTTACCGCTCCTCTCAAAGCAGGTTGTCATTGACGAGATAAAGCTCGTTTCACCTGAGGTCAGTATCTGGCGTGACAAAGAGGGTAAGTTCAATTTCGAGGACATCGGTAAAAAAGAAGGAACAGTGGAGGCCAAGTCGGCCGAAGAAGGCGAAGCAAGCGGAGCCCTCCCGATCTCATTGCTCGTGGACAGTATTGTTATCAGTGACGCGAAGTTCTCACTTGTGGACCTCAAGAAGGAGCTGCCTGACCTTAAGACCACCACGGATATTAAAATTAGCATCAAAAGCGTCGGCACCTCTGAAATATCCACAAAAGGAAACATAGACCTCGTGCTTGATGAAATTATTATGAGGGGACCTGAAGAAGGACTGATCAGGGACATGAAGGCGGCCCTTGAATATGACGTGAGGGTCAATCTTGAGACACTTGATATACAGATAGAAAAGGCGGACCTGGAATTTCAGGACATCCCGCTTTCCATAACCG
>BDTS01000084.1 GCA_002897915.1 bacterium BMS3Bbin09 | reverse complement strand
CCGGTCCGCTCTTCGATCAGGTCGGACAGTTCAGCGATAGGCCTGAGCTTCTCGATATCCTCAGCAGGAATGCCGAGGGCGGATGCGAGGTTGGCGTCAGGGTCCGCATCAACAGCAATGACTTTTTTCCCTTCTGATGCGTAAAGATGACTTAAGAGGGCGGATATGGTTGTCTTGCCCACACCGCCTTTGCCTGTGATAGCTATTTTCATGTTTTATATATTACAGAATCTAATGCCAGATTCATAGATGGAGGATCATTCCTCCGAAGTTTCTTCAGGGGCAGTTACGCTTACATAAAATTCGCACTTTCGGCAGTCACCCAGCTTCTCGGCGAATATCCCTCTCACCTTGTTGCCGCAGAAGGTTCCGGCCACGGCCCAGCATATAAGGCCGTAATCAGGGTATGCAGGGCATCTGATTATATTCTTGTTGTCTATACTGTCGGCACCGCAGTTGTGAAACTCCCAGCATTTGGTCATATCAGTATCCCCGCTGTCAGGGACCGGCAGGAGTACCTTGAAGGAACTGCCCTTGCCCAGCATGCTTTCGACCTTTATCAGTCCGTTGTGTTCGTCTATGATCTTTTTGCATATGGAGAGGCCGAGGCCGGTGCCCTCTCCGATCTCCTTGGAGGAGTAGAAAGGCTCGAAGATATTATCCATTCTTTTGTCAGGGATCCCTTGTCCAGAGTCAGTGACATCGAGTACGGCGTAAGTGACGTTGTTTAGTTCTTCGATATAGGTGCTTATCGTGATCGAGCCGCCGTTCGGCATCGCGTCAATAGCGTTAGAGATAAAATTTAATAAAGCCTGCTTAAGCTGGTTCCTGTCCAACAGAACCTCGGGGATCGAGTTGTCGATCTTCTCTATTACATTAATTTTCTGCTCCCTGAACAGCTCTGCAAATGTAATGAGAGAGGCATTAATTATCTCGTTTATCCTCAGGCGCTCCATGTTGTATTTGACATCTCTCGAAAAGGTGAGGATGTCTTTGAGTATTCGCTCCAGCCTGTTTACCTCGGATATTATTATCCCCACGTATTCTTTTCCCTTGTATATGGACCTTTCACTTTTGATCTCTGAGAGGTTCTTATCGAGACGTCTTGCGAACCCGCCTATGGATGTGAGGGGATTTCTGATCTCATGGGCTACGTCAGCAGCCATTCTCCCGAGTTCTGACATCTTCTCGACCTGTATCAGCCTTCCGTGCATACTCTGGAGTTCATCGATATATACCCGCAGGTTCTTGTTAAGGCTCGATATCTCGGATCTGTCTTTTTTTAATTTCTGGGAGAGCAGCCCGAGGGGTACTGCTAATAAGAACATGAATGCGATGCTGACCGAAAAGTCCGGCCAGTAATGTTCGTTCAGGTCAAGGCCGCCGGCTATGAGATAAAGGACCGAAGCTGCCACTGCTATGAAGACACCCGGGACAAGACCGAAGTAAAAAGAGTATAGGGCCGTCATCAGGTAAAAACCGTTCACGAAGTGGCTGTGGAATCCTCCGGTATAGTACACAAGCAGAAAGGTAAAGGGGATATCGAATAAGAGAAAAAAGACATAAATAGACTTCTTTTTTTCAGGGGAG
The DNA here is from genome assembly GCA_002897915.1 of bacterium BMS3Bbin09. Lineage (GTDB taxonomy): Bacteria > Nitrospirota > Thermodesulfovibrionia > UBA6902 > UBA6902 > BMS3Abin09. Next base: position 10,972 of record BDTS01000084.1, on the reverse strand, counting down.
ATGAGCAGCCATATATATGTGAATACTGAATAGACTAAGAAATAGATAAAGAGGTTGGTGAGCAGCCTGAAGGTCTCAGCCGGTATCTGTGACAATGCGAGCCATGATATGCCGCCCAGCAATACTATGATGCGTACAAATAAGAACGCGGTATCCGCGTCCTCTATGTTGAGTCTTACCCTGTCCCATTTTATGAGTCGATTCTTGTTGTTGTTCATGTTCAAAATAACTCCTGCTTCTGCCTATTTATATTTTAGTTCCGGTATGCCAAAATCGCAACAAAAAAAGGGCACCTACGAGAGGTGCCCCTACAAGTAATATCGAATTTGTGATGTTTATTTCATCAGTGCGGGGAAGATAGCTTCGAGCGCGTCCACCGCGTGCACAGGATGGCTGTTACGGTCTATGGCCCTGTTATAGAGATTCTCTGCATTGGCTGTGACATCGGACTTGCTTGCGCCTGCGTATGAGGCAAGAAGGCTGATAAATGTAGCGACAACGGTTGACTTGTTGTCCTTAAGAGCGTTTCTTACCTTGTCGATGTTCTGATAGAGCATTCCCCTCCATCCCTGATGGACGAGCTTTGTGACTGTTGCAGGTCCAACGCCGCCTGTCTCGAGTGTAAAAGCCGCGGCCCTTGAACGTGCCGCGGGGTCCACGTCACCGTAAGGTTTCCTTCCGTCCTTCCTGAATGATGTGGCGGCGTCGATTATGAGAGCGCCTTCCTTGATCATGTCAGCGGAAAAGAAGAATTCTGTGTCCGGGTGTATTTTGTATGGATGGAATCCCATGCAGCCGAAGACTATATCGGCGCGTTGTGAAAGTTCTTTATATACTTTTAACTGCGTTTCCTTGTCAGAGGAACCTCCTGTGCCTGTGCGTGTGTGTAACGGCCCGAGTGTTGTGGCGTCAAAGCGCTTCAGAAGGTTGAAGAGCGGTTCGCCTACGATGTTGCTCCTGCCGGCTACAAGCACTTCGAGTCCCCCGAAGCTTGCGATCCCGTCAGGGCGTAATCTGGCACCTTTCTCTCTTACCAGATAGACACTGGCTAGGTCGACCATTCCGCTCGGGGTACAACAGTCATAGTATCGGTCGGCTCCCAGAGACATGAGGCCGAGTGTTGTCTGGTTCAGTCCGTCGCCGTCTTTGGCGAGGTTTATGCGGTTGCAGAGGTTTGTTGTGTTTATCTCCTGTCCTGCCTTGCCGCCGAAGGGAAGCTGGAACATCAATATTGAAATGGAATCGTCACTGTTCCACTGCTCGAGCTTTTCGTACATCTCACCTGTTGTGACGGTTGAGGGGAACTCCTCCATCATGCTTGAAAGTCCGGACTGGGCCGTGGTCTTTGACTTCATTCCGACATAACTTCTTGATGCGGCGACTTTCGGATCGTCTTTGTCTCCGACCAATACTGTAAGGACCTTTGAATCAGCCGCATTGATATTCTTGAGCGCTGGGACTTCCTTAAAAAAATCAGCTCTGCGTTTTAGTTCGGGAATTATCATTTCCTGGTACCCTTTGGGATACTTCTGTTCTCCCTTAACAAGCCCTGACCCGTTAATAACGCTGGTATAATCTTCCCCCCTGAAAGGACGGGAGATGATATGCTTGAAATCATCCTGGCTGAATAACCAGTGGTTGATACCGCCTATGCGTTCTTTATACTCTCTGTATGACATATGAGCCTCCTGTAGTGGTGCTATTTATTAATCAATTTATTTCAGATCAGTGAGCGTTTGTGATCTGATCAAAGAATTGCACAACATTATTCTTTTGGTCTGACTCCATATGCGTCATGGCTGTGCGCGGGTGCTGGTTAAGGGTGCCTGTTACCATATAAGGGATGTAGTATCCCCAATTGATCTTTTCTGTCCATGGAAGGATCTCAGTCTCAATGGCCTCAATAAGCGGACGGACTTTGAATTTGGGATTTTTCAGGAATGAAACAAGAAGTTCCAGCGGGCAGTTACCGGCTCCGCGTCCAATGCCGTATAAACTGCCATCCAGATAATTAATTCCGGAAATTATCGCGGATATGGTATTTGCAAAAGCCAGCTGCTGATTGTTGTGGCAATGTATCCCGATAGTCTTACCGGGCAGATATTCAAAGTATTTTTTTGCAAGCAGCTCAATGTCTTCGGAATAGAAAGAACCGAAGCTGTCTACTAAATAAATTACCGGAACATTACTTTTAGCGAGGTCGCCAAGGGCTTCATCCAGTTCTCTCAGGCCAACGGTTGAGACGGCCATAACATTTATTGTAGTCTCATATCCTTTTTCCATGCAGTGGTGTGCCAGGTCTATCGCCTTATCAACCTGATGCGCATAACACGCGACTCTTATCATGTCAAGGGAGCTGTCGGACATCATGGGGATGTCTTCATGATCGATCCTGCTGATGTCGGCCATTGCGGAAAGCTTTATCTTTTTTTCATCGTCACCGATTATACGCTTAATATCGGCTTCAGCACAAAATTTCCACGGACCTACCTCATCACGCGAAAAAGCGGACTCTGAACTCAGATATCCGATCTCCATGTAATCGACGTTTGCTTCAGACAATGCCGTATAAACCTTACGGACAAAGGCATCGGTAAATTGCCATTTATTCATTAATCCACCGTCACGTACGGTGCAGTCTATGACTTTGATCTCCGGTCTGAACATTTCAATCTCCTTCTAACGTCTTTTTGTTATAAATCGAATAACCTGCGAGGTAATAATTTATATATTTGGAATGTCCGATGTCAAGGCGAGGCAAGAAAACTACGGGGGTGGGGAGCAAAGGTCATGTCTACTTTATATTCTCTATCAGCATTCTGCGCATTAGATCAACAGGTGGCATTACACCTGTCCAGAGCTTGAAAGCGAGTACTCCCTGCCATAAGAGCATGCCTGAACCGTTGATCGTCTTCGCGCCTCTACTGTCTGCTTCCTTCAACAGCGCGGTCGTTTTGTAGACGAGATCATAGACTGCCATGTCCGATGTGATAAGCGCCGAGTCGATCGGTGAAGGGTCGTCTGGTTTCATGCCGAGCGGGGTGGCGTTGATAATGATATCCGGCTTTCCCGTCTCCTCTATGCTATCCAGGAGATGAATATTGTCCCTGATCTCTTTCAGGTCATTGGCCAGTTTTTCGGCCTTCTGTTTATCAATATCGAATATAGAGAGCTTTGAGGCCTTTTCACTCAAATAATAACTGATCGCTCTGCACGCGCCTCCGGTGCCGATGATCAGGACGTCTTTGCCTTCCACAGAGACCCCTTCTTCCTCAAGTGAGCTCATAAATCCCCTGCCGTCCGTGTTATAGCCGGTCAATATCCCGTTCTCGTTCGTTATCGTATTTACAGCGCCAATGAAGGCGGCCTCTTTGTCTATTTTATCCAGGAGCGGTAGGACGTTCTCTTTATGGGGCACGGTAATGTTTACGCCGAGCATGTTCAGGGCCCTTATGGACTTGACAGCGGATGTGAGGTCATCCGGTTTGACAAGAAAGGGTACGTAGCAGTGATCCAACTTCAGGTTTTCAAACGCAGTGTTGTGCATCAGCGGTGAGAGAGTATGCTCTATTGGGTACCCGAATATTCCTGTTATCTTAGTCTTTCCGCTTACATTCATTTGTTATCCCCTTTAATAACCCTTGAGGGGTCGGTTCTACAGCAACGACATTCATGCCGAGGCTCTCCTCAATATCCCTTAGTGTAACATTATCGAGGAACATGTCAGTTCCTTCTTTCAGGGCAACGTTCGGCACGAGCAGGCAGTCGGCCTTTGTCTTGCCAACTACCGACTTGAGGATGTCCTTTCCTGTAAGAAGGCCGGCGACTGTTACTGATGGTCCAAAAAACTTATTCTCGACTTTTATGACATCGAGACTTAGTCCTTCGATCGCCTTAAGCTTCTTTGCAAATTCCTCAAGATAGGGCATGAATGAGGCCCCTGTGATGAGTGCTGCTTTTCTCGGGTCGATCTTCTTCGGGAGCTTCAGTTTTTTCGAGTTGTGCAGGAACAAGGGTACAAGGCCGACACCGTTCTCTATCTGGGGCAGGTCCCCGTACGAACTAAGAGATGGGAAGGGCGCCCCGGCCTTTATATAGAATTCGTCCGCAAGATATACCAATGGGTCGCCGTGGCGCTTCTGTAATCTGCTCCTGAACTTCTTGACCGTCTCGATCACCTTGGCCGCGTCTTCTTTTTCGACCGGCTTGACGCCCGATTTCTTGTGTTTTGTCAGTCCGACCGGGACGACCGCGATAGACGATATATAAGGATAGAACTTCTGAAGGTCCTTGATGGTGTTGGAGAGTTCCTCGCCGTCGTTCAGGCCCGGGCAGAGCACTATCTGTATATGGAGCCTTATCTTGTTCGAGGTGAGCTCTGTAATTTCTTTCAGTATGTCCGGCGCCTTCGGGTTGCCGAGCATCTTCCTCCTGAGTTCGTTGTTTGTCGTATGCACTGAAATGTAGAGGGGACTCAGTTTCTGGGTCAGGATGCGTTCTTTCTCCTTTGCCGTCATGTTCGTAAGGGTAATAAAATTGCCGTAAAGGAAAGACATGCGGTAGTCGTCATCCTTGAGATAAAGTGGTTTCCTCAGGCCCTTCGGGAGCTGGTTTACGAAACAGAAAACGCATTTGTTTCTGCATTTCCTGGTCATGAAGGACTTCAGCTCAAAACCGATGTGGGCGTTCTCTTTTCTCTTGATCTTGATCGAGTGGGTCTTTTTGGACCGCAGGATCTTGAGGTTCAGTACGCTCTCCTGACTGTGATACATGAAATCTATCGTGTCGCTTACAGGATTTCCGTTGATGCTCAGCAGGATGTCCCCTTTTACGAGGCCGGCTTCATGGGCAGCACTGCCTTCTATTACGTTGTTTATCGTTGCGTTCATAAAATAATATCCATTGAATTATTGCATCTTCCACCCAAGGGCATAAGTTTCGTACGAACAGATAAAGCCGAATTAAGCGGTGCGTAGCATCCGCTTCAATGAGACTTATGCCCTCTGGGTATTAAATTGTCATTTCACTGTTCAACTCAGCTATATCAGGAAGGCGTATGTTCAGTTCCCTGTTTCATTCCCTTATATACATAATCGATTCCCGCTATTGCCGTTAATATGGCAATAGCAATATAAAGCATCTGCGGCACAATGAACCCGTCGACCATGTTCAGCGATACCAGCATAAGGCCCACAAGGACAAATTGGCTGCCGCTTGAGATCTTGCCGATTATGCTCGGCTCTACCTTCAGGGTATCGGTTGCAAAGTAAAGGATGAAACAGCCCGCGATTACTATCAGATCTTTGCTGATCACCACGATCGTGAACCACTTCGGGATCAGCCCGATATAGCTCATCAGTATGAAAGAGGTTATCAGAAAGAACTTGTCGGCAACCGGGTCAAGGATGGAACCGAAATAGGTTGTCTGTTTTGTTATTCTCGCTATCTGTCCGTCGAGAATGTCCGAGATAGCCGCTGCAGCGAAGACCAGCAATGCATAGTGATATTCCCCGTATATGAGGTTCACGGCAAAAAATGGCAGTAGTAGTATCCTTGTAATTGTAAGTAAATTAGGGAGGTTTTCCACCATTAGCGCACTGCTCCAAAAAAATAAAAGTTCTTTTTAATCAAGTAAATAGCAATATTAATATAATAAGTTACATTAAAGAATGCAGCCCCTGCCGTTTTCATGACAGGGGCTGCCGGGTTAACTATTTTTTAAAATACACCTTCGACCTTACCGGTCTCGACATCCACATCAACCCTTCTAAAAGCAGGATTTGAACTGGTTCCGGGCATAAGACTGATAGCACCTGCCACAGGGACAATAAATCCAGCGCCGCCGTATGTAAGGACCTCCCTGATCTTGAGCTTCCACCCTTTTGGGACACCCTTAAGTGCGGGGTTATCAGAAAGCGAAAGATGGGTCTTGACCATACAGAGGCCCATTTTTGAAAGGTCGGGGTCTTTCTGAATCCTTGCAAGCGCTGTGTTTGCCTCAGGTGAGTACTCAACGCCGTCAGCGCCGTATACTTCTTTTGCGATAAGTTCGATACGTTCTTTGACCGGCTGATCAAGCTCATAAAGGAACTTGAACTCGGTCTTTTCCTCACACGCCTCAATAACTGCCTCGGCAAATTCGATCGCACCGTCACCGCCTTTTTCCCAGTGCCTTGAGAGGGCGACCTTTGCGCCGGCAGCTTCAGCCATCTCCCTGACCTTGGCGATCTCCGCGTTCGTGTCAGTATAAAATGCATTAATACATACAACAGGGCTGATACCAGCTTTCCTGACGTTCTTGATATGATGGATGAGGTTTTCACAACCCTTTTCAACCCATCCGACATTCTCGGAAGCGTATTCTTCAGGCATTGCCTTGCCCGGAACCGGAACAGGTGCGCCGCCGTGGCACTTAAGTGCCCTGATCGTTGCGACAATGACTGCGGCATCAGGAACGAGTTTGCTGAAACGGCATTTCAGGTTCCAGAACTTCTCAAAGCCGATGTCAGCGCCGAATCCGGATTCTGTTACATGATAATCAGACAGTTTGAGACCGATCTGGTCGGCAATTATTGAGCTCTGACCGATGGCGATATTAGCGAACGGACCTGCGTGGACGATAACAGGCTGTCCTTCCAGTGTCTGCATCAGGCTGGGATTTAAGGCTTCAACCATCCATGCTGTCATTGCGCCCGCGACCTGGAGGTCCTCTGTAGTAATAGGCTTGCCTCTTTTGCTGTATGCAACAACTATCTTGCCCATGCGTGTACGCATGTCTTTAAGACTGGTTGAAACAGAAAGTATTGCCATGACCTCTGATGAAACAGCGATCCCGAATTTTGATTTCATCATGAAACCGTCTTTGTTTCCGTTTACGCCGTCGATGCCGATTATTATATTTCTGAGTGACTGAGCGCAGAAATCGATTATCCATCCCATTTCAACCTTGGTGGGATCGATATCGAGCCTCTCCATATTGCTCAGGCGCATAAGCTGTTCGTCTGTATAATTGCGTTCATGCTGCATCCTTGAGGTCAGGGCGACCATTGCAAGGTTGTGAGCATTCATGATCGCGTTGATATCACCGGTAAATCCCAGTGAAAAAGGAGTCAGCGGGATACACTGTGCGAGACCGCCTCCAGCAGCAGAACCCTTGATATTCATTGTAGGGCCGCCGGAAGGCTGTCTTATTGCAGCGCTGACGCTTTTTCCGATCTTGCCGAGTCCCTGCACCAGACCCATTGAGGATGTTGATTTGCCTTCGCCGAGCGGGGTTGGTGTGATGGCTGTAACATCTATGTATTTACCGTTGGGCTTGTCCTTAAGCCTTTCGAGTACTGCTCTGTAATCTATCTTTCCTATGTAGTGCCCCTGAGGTAAAAGCTCTTCTTTTGTAAGTCCGAGGCGTTCTCCGATATCGTAGATATTTGACATTGTTTTTTCAGCGTCCTGTGCTATCTCCCAGTCTGCGTGTTTTGTTGGATCAAGTGGCATTGTTACTCCTCCTTAATAATTCAATATATTTTTTTGTTAATTTTATGGCATTCAAAAGACTAAAATTCCGGTCGTTATTCTATAACCGGAATAGTATGAACAGCATAAAAGAGGTCTAAAAAATGTATCATAGAGCGGTCTTTACTGTCAAACACAATATTACAATATATCAATAAAAATATAAAATAAGAATGAAAAAAAGCAGGCGATAATGTATAAATATCTATTAGATATATGATTGTATACCACGGGCATAAGTCTCATTGAAGCGGATGCTACGCACCGCTTGATTCGGCTATATACGTCTGAGGATAAAGGGTGAAAATTGGACTGTCACTTAAAAGAAACAAATGAATGTTTTGAAGAATTAAACACATCGTCTAAAGGCCTTTCTTTAGCGGAGGTCACAATAAGGCTGAATGAATATGGCCCCAATGAACTGAAAGAAACAAAGAAAAAGACCATCTTCATGATGTTCCTTGATCAGTTCAAGGATTTCATGATCCTCATACTGATAGCTGCTGCAGTCGTCTCCGGAGTTATCGGGGAACTCGCTGACACGATAGCGATCGTTGTGATCGTTATATTGAACGCGATAATTGGTTTTGTACAGGAATACCGCGCCGAGCAGGCGATGAAGGCCCTGAAACAGATGGCGGCCCCAACCGCGCTCGTTCTAAGGAACAATGAGATCATGGATGTTCCGGCGTCCGAACTCGTCCCAGGCGACATTGTGATGCTTGAGGCAGGGAGGATAGTGCCGGCTGACTTGCGATTGACCGAGGTTGCCCAACTGAAGGTCGAAGAGGCGGCGCTTACCGGGGAATCTGTTCCGGTCGAGAAGGCGGTTGATCCAATTCATGAGAATATGATACCTCTTGGGGACAGGAAGAACATGGCGTATAAGGGTACAGTTGTTTCATACGGAAGGGGCACCGGCCTCGTTGTTTCTACCGGCATGGAAACCGAGCTCGGAAAAATCGCGACAATGCTCCAGGTAGAGAAAGAGGTAAAGACCCCTCTCCAGAAGAGACTGGTAAAGTTCGGCCAGCGTCTCGGCTTTATAGTCCTTGTGATATGCACGGTCGTTTTTGTGGCCGGAATCCTGAGGAGAGAAGAGACCCTCCTGATGTTCCTCACCGCGATAAGCCTCGCTGTCGCAGCCATTCCAGAGGCTCTCCCCGCAGTTGTAACGATCTCGCTTGCCCTCGGCGCAAAGAAGCTCGTAAAACAGAACGCGTTAATAAGAAAGCTCCCTGCAGTCGAGACACTCGGCTCTGTTACGTATATATGCTCCGATAAGACCGGGACGCTTACATTAAATAAGATGACCGTTGAAGAGATCTATGTAAACGGAAAGATAACAAGCGGGGAAGTAAAAGCAGAACAACTTTTCAGTGCCATGGCGCTGAGCAATGATGCCGCGCTCGACTCTGATAATAATCTGATCGGTGATCCCACGGAAACAGCCCTGTTTGATATCGCTGCAAATAACGGATTTAAAAAGAACGAGCTTGAGAAGACCTCCCCGAGGGTCGCGGAGATACCCTTTGATTCTGATAGAAAGCGGATGACTACTTTTCATACCCCCCCTTCGCCCCCCCTTACCAAGGGGGGGATGGGGGGGGTCGTTTCATACACGAAGGGCGCAATCGAATCAATTCTTGATAAATGCACCGGCGCCATAATTAATGATGTTGTAGTTGATATGAACGAAGAGATGCGGACAGAGATTGCTGCTGCGAGTGAAAGGATGGCGGAAGACGGACTCAGGATTCTTGCATTTGCTCTCAGGAAGTGGGAAAAACTGCCGGAGGATATAACACCGGATAATGCAGAAGATGAACTTATCTTCCTGGGTATCGCAGGACTTCTTGACCCGCCTCGTAAAGAGGCAAAAGAGGCGGTTGCTGTTTGTAAGAAGGCCGGTATCAAGCCTGTCATGATCACAGGTGATCATCCTATGACCGCGAGAACCATAGCCAGAAAGCTCGGGATAATTGAGGACGGAGACGGTGTGATGACAGGACAGGAACTCGATGAATTGACGCTTGAAGAGTTCGAGGAGAGAGTTGCTACGATCAGGGTCTACGCGAGGGTTGCGCCTGCACAGAAGATAAAGATTGTAAAGGCCCTGCAGGACAAAGGTGAGTTTGTGGCAATGACGGGTGACGGTGTGAACGACGCACCCGCGCTCAAGAGGGCTGACATTGGTGTGGCAATGGGCATTACCGGCACGGACGTTGCGAAAGAGTCTTCACACATGATACTTCTGGACGACAATTTCTCGACCATTGTAAAGGCCGTGAAAGAGGGCAGGAGGATATTTGACAATATACGCAAGTTCATCAAATATACCATGACGAGCAACTCGGGAGAGATATGGACAATATTCCTGCCGCCTTTCCTGGGGCTGCCTATTCCGCTTCTGCCCATACATATTTTATGGATCAACCTTGTCACGGACGGGCTACCCGGGCTCGCGCTCGCGGTCGAGCCTGCTGAAAAGGGGATCATGGAGAAGCCGCCGAGGCATCCTAAGGAGACTATCTTCGCTCACGGCCTTGGCTATCATATGTTCTGGGTCGGTCTCTTGATGGGTTCTGTCTCTATCTTTACACAGGCGTGGTTCTTTGACTCGGCCAAAATGCACTGGCAGACTATGGTGTTTACCGTGCTATCTCTGAGCCAGATGGGTCACGTTCTTGCCATAAGGTCGGAGAGGGAATCTCTCTTCAAGCTCGGACTGTTTTCAAATAAGCCGTTGCTGGGCGCTGTATTGCTGACATTCGTCCTCCAGATGGGGACCATATATATCCCGTTCCTGAACCCGATTTTCAAGACAGCACCGCTTACCGCTGGTGAACTCGGTATTACCCTTATGCTCTCATCCGTCGTCTTCTTCGCGGTTGAGATAGAGAAGTGGTGGTTCAGGAGCAGGGAAGGGCGAAAGAACGGAAGCATGCATGAGAACTTGTAGGGACACGGTTTAATATGCCATTGAAAATCATGAGTCAGAATAAGCTGTATTGTGACATTTGTCATGTGCTATAATTTCTGAAATATTAAGGATAACGAACATGAGAACATTAAATGAGATAAAAGCTGTTTTGCAGGACCATAAAGAGGAACTCAGACTGAATTACAAGGTCAGCAGGATCGGGGTGTTCGGTTCATTTGCCAGGGGCGAGCAGAAAGAAAAGAGTGATATTGATTTGCTGGTAGATTTTTATGAGCCGGTTGGCTGGGAGTTTATCGACCTTATTGAGCATCTCGAAAGCATACTTGACATGAAGGTCGATCTTACCACAACTCCTGCACTTAAAAGACAGATCAGAGACACGGTCCTTGAGGAGCTGGTGACTGTATGAACGAGAGGACTTGGCTAAAACTGTCCCGCATTTAAAGAAAATTCTCATGGCTGACTGATCTGTATATTGTTTCAATGTTTGCTCTGCTTAAAACCTCCTCAATTCAT
>BDTS01000083.1 GCA_002897915.1 bacterium BMS3Bbin09 | reverse complement strand
GCGAGACTAACTTTACGCGAGACGAAGTCTATGTCGCTGATGAGGCTTTCTTCACAGGGACCGCCGCAGAAGTGACCCCTATTAGAGAGGTAGACGGCAGGACCATTGGGAACGGAACACCGGGTCCTATAACTAAAAAGCTCCAGAAGCAGTTCTTCAATATTGTTAAAGGGGAGACGAGCGCTTACAAGTCCTGGCTCACCTATGTTTGATGGCGTCGTAATAATTCCGATCTACTGCGTTGCAGCGCATTTTTGCTTATTCGGCATACCATAGTGTATCGCCTCACTCACAAAAACACACTGCATCTTGCATATCAAAATTATTACTTAGCCATCGGATATAGCGGTTTTTTTGACCTCACTTCTTTTCTTCTTAATATTATACATTAAATAACCAGCTATAACTATCAGTAAAATAAAACAATAACAGTAACCCCTCTGTGTCTCCCCTTGTTAAGGGGAGAATAATAATCCCCTCCTTAGCAAGGAGGGGTAAGGGGTGGTTCTAACAAAAAAAGGGCGGTGAAACCCCCTAAATCTTTCCTATAATTCCTTCTATATGTTATATTTGTTGTTTCCTGGCGGCATACTGGCAAAATCAATATTCAATCCTTGAAAAAGAAAGTTTTCAGAGGCTAAATTGTAATCGTTATGTCTGAATTGACCCCGTTAATGAAGCAGTATCAGGAGATAAAGCGCAGCCATCCGGATGCTATTGTTTTTTTCAGGCTCGGTGATTTTTATGAGATGTTCGGGCAGGACGCTGTGATCGCTTCAAAGATCCTTCAGATCACATTGACCTCAAGGGACAAGGGCAAGGCCGATCCGATGCCCATGTGCGGTATCCCGCATTTCACCTCCGAATCCTATATCTCAAAGCTTGTTAAGGCGGGCCACAAGGTCGCGATCTGTGAGCAGGTGGGTGACCCCAAGTCGACCAAGGGTATTGTAAAGCGTGAGGTCGTCAAGGTTGTAACCCCGGGGACCTTCACTCCCGACAACCCCAAAGAGAACAACTATATCCTCGGATTTTTCCAGAAGGAAAATATCTACGGGATTGCTGTAGCGGATGTTACGACCGGCGAGTTCATTGTTTATGAGACGCATAATGATCTGGAGGATGAGATCAGCAGGTTCCGGCCAAAGGAAGTACTCTATCCGCAGAGCCTCAAGGATAACCCGGCTGTGATAGGTCTGGACGATTATTATCTTACGGGCTATGATGACTGGTATTTTGATTATATAGAGGCCTACAGGAAGCTTATAAAGCATTTCAAGGTTACTTCTCTTGAGGGCTACGGCTGTGAAGGGATGATCGTCGCTGTCTCTGCAGGCGGCGCCCTGCTTAATTATCTCGAAGAGACACAGAAGAGCGATCTCGCCTTTACGAAAATGAGTGTGCTGAGGCGTGAATCGTATATGTTTCTGGATGCGACTACGATCAGGAACCTTGAGCTTACGGGGAACATGAGGAACGATGATATGGAAGGTACCCTCCTCAAGGTCATTGACGAGACCTTTACCCCCATGGGCGGGAGGCTTTTGAGGACATGGCTGCTCAACCCCCTTATTGATCCCGAAGAGATCAACCGCAGGCAGGACGCTGTCGGCATGTTAATGAACGATGCGGACAGGCTTCGGCAATTACAGGGTATGCTGGACAGCATATATGATATTGAACGGCTCGCCTCGAAGATAAGCAGCGGCACTGCGAACGCAAGGGACCTGCTGTCACTAAAGAACTCCCTTGATATCCTGCCGGGGTTAAAGGAACTCCTCAAGGAATATAGCGACAGAACGATCGGCTCTCTCTCCAAAAGGATAGAGGAGCTTTCGGATGTAAGATCGCTTATAGAGAGGGCCATAGCTGATGAGCCGCCATTGACAATAAAGGAAGGCGGCATGATCAAAAAGGGTTTTGATCCCGTAGTGGACGAGCTGAGGGAGATGAGCAGCAGCGGAAAGGATTTTATTGCCGATCTCCAGTCAAAGGAGAAGAAGAGGACAGGGATATCGTCACTCAAGGTCAAATACAACAAGGTCTTCGGCTATTACATAGAGGTCACAAAGGCCAACCTTTCCCAGGTGCCCGAGGACTATATCAGGAAGCAGACCCTTGTTAATGCGGAGAGGTTCATAACACCGGAACTGAAGGAATATGAGGCAAAGGTGCTGGGCGCTGAAGAGAGGCTCAAAAATATTGAGTACGAGCTTTTCGTCAGGATCAGGGATGATGCCGCGAAAGAGACCGTAAAGCTCCAGAATACGGCCGCGGCCATAGCAGAAACCGATGCTCTGCAAAGCCTGTCCAATATAGCGGCCAGGTACAATTATGAGCGTCCGGTCGTGAACAGCGGTGATACGATCAGCATCTCCGGAGGCAGGCACCCTGTTATTGAGAGCTTGCTCTCAGGGGAGAAGTTCATTCCGAACGACTGCCTGATCGATTCCAATTCGAACAATATCTCGATCATTACCGGGCCGAACATGGCGGGCAAGTCCACCTATATGAGGCAGATCGCGCTGATCGTACTTATGGCCCAGATCGGGAGCTATATCCCTGCTGCTGAGGCCACGATAGGAGTTGTGGACAGGATATTCACGAGGATAGGCGCGTCCGACGTTATCACAAAGGGACAGAGCACGTTTATGGTCGAAATGATCGAGACCGCCAATATATTGAACAACGCGACACCGAAGAGCCTTATACTCCTTGATGAGGTCGGCAGGGGCACGAGCACGTTCGACGGTATAAGCATTGCCTGGTCCGTTGTCGAGTACATTGCCAGGCGGCTGAAGGCAAGGACGCTCTTTGCCACGCATTATCATGAACTCACCGAGCTCTCTCTTGTTCTGGACGGCATCCGGAACCTCAATGTGGCTGTGAAGGAATGGGGAGATGAGATAATCTTTCTCAGGAGGATCGAGGAAGGGGCCGCTGACAAGAGCTTCGGTATTCAGGTCGCGAGGCTCGCCGGACTTCCGGATGAGGCACTGACAAGGGCCAGAGAGATTCTCTCTAATCTGGAAAAGTCCGAACTGAACGAACTCGGCGCCCCCAAACTGGCATATACGCCCGATTCGGAGAAGTCAGTCACCCAGAAGGCGGGCCAGCTCGACCTATTTACAACGCAGGCGGACCCTGTCTTAAAGGAATTATTGGGACTTGATATCGTGAGTATGACGCCGATCCAGGCGCTAAATACGCTTTCGGAGATGAAGAAGAAACTGTCCGACAAAAAGAACGGCAAGAAATAGGGGTTGGCCTCATTTCTTTGAGGTCACAGATTGTGATCTCAAAGCTATAACCTCTTGATTATTGAACTCTTGGATATCACAATTTGTCCCCTTAACAAGAAAAACCCGCCAAAATTGAGCATGCTAAACAGAGGCTTGGTGGGTGTGCTGTCAATAGTCTATTTCTCTGTCAGGAATAAAACACCTGTGACATTTTACAGGTATATTTTCATTGACTTTCAAATAATAATTAGGTATTCTTAGGTACTTCTTGAATTTTCGCACATGAAACTATGGAAGGTACCTTGATTGATATAAAAAAAGCCGCTTCGAAACTACATTTATCACCCCAACAAGTCAGAAATCTCTGTCGTAATGGCAAGTTACCTGCTGAAAAGGTTGGAAATTCATGGATAATAAATGAGACAGACGTTATGAATTATTACGATAGTTCTAACTGTGGGGTTGCTGAGGACCAGCTTGCATACACTCCCGAATCGGGAGAATCATATGATAGGCCAATTGCACTGAGTTTTTTCAGTGGTGCAATGGGACTTGATCTTGGTCTAGAAGAAGCTGGATTTGAAGTTAAGTTAGCTTGTGAAACTGATAATGCATGTAGGAAAACAATTCGAAAGAATCGACCTAATATTGCTCTATTAGGTGACATAATGGATTATAGTGCAGAAAGAATACGAGAAGCTGCTGGACTAGATGAAGAGCAAGAAATAGATTTAATAGTCGGTGGTCCACCATGTCAAGCATTTAGCACCGCTGGTAAACGTAAAGGATTTGAAGATGATCGCGGAAATGTATTCCTAACATTCTTAGATAGGATCATAGAGTTAAAACCCAAATTTGCAGTCATTGAAAATGTAAGAGGAATTCTCTCAGCAGCCTTGAAGCACAGACCTCATAATGAAAGAGGCCCTGGATATCCACCACTTACTCCTGACGAAGAAAAAGGTGGTGCCCTTATGCACATTTTAAATGTATTAAGAAAAGAAGGGTATGGTGTAAGTTTCAATTTGTATAATTCCGCAAATTTTGGCACGCCACAAAAACGTGAGAGAGTAGTAATTGTTTGTTCTATAGACGGTGAACAGTTGCCCTATTTAACACCTACCAATTCTGAAAATAGAATGTATGATCTACCTAAATGGCGTACTTTTAAGGAAGCCGTAAAAAACTTGCACCCCGATAAACATAATCATCTAAATTTTCCTGAAAAAAGGTTGAAATATTACAAGCTGTTAAAACCTGGGCAATACTGGCGAAATTTACCGGAAGACATTCAAAAAGAAGCATTAGGGGCCTCATATTATGCTGGAGGAGGCAAAACTGGATTCCTAAGAAGGTTAGGATGGGACAAGCCGTCTCCTACATTAGTAACACATCCTGCTATGCCTGCTACTGACTTAGCACATCCTGAAGACAACAGACCTTTAAGTATAGAAGAATATAAAAGGATTCAAGAGTTCCCTGATAATTGGATAATTGAGGGTAGTCTTATTGAACAATATAAGCAAGTGGGCAATGCAGTGCCAAGAAGTTTAGGTAAAGCAATAGGAACACTAATCATGTCAGCAATTATGAATCGAGAGCCAGCAATATATCCGAATTTCCCCTATTCAAGATATAAGGATACAAATGATAAAATGTGGGAACAAGCATACTTGAAAAGATGTTCAAAATATACGCAACAAATCTTATGCGCTGTTTAGTGACCAAGCCTCTTTAATTGTGGGCGTGTTTTTTCCCCAATCTCTTTAAATATATCAAGAAGTTCTTCATAAGTACCTTCCCCACCCAAAAAGTCCCAATATTCTTTTCCTATCAAAACACAGTTATCACTTTTCATATTGAAGATTTTTGAAGGCACTGACCAATTGTAATCCTTCCGAGTAGAACCACCTGGATTGTAATATAAAGCCAGATAGGTTTCACAATTACTATCATGGGCTTTTAATAAGAGCAAGTCCTTCTTTACAATTTCCGTTTGATCAATGTTGGGTTTTACAGTTTTGATAGAAATAAAAGTTTCAATTTCATCTCTCTTTATCCATAGATCAGACAAAACACGCCTTTGCACATAATCTCCTTTTGTAAAAGCCAATACCCTATCTAACTCTTTCTCCCAATTCGGCTTTGAATCACCACTCCTAAGTGAATGCGTGATTCTTTCTATCTCATCCACGGCCCCCTTAGGTATATCGACCCTTGTTTCCTTTTGCCTAACACATTCGGCCCCTGTAGCCTCTGCAATAATACTTGATATCTTTTCTATAGGGCCTTGACCAAAAGACGTCGAAAATGAACGTTCAAATGTTGAAGCAGAGACCAATTCTGAAGTTAAAAGAGCTTTGTGAAATGGCTTGTGCGTTTTATCTTTTGCAACTCTTTTCAACACCCCATCAATACATTTTTGGAGTATATTTGCTATTTTATCATTGGTCTTCTTATCCATATAGTCAACCCACACCTTTTTTTGATCTTCGTTAATACCGTGGCTATTGATTGCTTGTTTTTCAATTCATGCTCCCAAATATGCAGTACAGATATACCTTGTTTTCTTAATTCTGACCGTTTCTTTTTATCTCTGAGCTTAGTCCTTTTTATTTTTGCTGCCCAAAATTCTAATCTTTTTTTTGGAATATGTCCACATTTTGGACAACCATGCCAATAACATCCGTCTACAAAAAGTGCCAGCCTTTCCTTTTTAAAATAAAAATCTGGGGTGCCAGTGACTTCATTAACATGCATTTTAAATCCAGCAACCCCATTTCTTATCATGGCCATTCTTAACTTAACTTCTGTTGTACGGTTATTTTTTCCACGAATAGCAGACATTGTCTTTGACCGCACTTCAGAAACATTATCAAATTTACCATTTTATAAATATTTTTTTAGCTTTTTTCCCATTGCTTTCGATCATATTGAGATCCAACCTCAATATATCATGCTGAATTCGCCCAAGTATTAAGATGTTCCATTCTAACGGAAAACCGGGATGTTCGGCAAGGACATATTGTAGGGGCACGGCATGCCGTGCCCCTACGATAAACGTCAAAAGCCTTATTTCTTCTTTACGCCGTATTTCTTCCTGACTTCTTTTACCTTGCCGCATGTGTATGAACCTTCGGGGCAGGGCGCATGCAGGCATCCGGGACCGGCTTTGTGAAAGATGACCGGAGCGACCTTTCTGGCGAGCTTCAGCATCCTATCGGCCATTTCTCTTATTTCCCACTGGGCGCGGTTGCAGCAGCGGAGCCTGAAGAAGTGTATTAGTTCCCTGGCGTTCATGGTGACGACTATCTTTGTCTCGCATGCGTTCGGGAGGATGAAACGGGCGTCCTGGTTGGCGGCTTCACCCTTTACGCCTTTTTTGTTCAATTGAGTGACCAGTTCGTTATAGGACTTCTGGGCCTCTTTCATAGAGGCGAGAAAGGCCTTTTTGAGTTCTTTATCTTCTTTGATAACAGGGGGGATAATATAATCAAAGCCGGTCTCTTCGCTGACGTAACGCTGTGACTGCTGGCTGTATGAAGCGACCCTGTGTCTGACGAGCTGATGTGAGCATGCCCTTGATATACCCTCTATCGCAAAGGTAAAGGAGGCGTGCTCTATAGGGGTCATGTGACCCATTGCAACGAGTTTCTCAACGAACTTCTTCTGGTCCTTCTTATCTATCCTGCCCTTCAGCGATGTTATGTCAGAAGGGCTGTAGCAAAGCTTTGCGGCCATTGCCACTATTGCCTCGGGTTCGGGTGTGTTACGTAAAAGTATTACTTTGAGCTTTGCCTCTGGCATCTGGACTCCTTTTAAATATTAAGGGGATAATTAAAAAAATATAGTAAACCTAAAACGCATATAAGTCAATTTCGTTTTTGCCTGCCTGCGGGAGATTTACTTCGCTTTAAAATTCTCGATTTTTTCCTTTAGCAGATTATAAAAATATAAAATTATCGTTAGGATACTCTTCGGTCTGGGTATGATCCTGAGTGAATCCATGTTCTCCATTACAGCGTCTTTATCTATCATGATCGACGGGGACTTTGTGGTCGCGATCATCTGACTCGGGTAAACGCTCCTGTGGCCTGTAATAAGGTAGCTGACTATGCAGGAGAGCGCGGCATACGGTGCGACCTGAGGGCCGAAAAACTCCATCGCCATTATACTTGCGGATATGGGTGTATTGGCTGCGCCCGCGAGCACGCTGACCATGCCTATCGCAGCGAACATCGAGGAGTTCTGTCCCGTCATGAAGGCGAAAAAAGTCCCTGCAGTGGCCCCTATGAAGAATATGGGGGTGACCATTCCCCCGCTGCCGCAAAAAGAGAGGGTAATGCTGGTGAATACGATCTTTAGAAGAAAATCGTATGTATATATATCCGTAGAAGATAATGCGTGGTGTATGGTTTCCAGTCCGAGTCCGAGATATTTTGTTGATGTCATAAAGGCGAGGATTATAAGTATACAGCCGCCTATGAGCCCCTTATACGGTTCCCATATGTCGATCTTTTTACTTAATTTTTCTGATGCCTTCAACGACTCGATGAGTAAAAGGGCACAGAAGCCGAAGAAGAGGGCGCCTATGAGTACATAGATAAAAAAGAGCTGTGAGAATTGCGGGACGAAATTGATCGGCGTGTTGAAATATTCGGTCCCCATGGATGAAGAGACCTGATAGCTGACTATCCCGGCAACAAATGAGGGAAAGAGGACATCATAGAAGATATTTCCAACGGCCAGTACCTCGACCCCGAAAATGGCGCCGGCAATAGGTGTGCCGAAGACGGATGCGAATCCGGCGCTTATGCCGCATATGACCAGCTTCTGGCGGTCCTTGCTGTTAAAGCGAAAGATGGAGGCGAATATAGAAGAGAGCCCTGCTCCGATCTGGGCGGCCGGTCCTTCTTTCCCGGCCGAGCCACCGGCTGCGATGGTTATAATGGTTGTAGCCAGCTTTACCGGGACTGTGATGGCTTTTATCCTGCTTTTACGTTGGTGGATCGCCTCTATGACCTTTTCGGTACCGTGTCCCTTGGCCTCCGGCGCGAGGTATTTAATGAGAAGGGAGGAGAGGAAAAGGGCAACTGGCAATATCAGGAAGTAGTATTTGTACTGGGCAGTGTAATGGGTACTGAAGTTCAATAATCTGATGAACCAGGATGTTGAGACGCCGACGACAAGACCGATGCAGGTGGCGAGGAAAAACCACTTGATAATGCTGATAAAGAGGACCGATTCCTCCAGAAACATATCTTTTCTATTCATAGTGTCGTGAGATCCCTTAAAATCTTCTCTTGATCAGTTCCCGGTTATAAGCTGAGATCACGTCGCCTCTCTTTAACATACCGACGATCTTCCGCTCGTTGAAGATGTCCACGACAGGCAGCTCTTCTATGTCCTTGACCGCGAACCTCTCTATCGCTGTGTTCAGATTGTCGTTCTCTTTCAGTACTATTACATTCTGTGACAGAACATACTTTACCTTGATGAACCCCTTGAGGTCCTCTTCGAAAAGCACGCTCTTTATGTCCTGTAAAGAGACGATGCCCGTTAAGAGGTTATCATTGTCGACAACAGGGAAATAAAAGCTCTCTCCGTCAACGACATTCCTGAGAAGTTCGTGTATGTCCATGTCCTCGTGGAGGGTCGTGAATTCTTTCTTCATTACCTCTTTGACCTTGATCGTGCTGAGTACTGTTGCCTCGCGTCCGTCGTGCATGTTGTAGCCTTTCCTCGTGAGTTCGACCGTATCTATCGAGTCGTGGTACAGATGTTTTGCGGTAAGTGTCCCTAGTATGCTCGCGAACATTATCGGCACGATGATCTTGTAGTTGCCGGTCATCTCGAAGAGCAGGAAGATCGCGGTAAGCGGAGCGTGCGTGGCAGCTGCCAGAAAGGCTCCGACCCCGACAGTAGCATATGCGCCTGGATTTGAGGTGTATGCCGGGAACATCGTATGGACAACCCATCCGAACGCTCCTCCTGCCATTGCTCCTATAAAGAGCGATGGAGCGAAGACACCGCCGGCTCCGCCCGAACCGAGTGTTAAGGATGTTGCGATTATTTTTAAGAATATAAGGGCAAACATGATAATGAATATGATGTTGCCATCTAGCGCCTTCTCGATGATCTGATAACCGTCCCCCATTATTTGCGGAAAAAATATCCCTATGGAACCCACCAGGAAGGCGCCGAGTACCGGCTTTAACTGTTTGGGTATCTTGAGGTCTTCGAACCTGTCCTTTATCTTGTAGAATGTCTTTATATAGAGGACCGCGACAACACCCATGAATATCCCGAATATAATATACAGCGGGATCTCGTATGCATTCAATTCATATGCGGGCACCGTAAATATGGGGTTTCCGCCGTAATATATCCTCGATACGACAGTCGCCATGCCGGCGGATATGACGATCGCTGCAAATGAGGTCAGCTCGTAGTTTCCGAGCAGCACTATCTCGGTCGCGAACATGACACCCGCGATAGGTGCGTTGAACGTAGCTGCGATTCCTCCGGCCGCACCTGCCGCGATCAGGAGCTTGATCCTGTTGCCCGAGACCTTGAAAAACTGGCCCACAAGCGAACCTATGGCGCCGCCTATCTGGGCGATAGGACCTTCAACACCCGCAGAACCACCTGTTCCTATGGTCAGGGCAGAGCTTATTATCCTGAGGGGTATGGTCCTTCTCTTTAACCTTCCGCCTTTAATGTTCACCCTTTCGAGAAACTTTGGAAATCCGTAGCCGTTCACATCATCCTTAAAGATCATCGAGATTGGAATGAGGAGGAGGGCGCCGCAGACAGGCAGTATTGGTATTAAAATCCTGTAGAAACCGCCTTTATTGATATTAAGAAGATCCGAACCGTTTACGAACACCACTTCATGCACGTAGTGTATCGCGGCACGGAAGAGGACGTTGGCAAATCCGCTCAGTATACCGACAACAACAGCCATTGATATAATGACCACTGTATGCTCGCCTACATTGAACTGACCGATCTTGTCTAATATTTTGTTTATTTTAATTTTCATGGTAAATTTTCAAAGACGTATAAGCATACGCTATTTGACCGTTCAAGGTCTTACGATCCATTGAAGCAGCCTTTTAACTTCCTCTTGTGTTTCAAGATAATAATCCGCTGCATTGCTCTTCCCGATCGAGATCCCGATCCCTTTTCCCTTGATTGCCTTAAAAGCGTCCTCGTCAGTCTGGTCATCGCCGATATAGACAGGTAACCTGTTTTTGTCGAAACGATCCCATATCCATTTAACGGCATCGCCTTTGTTCCATATGTCATGGGGTCTCACCTCGAACACCTTTTTGCCGGAGGTGATAACAAAATTCTTTTTATAAGAGTCCGCGACTGACCAGAATCTATTGATCATTTTGCAGAGGTCCTGTGGGGAAACCATCCTGTAATGAACGCTTGCTGTAATTCCCTTATCCTCGACTATCACTCCCTTGATAGGAGCGAGTGTCTCATTCAGTTCAGCGACTATCCACGCGAGGTCCTTTCTGGCTTTTGCGAACCGTTCGCCGCTTACCAGCTTTTTCCCGTCCCATATTTCAGCGCCGTGATTGCCCGCGCATATGATATTTTCTATATTAAGGACATAGTTAATATTAGCTATTGATCTGCCGGTTACGACCGCAACCGGCATGAGCTCATTTAATTTTATGATTATGTTGTGCATTGCCATCGAGATGATCGCCTTGTCCGGGGATTCAGCTATTGGTGTCAGTGTCCCGTCATAATCAAGAAAGAGAAAGATGTTTTTCCGTGGTATATCATCCAGGTGGTCAAAGAGATACAGACATTTTGATTTAAGGGTTGACCTGGGCATTGTAAATTCTCTGAGGAAATCGGCTATCCATGTGTAGATGTCGTTTTCATTTATCTGCCTTCGCAGCATATTCATACTGCACATTTTTGCTTCCTCGGACATATCGAGGGCGGCTTTTATGGAGTCTGAGAACTCTTCGACATCGTAGGGGTTTACGAGGATGGCCCCCTCAAGCTCCTCTGCCGCGCCTGCGAGCTCACTCAGTACCAGTACACCTTTCTTGTTGATCTGTGACGCGATAAACTCTTTTGCTACGAGGTTCATACCGTCATATATGGAACTGATTATGGCGATATCAGCGAGCCTGTAATAGGCGGCAAGGTCAGCGTGTTCGGATTTAGTGTTTCTGTAAATTATGGGGTACCAGCCTCCGAGCGAGTATTTTTTATTGATCTTTTTTACGAGGCCTTCCACTGATGCCTTATAGCTGATATATGGTTCCATCAGCCTTGTCGGCACGGCTATCTGGATGAAAGTGAATTTTTCTCTGTATTCGGGATATCGTTCAAAAAACAGGTCCAGGGCCTGTAACCTCTTGATCAGGCCTTTTGTATACTCAAGTCTGTCAACACCTATGCCTATGCTTTTCTGTCCCAGCGAATATTTATTTTTGATCTTTTGCAGGGTATTGGTTGTCTTTATGGAAGAAGCGAGTGAATTGAACTTTTCATAGTCCACGCTGATCGGGAACGCCTTCAGGACTGTTTTATGGTTCTTGTACGTTATCGTTTCGTGTTTATAATCGATCTCCGCCTCATCGATGAACTCTTTTACACATTCCATGAAATTATTGACAAAATGCGGTATCTGAAATCCAATGAGATCATTGTGTAAAAGCGCCTCTATAAGTTCTTTTGATTGCGGGCATATTCTGAAGACGCTGAAGTTGGGCCACGGTATGTGCCAAAAATGCGCGACAGGAAGCTTGGGGATCTTTTTTTTCAGCAGTTCAGGGACAAGGCAGAGGTGATAGTCATGTATCCAGACAAGCGATCTTTCGGTTACCTCTTCCAAAATGGCTTTTGCGAACCTGAAATTTACCTTTAAATAATCGTCCCAGTATTTCTTCCTGAAATATACACGGTCCAGCGCGATATGGCAGAGCGGCCAGAGGACATTGTTCGAATAACCATGATAATAGTTATCGACCTCTTCCTCTGTCAGCCAGATCCTTTTAAGGGTATAGGAGGGTTTGCCCGGCGGGACGGCCACACGGTCATTATCATCAACATTATTTTTATCTTCACTCCCGCTTCCCCATGCGACCCAGGTTCCCCCTGTTGAACGCAGTGCTTCGTCCATTGCCGAAGTGAGTCCGCCCGCGGGCATTTCGACCTTTATGTTTGATCCTGATTTATTGTGGAGGTAGGGTTCTCTGTTTGAGACTATTATCAGGTTGTTATCCGGAAAAGAATCTTTTATAAATCTCTTTAATTTCAGACTGCTCATAGTTCGATCATGTTCTTGCCTTTGAATTTGCTGAGGTACCAGAGTGAGAGATAGTCCCTTATCTGTCTTGTCAGCAGAAAATTATTTCTTACATATTCTTTGCCCTGCTGTCCCATTCGCCTGGCCATTTCAGGGTTATTCAGGTACTGCCTTATTCTGAAGGCGGCTCCCTCGGACGAATAAACGACAAAACCGGTAACACCGTGGACTATCTGCAGGGGTATGCCTCCGACAGCGCCCCCTATGACCGGTTTTTCCTTCCACATGGCCTCGGAGACGGTTAGGCCGAAGCCTTCCTTTATTGATTTTTGGAGGATAATATCTGACATTCTCTGGAGGGCGTTTACCTCTTTGTGGTAATCCGGCGGCATCATAAGGATGTGGATGTCATCATCGGCGCCGGCGTATTCCTTCACTTCATCAAGGATAGCTTCTCCCTCTGGATCGTCCGATGCCGGGCTTCCGGCCAGTATTAATTGACAGTCGTTGTATTTCTTTACGATCTTGTATGCATTGATCACGCCGATCGGGTCCTTGAATTTGTCGAACCTCGAGACCTGGAGAATGATAGGCTTGTCACGGGGGATGCCGAACCTCTCACTGACCTCATTGATCTCATCCTCTGTCAGTTCCCTATTCTTGTCGCTGAGAGGATCAATGGACGGGGTCACAATGAACTCATCCACCTTAGGCATTGATTTGGCGAACTTTGATACGGAGAATATGGCCGTATCATATTGTTTAACATACTTCTTTAGGTTGGTCCATACGCTTTCCATGGGTCTGGAAACATCGATATGGCATCTCCACATCCATAAGTTTTTTTTGGATCTCGGCCTGAAACCGATCAGCGGTGCAGGCTGGGGGTCGTGAATAAGTACGGCGTCGGCCGATAGGTCGAGCTTCTTGCTGTTCCTTTTGTTGACCTCATAATAATAGTCCCACATTTTTTTTGTGAATTTCTCCTTGTCGCCCTGAAGTGCATTATGCGTCTTTTTTGTGAAATTAAAAAAATCTGAGTCGCCCTCGATAACCTCCCATCGGGCGTCGATGCCTATATCCAGAAGCAGCGGGATCATACGGCTGAGTATCTCGGCAACACCTCCGCCTTCGCGTGTTGAGTTAATATGGAGGAATGATTTGCCCTGTAATTTTTCGGAGAGTTTCTGGATGAGCAGCAGGTCTCCATTGGGTGATATGCCGGAATATTGTTTTATCAATGTGATGTCCCATCTTTTTTGGTCCTTAAATGCGCTTCAATGACCTCGATGATATGTGTCCTTATGCTTTCTATGCTGTGTACAAAAGGGTCTATTGCCCTGATCTTTTCGGCAAGGTACTGTTTGCCGAGTCCATGTTCGATCCACCTCGAAAAGTCATCTACAACCCCTTCACCCAGACGGAAGCGTGAATCAAAGAAATGATAATAGATGCTGCTTTTGTCTATGTGCTCGACGATTATAAGTAATTCCTCGAGGTTTTCCGCGGTTACGCCGACCGGGAAGACAAGACTGACTGTCTCATTCAGATAAAACTCGTTTCCGGTGAGAACATCGCGGGGTTCCGGAAAATCAGCAAGGAAACCATCGATCTCACGTATCAATTTCTTTCGGACCTCGCTGACTGATTTCAGTATATATGGGTCAATGCAGGAGAGACGTTCGGCAAGGGCCCTTTCTTCAAGGGTTGCTCCCGCCCATTCAGCGAAGTCGTTGGTGTATTCAAGGATGAGCCCTTTGATGAAATACTGGTGTGTGTGATGAAATATCGACTCGTCCCCGGACTCTGAGATCAAAGTCCTTAGTTCGCCGAGGTTTTTTGCAAATTTGCCCGTTGATTTTAAAATACTGACGCACTGCATGAATTCAAATGGCTCTATCCCTATTTCCAATTTTTTTCCTCTCTCAAATAGACAGTTCTGTGAGGGAAAGGGAATGTTATGCCTGCTTCCCCGAACCTTTTGTATATCTCTTTGTTAAGTTCATGGATCGTTCGTCCCCTTAGCGAGGGCTCCTTTGCCCAGCAGAGAAGCTCGAAGTTCAACGAGGAGTCACCGAATGACCTGAATCTTATCCTCGGCTCCGGGTCGTTCTGCACGTTCTCGTTATCTTTTGAAATAGCGAGCAGTATTTCTTCCGTCCTGTCGATCTCGGTGCCGTAAGCGAGTGTGAACGGGA
Source organism: bacterium BMS3Bbin09 (assembly GCA_002897915.1). GTDB lineage: Bacteria > Nitrospirota > Thermodesulfovibrionia > UBA6902 > UBA6902 > BMS3Abin09. Next base: position 25,143 of record BDTS01000083.1, on the reverse strand, counting down.
CCCTCATCCTGAAGTTCGGGACAGGGGCGCTCTCATTGATTATCTTGGTGTTGGCGATGATCGCATTGGGTATTGTTATGAGTATATCATCCCTTGTCTTTATGCGGGTGCTCCTTACGCCGATGCTGACCACTTCGCCGCGTTCCTCGGTGTCAAGGACGATATAGTCGCCTATCTTGTATGGCTTGTCGATAAATATGCTTATCCCGCCGAAAAAGTTGGCCAGTGTGTCCTTTGCCGCGAGCGCAACGGCGACCCCGACTATCCCGGCGGAGGCGAGGAGCGGGGTTATATTTATTTTCCATATTGAAAGCACAAACATGATGCCGCCGATTATTATGAGCACTGTCCACATATTCTCGATCAGCGGGGCCAGCTCTTTGTTCATGCCGGTCATGTCCGTGACCCTGTGTATGGAAGCGATAAAGAGGTTGCTGACCTTTATGATGCAGATTGCCCATATGAGGGCCAGGGCGGTGTATAAAATACCGTTCGAGTAGTAGATGAACTTTTCGGGCAGGTTCAGTATCTCTATCGAATGTATTGCTCCGAATATCAGGACAGTGAAGAATACTGGACGGTGGAGGAGATCAATTGCCTTGTCGTCAATGTGGGTACTGGTACCCTCTGCCAGCCTTCTCAGGATTTTGTTCGTGAAGATGTCTATAATCTTTGCCGCGATTATATACATACAGAATGTGACCGCTGCTGTCATGGCGGGAGAGTTAAAGCTGTTTAGATATTCCTGTATTTGGTTCATTTTCAGTAACTATCCGGATGTCTTTATCTTTCCGGAGGACGCGATAACCGGTTTTGTCAGGGCTGTAAGCCTGGCGTCCAGTGCCAGTACTCTCTCCTTGAAACCGGCAATTAATTCTACGGGAATGGAAGTGCCCCGAGGTAATGTTATCTTCAATGGGTTGATGAATTTACCATTATGTTTCATCCTGTAATCAAGGTGCGGGCCGGTCGAGAGACCTGTCGTGCCGACATAACCGATTATATCGCCTTGTGATACTCTGGCGCCTCTACGGATCTTACGCGGTATCCTCGATAAATGACCATAATAGGTCTCATAACTTCCGTTGTGCCTGATCCTGACCGTATTGCCGTTCTGTCCTTTGTAACCCGCGAAGACAACGGTCCCGTTCCCTGCGGTCGAGACAGGTGTTCCGGTCGGTGCAGCATAGTCGATGCCGAGGTGAGGGCGTTTGATCCTGAGTATCGGGTGATAACGACTTTTCGAAAAGTACGAACTTATATATTTGAATTTGAGGGGCGACCGGAGAAGTGCCTTCCTGAGGGACCTGCCGCGTGCGTCATAGTAAGCCGTGTATCCGTCTGCCTCAAACCTGTACGCATTGTATGTCTTGCCGTTATTAACGAATTCGACTGCGAGTATTTCCCCGAAGCCGTTGAATGCTTCGCCTGCCCACAACTCTTCAACCAGTATCTTCAGTGTATCACCGTTCCGGATGTCGGACGAGAAATCAATGTCCCACGCGTAGATGTCTGAGAGTTTGAGGGCGAGTTTGAGATATTCATTGTGGGTACCCGGCATCGAATAAAAAAGGTTGTCCTTTATACTGAAGGATATAGTGCCGATCTTCCTCGTGAACTCGATATCCACTTTCTTGGCGCTGAACCCCTCATTATTTCTGGTGACATCGAGGAACGAGAGGTCGTCAATACCATAACGCATATTTATCAGTCTGTTATCGTTCTTGTCCAGTTCGAACGAGTATACGTTTCCGATAGAAAGGTTTGAGAGGTTATATACATTTTTTGCAGAGGTCAGGATCATGGGCATGTCCGTTTTCTGGAGGTTGTGTTTGGTGAAGATCGCATCAAGCGTGTCTTTTGGACGCACGATACCGGATATTTTGAGAAACTTTTCCATTGGCTCCGCTACTTTGGCTTTTGCGGTGATCTCCCTGCTGTTGTTATAGAACAGCAGGGAGATCAAAAAAAATATCGCGACAATGCTGAAAAGGAAATGTTTCATTAAGATTTTTTTGTCTTTGCAGCAGTTTTCTTTTTAGTTGCCGCCTTCTTTTTGGTCGTGCGCTTCTTTACAGCCTTTTGGGCCGGCTTATTGTTTTCTTTGCCTTCCAGCTTGTTAATCTGGGTCTCCATTTTATTGATCTTTGCCAGGATGGATTTTATCTTCATATTACTGATGGGGTTCTTTGATTTCTTTACGGTAAGGTCATATATGGCCCCGCCCAGTTTTGCAAACTCTTCCTGTACCTTCATGTTGAGATTAAAGATATGATATTTCTTTTTCCCTTCACCTGTAAGCTCTTCGATCTTTTCAGTGAATACCGAACTGCCTTCCTTGAATATCTCTATGCCTTCCTGCAGGTTCTTTTTCAGATCATCCTGAATTTTGTCCCAGAAGCTCATTGAATCCCTCCTTTATGATAGTCCCTCCCGGTATGTCCGGGCAGGCTCTGATATTATATATAAGACCGTCTATTTATTATCCTTATCTACAGCACTTTTTACCAAATCCTGGATGTTGGGCAGTGCGGACGTGACCCTGTCCCAGCTCGATATCAACGGGACCCCAAGCGGGTCCTCAGCGATAGTTTCAGAAGCGATCCTGATCCCTTGTGTAAATGTCTCGACCGCCTGGCTCTCTTCGTGCCTGTCGAAAATAAGGCCGTTCACGGCCGCGTCGTCCTCATACCGTTTGAGCATGTCCTGCGCCGTCTTTACGTAGGTTGCAAGCAGTGTCTTAAAAAGCCCGTCAGAAAAGATCATGCCTTCCGAACCAAGGGTCCTGAATATAGATTTGCTTATGTCTATGCACATCTTAAGGAGGCCTTTTGAGACGTCGTCACTTGAAAGGATCTGGTGTTTGTGTTCGTAATTTTCCGCGATATCGACCTGACAGACTCTCCGCACCGCGCAGTTTCTGTAAACCTCGGCAAGTACCCCGACCTCGAGTCCCCAGTCACCCGGTATCTTGTTGATCCTCGCGAGGTCAACATTCATTGCGAATTCCCCGGCAAGCGGGTACCTGAAGCTGTCAAGGAATTTAAGGAGGGGTATGTCTCCGAGAATTATTATCAGTGAACGCAGCAAAGGTGTTATCAGCAGCCTTGTTGCCCTTCCGTGCATCCTGTCGGTCACCCGGCTGTAATAACCTTTGCAGAACTCGTAATCGAGGTTTGGGTTTGTTACCGGGTAACAGAGACGCGCGAGCAGCTCGCGGTTGTATGTAAATATGTCACAGTCATGGAGCGCGATCACACGGATGTCTCTCTGTGCCAGGATATAACCGTAGGCCATCCATGCTGACTGCCCCTTTCCAGCGTCCCCGAGTGAAAGGCCGGCGGCATGGATCTTTTTGTATACATCACTGACCCTTTTCCCGTTGTTCCAGATGAGTCTTGTCTCCTGGGGCAGGACCGAGAAGAACTTCCTTGCTTTATCGAACTCCTTCCTGGTGCATTGGCCGAGGGTTACGATAACCTCTTTTAAATAAGTGATATCCTTGAGTTTTTTGATTATACCTTTAAGTGCCTCGCCCTCAAGTTCGGAATAGAGAGAGGGCAGGACAAGTGCGATTGGTCTTTCCTTTGAATACCAGAAGAGTTCTTCCTCGATCTTTTCCAGATCTGTTTTGCCCAGCTTGTGAAATGTTGCTATAGCACCACTTTGATGAAAATCAGCCATTATTGCTCCTGTAATGAATTGTTCTTAAAAAAAGTATTTAAATTAAGTAAGATAAGTATAAATGCTTAGAGACAATACGTCAAGGAAAAGAGGAGCGTTCCCCGGCCCGTCATGATAGCCGATAGATAATTAATAATATGAAAACAAACGTTAAAGTCAGCAAGATATTTATGGATGCCCTTAAAAAGGCCGACCCCTCTTTTCTTGTGAAGGCGCATGCGGGACAGATACGTTCGTACATCTCGGTCAGGGAGTACAGCAGGATCATGCTGGTCGGTTTCGGCAAGGCCGCTTATCAGATGGCAAAGGCCTTTGAAGAGGAACTGCCCGACCTTGTAATGGAAGGGGTCATTGTGACCAAATACGGTCACGCACAAAAGTCGGAAGTCGGTCGGAGCGACCCTGCTGCGCGGAGACCCGCTTCGGGAAGTCGGAAGTCAGAAGGATTGAAAAATATTAAGGTTTATGAGGCGGGGCACCCCATTCCTGATAAGAACGGGGTAAAGGCGGCTGTTGAGATAGTGGATCTGTTAAAGGGCGCTGATGAAAAGACCCTTGTTCTATGCCTGGTTTCAGGAGGCGGTTCAGCGCTCTTCGTATGCCCGTACGAAGGTATAACCCTTGCTGAAAAACAGGTGGTAACGGACCTTTTACTGCGAGCTGGCGCGGACATCACGGAACTCAATGCAGTCAGAAAACATATCTCAATGGTAAAGGGGGGAAGGCTCGCGGAGATCGCGTTTCCAGCCGAGATCGTCACATTCATGATCTCCGATGTGGTCGGGGACAAGCTCGATGTTATAGCGTCAGGCCCGACAGCGCCCGACACCTCAACATTCAGGGACGCGATAAACGTTATCAATAAATACGGGCTTGCCGAAAAGGCCCCTGGAAGCGTGATGGAGGTCCTCGCCAGGGGCGATGAAGGTTTGATACCCGAGACGCCGAAGAAGAGCGCCGCTGTGTTCAATAAGGTAAACAATTTAATAATCGGCAGCAACCGTAAGGCGCTGGATGCCGCTGTCATCTCTGCCCGTTCAATGGGATACGAGACAGAGATATTATCATCAAAATTGATCGGCGATGCTCATAAGGCGGCAAAGTGGCTTGCGGGAAAATCACTCGAATTTAAAGCAAAGAAAGACCGTCTCCAATTGAAGCCAAGGTGTCTGATATGCGGCGGGGAGACTACGGTGACTGTAAAAGGGAAAGGCAAGGGCGGCCGGAACACTGAGTTTGCGCTCGTATTTGCAATGGAGGTCGAGGGTATTGAGAGTATAACAATGCTCTCGGCCGGGACCGATGGCACGGACGGCCCTACAGATGCTGCCGGCGCAATGGTCAACGGTGAAACAATAGAAAGTGCGAGGGGTCTGGGGCTGGACCCTGAAAAGTACCTTGAGGAAAATGATTCGTACAATTTTTTCAATAAAATGGGGTCTCTGATAATTACCGGTCCGACAGGTACTAATGTAATGGATATACAGATTGTCATTATTGATTAGGGGAAACCCTACCTGTAAGAAATTACAGGTTGATTATTGCTGGCATTATGATATATTGAAAAGTCCATTAAGGGGACATGACTGAAATTAGCGGGTTGTACTCCTTCCTTTTTTTATTTCTTTTCTTTATACAACTGGCATAAGTCTCATTGAAGTGAATTCTACGAATCGCTTAATTCGACTTTATACCAACAGGCATAAGTCTCATTGAAGTGAATTCTACGAATCGCTTAATTCGACTTTATACCAACAGGCATAAGTCTCATTGAAGTGAATTCTACGAATCGCTTAATTCGACTTTACCTATCCGGACAAATATCGTATAATATTTTTCGTTTTTAACACGCAAATCCATTTTATTAAATTCCGGAGGATAAGGCAGATTGAATATTATTGTTTGTATTAAACAGGTGCCGGACACGGCAGAAATAAGGATAAACCCGGAGACGAACACCCTCATGAGAGAGGGTGTTCCGAGTATAATCAATCCTTTTGATATGCATGCCCTTGAGGCTGCTGTACAGATCAAGGAACAGACCGGCGCGAGGGTCATTGTCCTGACCATGGGGCCGCCCCAGGCAGAGGCATCCCTCAGAGAGGCAATATCGCTCGGCGCTGACGAGGCGGTGCTTCTCTCGGACAGGTTGTTCGCGGGCTCTGATACATGGGCCACCTCATACACACTTGCAAAGGCGATAGAGAAGCTGGATGCCGGTATAATCTTCTGCGGCAAACAGGCGATAGACGGTGACACAGCTCAGGTCGGCCCGGAGACCGCGGAGTTTCTGAATATCCCGCATATTTCCTATGTGAAGAAGATAGAAGAGATAACAGAGAGCTCTATCACGGTTCAGAGGATGATGGACGAAGGATATGATGTCGTTGAATCACCGCTTCCGGTGCTGCTTACAGTTGTAAGGGAGCTGAACGATCCGCGGATACCCTCCCTGAAAGGTAAGATGGCCGCGAAGAAGGCAGAGATAAGGACTATGAATGCGGCGGACATAGGAGCGGATGAAAATAGTCTCGGTCTGAAGGGTTCACCGACGCAGGTGAAGAATATATTCGCCCCTGAAATGAATGCCGAAAGAATGATGATCGAAGGCTCGCCTGAAGAGCAGGTAAATAAACTGATAGAGGAGTTGAAAAAGAATAAATGCCTGTAATTATTAAGACAGATAAATGTACCGGATGCGGGACCTGCATTGACTCATGTCCTTTTGACGCAATTGAACTGAAAGACGAAAAAGCACATATAAATGAATATTGCAACGCCTGCATGTCCTGTCTGGAGGTTTGTGAGGAAGGCGCGATAGTTGAGATAAAAGATGCTCAAAAAGCGGTTGCAAAGGATTTTTCCGATTATAAGGATGTATTGATATTTGCTGAACAGAGAGATGGCGAGGTTGCGGCTGTCTCTTATGAACTGATCGGAGCTGCCAGAAGACTGGCAGGCGAGCTCGGAACGAGCGTGCACGCGCTTCTCCTGGGCGCTGACGAGAATGCGGCAAAGGAACTCATTAAGTGGGGCGCTGATAAGGTATTTCTCTGCAGTGACTCTAGTTTACTGCCGTTCAATGATGACAGTTATTCCGAAGTATTGACGAAGGTCATTAAAGATAATAAACCCGCCATTGTCCTCGCGGGAGCGACACCGGTTGGAAGGTCCTTTATCCCGAGGGTGGCGGCGAAGCTAAAGACAGGGCTGACCGCTGATTGTACATTGCTCGAGATAGACAAGGAGACAAAGCATCTCCTTCAGGTAAGGCCCGCGTTTGGTGGGAACATTATGGCCACGATACTCTGTCCTGATTACAGACCACAGATGGCTACTGTTCGGCCGCGTGTTATGAAGAAGGATGTGTATGATGAGTCGAGAAAAGGAGAGATCGTAAATGTCAGACTTGACGGGATAACATCGAGGACGAAGGTTACTGCGTCCGTAAAGGAAGAGTCAGCGTTAAGCGTCAACCTTCATGAAGCCGATGTCATTGTTGCCGGCGGAAGAGGGTGCGGGGGTGAGAAGGGATTTAAGCTGCTCGAGGAGCTTGCCGAGGCAATCGGCGGGGTAGTGGGCGCGTCAAGGGCGTCGGTTGACGAGGAGTGGATCTCTTACAGCCATCAGGTCGGACAGACCGGCAAGACAGTAAACCCAAAGCTATATATTGCGTGCGGAATATCTGGTGCAGTTCAGCACCTGGTCGGCATGCAGTCTTCGGATGTAATCATCGCTATTAACAAGAACCCTGAGGCTCCGATATTCAATGTTGCAACTTACGGCATAGTCGGTGACCTCTTTGAGATCGTCCCGATGCTCATAAAGAAGATCAAGGAATCAAAATGAGAATTGCCTTTGTATTCCCCGGCCAGGGATCACAGCATGTCGGCATGGGGAAGGACCTCTACGATAATTTTGAAGGTGTAAAAGAAATTTATAAAGAGGCATCTGAGGCACTCGGGTATGACCTTGCTGAATTAAGTTTTAACGGCCCGGAGGAAGAGCTGAACAGGACAATAAGGACACAGCCGGCGCTCCTGACCGCGAGCTTCGCTGTATTCAAGGAGCTTATCTGGAAGGGTTTGCGCCCCGACTGCATGGCCGGGCACAGCCTTGGTGAGTATTCTGCTGTAGCGGCTGCCGGTATCATGTCGTTTGGTGATGCTGTGAAGCTTACAGAGAAAAGGGGCAGTTTTATGCAGTCTGCCGTGCCCGAAGGCGAGGGCCTGATGGCAGCGGTCCTCGGTCTCGAAAGGGAAGTTGTCGAGGAAGTCTGCTTAAGGGTGGGTTCAGGTTATGTCGCGTCTGCCAATTATAACTGCCCCGGCCAGATAGTTATAGCCGGAGAAAAGACGGCGGTCGAGGAAGCCGTAAAACTTGCCTCTGAAGCAGGAGCAAAGAGGGTAATGATACTTGCTGTTTCAGTGCCGTCACACTGCATGCTTATGGAGCCTGCCTCGAAAAGTCTCTCTAAAGAACTTGATGGCATTGATATACAGGATGCCACGACACCGATAGTGAACAACGCTGACGCAAAGATAATTAAGGACGCAGCCGCTATTAAGGACTCTCTTGTGAGACAGCTCAGCAGCCCGCTCCTCTGGGAGGATTCCATAAAGCTTATGGCGGAGAACGGTGTTGATACAATAATAGAGGTTGGTCCCAAAAAGGTTCTCTCCGGTCTTATAAAGAGGATAGTCCCTGATATGAAGATATTTAATGTCGAGGACTCACAGACACTCGAGGATACATTGGAAGCTGTGCTTTAATAGGACTTATAGGCCCTATTAATTCCTGCTTCTAAGTTTGGAGAGTAGTCTCAGGATCTCCAGATAGAGCCATATTAATGTAACCATAAGACCGAAGGCCGCGTACCACTCCATGAACTTTGGCGCTCCGGCCTCTGCCCCGCTCTCTATAAAATCAAAGTCGAGCACCAGATTCAGCGCGGCGATGACAACGACAAAGAGGCTGAAGCCTATCCCCATTATGCCGCTTTCATGTATGAAGGGCATGTTAATGCCGAAGAAGCCGAGCACGAACGATGCTATATAGACAAGCGCTATTCCGCCGGTCGCGGCAACCACGCCCAGTCTAAAGTTCTCAGTTACCTTTATTAATCCGGATTTATAAGCAAACAGAAGACCGAATAAGGTGCCGAACGTGAGCGTAACAGCCTGCATAACAATGCCTGGATACCTGGACTCGAAGACGGCTGAAATGCCGCCGAGAAAAAAGCCTTCTAAAATGGCATAAATCGGAGCGGTAATTCCTGACCAGTGTTTTTTGAATACAGTGACTATCGCGACTGCGAAGCCGCCGATCGCTCCACCAATCATCCAGGGGAACACAGTGGCGGGGTTTCTGGTCGTATAAAACATGCTCCATGTCCATGATGCGGTAATGACCAGCAGTACCAGCATCATAAATGTCTTGTTGACCGTTCCCTGTATCGACATTGCCTGGTCGGCATCCATAACAGCTGGCAGGTTCTTGAATGTCTTGGCATTAAGCGCTGGATTGGCTGTTCTCATTTATTATCTCCTAATGATCGTTTTTGTGTTGATTAAGATTGAGATATTAAATTAACCAATATGGAATATGAAGTCAATAATTATTCTTCTTAACTTTCTTTAAACATTTGTGTAAAATAGTATCAATGTTAAGGATACTAAAAATTCTTATTGCTGTAATCGTGCTCTTATCAGTTCTAACACCTGCCTTTGCTGCGGATGATAACAGTCAGCGCATCAAGGCCAAAGAGCTCAAGGCACTTATTGATAAGGGCGAGACGATCCTGATCGTGGATGTGAGGTCACCTGACGAGTTTTTGGAAATGCATATCACAGGGGCATTATCTGTGCCGATTCACCTGATCGATACCAAGCTTGCAGTTCTGTCTCCGGATACAAAGATCGCATTTTACTGCACATGACCCAATGACCAAAAAAGCGTCCGTGCGGCGTTTCTGCTTGGCAAGCATGGGCACAAAAACATATACATTGTAGTTGGCGGTCTGAATGCGATGGACAAGGCAGGGTTCCCTGTTACAAGGGCGCCGGTAAGGTATTATTAGTTTAATGACTTTTACACTTTATTATCCTTGACAATATCAAAAAGAACTGGTAAACTCTTTTTAGATTTTAGAAGTTTTTGTCGTTGACGAGACCGCAAGGATTTTTGATCTTTGCGGATTTTTTTTTGATCCCCGACCTTCTGAGATTTCAATACTAAGAAAAGGAGGAATATAACTATGAATCAGGGAACTGTAAAATGGTTTAATGACAGCAAAGGCTTTGGCTTCATTTCATGTGAAGATGGAACAGACGCATTTGTTCATCACACCACAATTCAGGGTGACGGCTTTAAGAGTCTCGCTGAAGGTGATGCTGTAAGCTTTGATCTTGAGGCTGGCGAAAAAGGCCCCAGAGCGATCAATGTTGTTAAGCTTTAATTAGCTAACAAAATGTGGGCCTCTTCTTTAATGAAGAGGCCCTTTTTTGTAAAAAGTCAGCCAGGAGGCAACTATGGCAAAACGTGCCGGTATGTACAGCAGTAATAAGCGGAAAAAAGAACTGAAACGACAGAAAAAACAGGAAGATAAATTACAGAAACGTCTAAAGAGCACTCAAAATCCTTTAGAAGGTTCTGAAGAAGCAGAGTCAGTGGATCCCGAAACGGAATCATCTGAGAGCACCACTCAACCTGAATCATCCGAGAGTACCACCCAGGAACAAAAAGATTAATACCTGATTTAATTTTTTACCCCTCATGTGATCTAGTGCGTTTTGCACTATTTATGTAAAGCCAAAATGTATATAATTCCTTTATGGGGCATTTTACCAGGCGGGAAGTTATCGGCATCTGCACCTTGATAGCAGCGGGGTATCCTATGTCAAAGATATTCGCCTCTGATCAAAAATCCATTTTGGGTGGTTACCCTGTTACCGCTGAGATACTTAAAGAAGCCTATATTGCGGAGCTTACTGCACACGAACATTATAATGGCTATTGCCTGAAGGCTATCGAGGAAGATTACCCCAATCTTGCCTATTTTTTCAGGGCATTTTAAATATCAGAAAAGGTACATGCTGAAAACTATAAAAGAATACTTGCGAGTCTCGGCACGGAGACTGGAAACTCTGAGATCAGAACGGTCATCCTCGATACAAAAAAGAATGTACAGATTGCTTCGAAAAATGAGCTAAGAAAGATAAATGACATCTATCCCGAGTTTATCAAGAGGTTAAAGATTGAGTCGTACGATCAGGCAGTGATCAGCTGTATGTACTCCTTGAGATCGCATCAGCAGCATATTGTGGCGATCAACGATATGCATAAATATTCAAGATACTTTTTTAGCCTTGTGGCAAAAGAGATCGAGGGAATGGAACTGGATTTTCATGTCTGTGATGTATGCGGTTCCACGCTTTTAGAGGCGCCGCAGGGTCCGTGTGAAATTTGCAATAATTCCCAGAGGCATTATCAGAACATTAAAAGGCCGGTTCGTTAACGCCCCAACAATATTCTTTATCTTTATGTCAGGGATGGTTATAATGTATTCAATAATTTCAATTTCCTTGAAAAGGAAAAGGAGGAGATATGGGAGATAAAGGCGGTAAGAAGGATAAGGCAAAAGCTGATAAACAGAAAAAAACAAAAAAAGACAAGAAAAAGGAAAAAAAATAAGGATTATGAGGACGCATGTACAGGCGTTGCACCCAAGCAACGCCCCTACGATTTATTCTTTGATCTTAGCTTGCCACTCCCTGGCCTTACCCAGGATCTCCGCTTCATCCATCGTAGTTAACGTCCTGTTATCGACTACTACCTTGCCGTTAACGAGGACGGTTTCAATATCAGAGGGTCTCATGCTGTAGGTAATGTGGGAGTAGATGTCGTAGATGGGGGAAAGGTGAGGCTTGTTGAGGTTCGCGATAACGATGTCTGCCTTCTTGCCTGCCTTGATCGAACCGACCTTGTCGCCGAGCCCGATTATGTCAGCGCCGTTCTTTGTCGCCATAAGGAGTGCTGTCTTGCTGTCGAGTACGGTTGGGTCACCTGAGATCGCCTTGTGTACCTTCGCAGCCGTGGACATCTCACCAAGGATGCTCAAGTCATTGTTGCTCGCGGCCCCGTCGGTTCCGAACGCGACCTTGACTCCGGCATTAAGTAGCTTCGGGACTGGCGCGATGCCTGACGCGAGCTTCAAGTTGCTTTCGATGCAGTGCGAGACACCGACCTTTCTTTCAGCAAGGATCTCAATATCCTTATCAGTGAGCCAAACACAATGGACAGCGATGAAGCGCTCTGTCAATAAGCCTATTGCATCAAGATGCTCCACCGGTGTTTTGCCGTAACGGTCCTTTATCTGTGATATCTCGAACTGTGTCTCGGCAACGTGCGTATGGATCGGTACATTATATTTTGCGGATATTTCGTTCGCCCTCCGGTAGTTCTCGGGGCTGCATGTATATGTCGCGTGCGGTGCTATGCATGGCGTGATCAGTTCATCGTCTTTGTACTCATTGATAAGGTTCTCGGCATTCGTGAAATAATCTTCTACAGAAGAGGCGTAGCCAGTGAACGGAAAGTCGATAACTCCTGCGCCGAGCACGCCCCTCATTCCGATCTTCGTTACCTTTTTGGCAGCGATCGACTGAAAGAAATATTGGTCCGTATAGGTAGTGACGCCTGATTTGAGCATCTCGAGGCATGCGAGCCCGACTGCGTCGTCAACGAATTCGGCTGACATCCATTTACCCTCAGCGGGCCAGATATGCTTTTCTAACCATTCCTGCAGGGGGATGTCGTCTGCGAGTCCCCTGAAATATACCATTGCGGCGTGTGAATGTGTGTTTATCAGACCGGGGAAAACGACTTTATTTTTACCGCAGAGAACTTTTTCGGAAGAATACTTTTTCGTGATCTCAGCGAAAGTCCCGACGTCCTGTATGGTGTCACTGCTAATCGCTATCGCGCCATCGTTGATAACAGAGAGGTCGCCCTCCATCGTGAGAAGATATTCTGCCCTTATGATGCAATCGACGGTTTCCATTTGTCTTCCGGTGCGTTTCGTAGGGGCACGGCATGCCGTGCCCTTACTATATATATTATTTAGCTTTCTTAACTAAAACTTCTGCTATCTGTACGGCATTGAGCGCGGCGCCTTTTCTGAGATTGTCAGCTGCTATCCAGATGTTCAGACCATTCTCGACCGTGTTGTCTTCCCTTATCCTGCCGACATATACCTCGTCCCTATTGGCACAGACCGTCTGCATAGGATAGATGTTCTTTTCGGGAGCGTCATATACGAGCACCCCGGGTGCTGTTGAGAGGACCGCCCTCGCATCGTTCGCGCTGAGCTTCTTCTCTGTCTCTATATTGATAGATTCCGAATGCCCTCTGAATACCGGAACCCGAACAGTCGTAGCAGTAACCTTGATAGAATCATCGCCCATGATCTTTTTGGTTTCATTGACCATCTTTACCTCTTCCTTTGTGTAGCCGTCTTCCTGAAAGACGTCAATTTGCGGGATGCAGTTGAAAGCGATCTGGTGCGGGTAGACCGTTGACTTGATATCCGCGAAATTAAGAATGTCTTTTGTCTGATCAAGGAGTTCGTCCATCGCCTTTTTGCCTGTGCCAGATACTGACTGGAAGGTTGTTACAATGACCCTCTTTATTTTCGCTGCGTCGTGGATCGGTTTTAAGGCAACTACCATCTGTATCGTTGAGCAGTTTGGGTTCGCGATTATGCCCTTGTTCCACTCAACGTCGTCCGGGTTTACCTCGGGTACGACGAGAGGCACTTCTGGATCCATTCTCCAGGCGCTCGAGTTATCGATTACAATACAGCCGGCCTTGGCGGCTGCGGGCGCGAACTCTTTGCTCCTGTCTCCGCCAGCGGAGAAGAGTGCGATGTCTATGCCGTCAAAAACTTTGTCCGTGAGCAACTCAACAACAACTGGTTTGCCGTTGTATTCAAGTGTCTTTCCCTCCGAACGCTCGGAAGCGAAGAGTCTTAATTGCCCGACAGGGAAGTTCCTCTCTTCGAGCACAGCTATCATCTCATTGCCGACAGCGCCTGTGGCGCCGACTACGGCAACTACATATTTATCTTTCTTCTTCAACATGGTCTATCCTATGATTCTTTGACGTATTTTGCAACCAGATCGCCGACCTCTGTCGTGGTCATTCCCATACGTCCGGCTGCAAGGCTCTTTAAATGATCGGCGGTGACTTTCATTACGGCCGATTCTATTTTCTTTCCAGATTCCTCTTCTCCGAGGTACTCGAGCATGATACCTGCCGCGCAGATCGCAGCGAGCGGATTGATCTTGTTCAGACCCTTGTACTTGGGAGCTGAGCCGCCAATTGGTTCGAACATGGAGACGCCTTCGGGGTTTAAGTTGCCGCCAGCGGCTATACCCATACCGCCCTGGATCATTGCCCCGAGGTCTGTGATTATATCGCCGAACATATTGTCAGTTACTATGACATCGAACCATTCGGGGTTCTTAACGAACCACATTGTTATAGCGTCAACATGCGCGTAGTCAGCAACTATGTTCGGGTACTCGGTTGCGACTTCACGGAAGGCCCTTTCCCAGAGGTCGAAGGCAAATGTGAGCACATTCGTCTTACCGCACAGTGTGAGTTTTCCGATCTTGCCCGCGGCCTTCTCATCATCTGTGAGTCCCTTCCATGGCGCTTTGCTGTTGCGTTTCGTGCATGCATCAAAAGCGAAGCGGATGCACCGTTCCACGCCTTTTCTTGTATTGATCGAGTCCTGTACAGCGATCTCATCAGGAGTGCCTTTTTTAAGGAACCCTCCAGATCCCGCGTATACGCCCTCGGTGTTCTCTCTTATAACGAGGAAATCTATATCACCAGGGCCTTTGTCCTTAATAGGGCACTCTATGCCCGGGTAAAGCTTTACCGGCCTGAAATTAATATACTGGTCAAGCTCGAACCGGAGCGCCAGAAGTATCTCTTTTTCGAGTATCCCTGGTTTTACATCAGGGTGTCCGATAGCTCCGAGAAAGATGGCGTCGAACTTCTTCAGTTCATCTGCCGCACCATCGGGGAGTGTCTCGCCTGTCTTGAGATAGCGTTCACCGCCGAAGTCAAAGGTGGTGAGTTTTATCTTGAACCCTGCCGTGTCAGCCGCGGTCTGGAGTACCTTTATGCCTTCAGCAACGACCTCGGGCCCGGTACCGTCTCCGGGTAATACTGCGATGTTGTATGTCCTGGACATGTTATTCTCCTAGTATAATTTCATTATACTTGATTGCACAGATTCAGTAAGACGATTACACAGATACTTCCTTCAGTTTCTATGTTTCTGCATCTTTTATCTGTGGAATCAAATTCTTTCAATCTGTGTTATCAAACATTCCTGCGGAATGTTTGGTGATCCCAACGGGACTCGAACCCGTGTTTCCGGCGTGAGAGGCCAGCGTCCTAGGCCACTAGACGATGGGACCATTATATCTAATAAAATTGGCAGGGGTGGGAGGATTTGAACCCCCGAATGCCTGAACCAGAATCAGGTGCCTTACCGCTTGGCTACACCCCTAAATCCAACGATTTATGCAACTTGATATCTTACCTCAATCCATAAAATAGGTCAATATCGAGCGTGGATCGATTGGATAACAGGCCGTTATATCATAATAATACAAGTATGTTAAAATATATGACTTGCGGAATATTAAATTATAGAATGATCCCCGCCGTTTCTCTTTGGAAAACGAAAACGCGGGGACTTCGCACAGGGACTTGAGGGAGGATAATGTATGAAGAGAATACTTGTTACAGGCGGTGCCGGTTTTCTGGGTTCTCATCTTTGTGAGAAACTGCTTAACGATGGGAACGAGGTGCTCTGTCTTGATAATTTCTACACGGGACAGCGTTCGAACGTCCTTGATCTGATCAAAAACCCGCGTTTCGAGATTATGCGGCACGATATATGTTTTCCTGTTTATGTAGAGGTTGATGAGATATATAACCTTGCGTGTCCCGCGTCACCGATCCATTATCAGTATGACCCTGTACAGACTACCAAGACGTCAGTTCACGGAGCCATTAATGTGCTCGGGCTTGCAAAGAGGCTGAAAGCAAAGGTCTTTCAGGCATCGACCTCTGAGGTCTACGGTGACCCGCAGATACATCCGCAGCCTGAATCCTATTGGGGACATGTCAATCCAACGGGGTTTCGTTCATGCTACGATGAGGGGAAGCGCTGCGCGGAGACACTTTTCTTTGATTACCGCCGCCAGCACAAATTAAATATAAAGGTTGCCAGAATATTCAACACTTATGGCCCGAAGATGCACCCGAATGACGGCAGGGTAGTGAGTAACTTTATTGTGCAGGCTCTGCAGGGCAAACAGATAACCGTATACGGTGACGGGAAACAGTCAAGGAGTTTTTGTTATGTTGACGACTTGATAGAAGGCTTTATCAGGCTGATGGACACACCCGATAGTGTTACGGGGCCGATGAACCTCGGGAACCCGAATGAATTTACGATACTTGAACTTGCCGAAAAGGTGATAAAGCTTACTAAATCAAGATCCAGAATAATTCGTAAGCCCCTGCCCGAGGATGATCCCATGCAGCGCCAGCCGGATATATCACTGGCGAAAAAGAAGCTTAAATGGAAACCGAAGGTGGAGCTCGAGGACGGCCTTAAGGAAACTATAAAATATTTCAAGAAGTTAAAACTCGATTAATGCTGTTCTCTGTACCCTCTTGAATAAGATAACCTTAAACATCGACGGCAGGGAACTGCAAGCAAAGAGCGGTCAGTCTTTGCTAAGTGTTGCCCGTGAGAACGGGATCTATATACCCACCCTCTGTTACCATCCCAGGACAAAAAAAGCCGGAAAGTGCAGGATCTGCGTTGTAGCAGTAGAAGGACTGCCCGGACTCCAGGTCTCATGCTCTCTTGCGGCAGCGGACGGCATGATCGTCCATACATACACCAAGAAAATAATCGAGACAAGAAAGATGATTGTCGAGCTTTATCTCGCGAGCGGTAAACACGACTGTCCCACTTGCGAGGCTGACGGTGAATGCGAGCTGCAGGATGTAGCGAAAGTGCTCGGGATCGAAAAGTCCGGCTTCCCTATGTCCGATAAAGGATACGTTACCGACTCTTCCAGCCCGATGATAATCAGGGACATGAATAAGTGTATCCATTGCTATAGATGTATAGTTGGATGTAATGACCTCGTTGTAAATGAGGTGATCGAGATGGGATATCGCGGGAGCAGGATGACTGTTGTCTGCGACCTGGACAGTCCGATGGGCGATTCATCATGCGTAATATGCGGTGAATGCGTGCAGCTCTGCCCGACGGGCGCATTGACTGAGAAGAAAGCGGCTGGGAAAGAGAGTAACCGCGATACGGTAAAAGTCAGGACTACCTGTCCCTACTGCGGTGTCGGCTGCCAGATATTTCTTCATGTCAGGGACAATGAGATACTGAAGGTGACGGGTGTCGAGGCTGCGAAGCCGAACTACGGCAGCTTGTGCATAAAGGGTAGGTTCGGTTATGACTTTGTAAATTCTCATGACCGCCTCAAGTCGCCGCTTGTCAGAAAGGACGGAAAACTCGTTGAAGTCAGCTGGGACGAGGCCCTTGACTATACAGCAAAGAAGCTTTCGCAGATCAAAAATGATCACGGCCCTGACTCGATCGTAGGAATAGGCTGCGCCAGGACGACGAACGAAGATAATTATCTGATGATGAAACTTATGCGCGGCGTGATCGGGACTAACAATGTCGACCATTGCGCGCGAACCTGACACGCACCTACGGTGGCCGGTCTGGCTGCCACACTGGGCGCAGGGGCCATGACCAATTCCATATCAGAGATAGAAGGGTGTCCTGTTATATTCGTTATAGGATCGAACACGACCGAGGCGCATCCGGTAATATCATATAGTATGAAGCGGGCCGTGAAAAAAGGTGCCCTGCTTATAGTCGTTGACCCGAGGAAGATAGAACTTACCCGTTGGGCTACAAGGCATTTCCAGCACAATGTCGGCTCTGATATAGCCCTGTTGAATGCTGTAATGCGCGAGATCATTAAGAACGGCCATCATGACACTGAATTCATAGAGAACTGCACTGAGGGCTTTGAGGAACTTAAAAGGACCGTAGAGGAATACACCCCTGAAAAGGCAGCGGAGATATGCGGCCTGAGACCGGACGAGATCAGGGAGTTGGCCCTGATGCTTGGCACCGCTGAAAAGGCGGGACTTTTTTATACACTCGGGATAACCGAGCATATAACCGGCACGGACAATGTAAAGACATGCGCGAACCTCCAGATGCTCCTTGGTAACGTCGGGGTAGAGAGCGCCGGGGTAAACCCCTTAAGAGGTCAGAACAATGTCCAGGGGGCCTGCGACATGGGTGTCCTGCCTGATGTCTATACCGGATATCAGAAGGCATCCGACCCTGCGGTCAGGAAGAAGTTCGAAGAGGCATGGGGCATGGAGGGACTGCCTGATACGGACGGCACAAAGATACCTGCCATGTTCGACGGGATACTCAACGGTGACGTGAAGGCCCTCTACCTGATCGGCGAGAACGTTGTCATGTCCGAACCTAATCAGACGCATACTATCGAGGCGCTGAAAGAACTCGGCTTCCTGATAGTTCAGGACATATTCATGAATGAGACTGCTGAATATGCGGACGTGGTGCTGCCTGCCGCCTGTTTTGCGGAAAAGGACGGTACCTTCACGAATACCGAAAGACGGGTCCAGAGAATAAGAAAGGCAGTTGAACCACCCGGGGAGGCAAGGGACGACTGGTGGATAATCAAAGAGCTTTCTGCGCGTATGGGCCGTTCGATGGAATATGGTTCGCCAGTTGATATATGGGATGAGATACGGGGCCTGACACCGAGCATGAAGGGCATTACTTATGAGAGGATCAAAGATGATGGACTGCAGTGGCCCTGTTGCGGCGATGAGGACCCCGGGACAGCCTATCTTTACTGCGGCGGCAAGTTCCCTATGGGCCGCGCGAAGTTCTGCCCTGCCCAATGGAAGCCCCCTGCCGAGGTGCCTGATGATGAGTATCCGTTCATACTCACGACAGGCAGAAGGCTCTGGCACTATCATACAGGTACTCAGACCAGGAGGTCCGCGGGGTTCGAGGAAAAATTTCCTGAGGAACTGATAGAGATAAACAATGAGGATGCGGATAGACTTGATATAAATAACGGGGATTATGTGATGGCTGTCTCACGAAGAGGGAAGGTGAAGGTGAAAGTATGGGTAACCGATCGCGTGCTTCCCGGGGTATGCTTTATGAGTTTTCATTTTCATGAGGCATGCAGCAATGTATTGACCAATGACGTCTTCGATCCGGTTGCAGGTACGGCTGAATATAAGGCGTGTGCGATTAAAATAGTAAAAGATGGGCAAGAGGCAAGAGGCGATGGGCGATAGGGGTAAGGGTTTGATTAATCAAACCCCTACATATTGAACTAATCATGAAAGAAGAACTGAAAGATATTATCAACAGGTTAGCTGAGAGGTTCCCGGAGAAGGAGTCGGCGCTTCTGCCCGCACTCTGTTATCTCCAGAACAGGGACGGGTATGTGTCTGAAGAAGGGATGAAGTCGGTCGCGGTCATTCTTGATCTGCCCGAGGCAAGGGTCTTCAGCACAGCGAGTTTTTATTCGATGCTGAACCTCAAGCCCGAAGGAAAATACATTATCCAGATATGTACTAATGTTGTCTGCACTCTCCTGACTGAGAATCCCCTGCTTGAATATATTTCTAACTCTCTCGGCATACGCGAAGGGGAGGTCACCCCTGACGGACTCTTCAGCATAAAAGAGGTAGAATGCCTCGGTGCTTGCGGTTACGCGCCAGCTATGCATATCAATGAGGAGCGTTATGAGAATCTGACCTTTGAAAGTGTTGATGAGATAATAGGCTCGATCAGGAAGAGTGAATTAATATGAAGAAGATACTGACTGCGAATATATCAGGCGGCACGAAGATCTCAGGATATGAGGCCCTCAAAAAGACCCTCTCAATGAGACCGGAAGAGGTGGCATTTATGGTTGAGAGGTCCGGCCTGAGGGGCAGGGGAGGCGGTGGTTTTCCGGCTGGCCTGAAATGGAAGTTCCTCCCCCAAAACAGTAGAGGCACGATATACCTGATATGCAATGCTGATGAGGGCGAGCCTGGCACGTTCAAGGACCGTCACATTATGGAATTCGATCCCCATCTCCTGATCGAGGGAATGGTGATCGCTGCTTATGCAGTGGGTGCGAAGCAGGGCTTTATCTACCTCAGGGGTGAGTACGGATGGATAGCCAAATTTCTTCCGAAGGCAATTGATGAAGCAGTAAGAGAGGGCCTTCTGGGAGATAATATACTCGGTTCTGGTTTTTCTTTTTATATCGATGTGTTCAGGGGGGCGGGTTCGTATGTCTGCGGTGAGGAGACCGCGCTCATTGAGTCTCTGGAAGGCAAGCCGGGTCGACCGAGGCTGAGACCGCCGTTTCCAGGTACAAACGGCCTGTATGGAAAGCCTACGCTTGTTCATAATGTAACGACCTTTTCATGCATTCCTTTTATAATCCAGAACGGGCCGGATGCCTTTAAGGCCGCCAGCAGTACCGGAAGAGGCGGCACAAAGCTTTTCAGCATAAGCGGTCATGTAAACAAGCCCGGACTTTATGAATATCCTATGGGCACTTCGCTAAGGGAGCTGATCTATGAGGCGGCAGGGGGTATAAAGGGCGGCAAAGAATTGAAGGCGGTTATACCGGGCGGGCTTTCGACCCCGATACTGAGAGCGGACGAGATAGACGTCAGTATGGATTTTGATACTCTTGCCGCTGTAAAGACGATGCTCGGTTCCGGCGGGATTATTGTAATGGATGAGACAGTATCGATCCCGCGTGTGGCGCAGAAGGCGGCAAGGTTTTACGCGCATGAATCATGCGGACAGTGCGCACCCTGCCGTGAGGGGACGGCAATGATAAAATTATTGCTCGATCGTATGGTGAACGGACAGGGAGAACAAGACGATCTGGACCAGGTCATGAGATTGTGCCGTTATATAAACGGCTCCACGATATGCGCTTTTGGTTATGCGGTTAGCTTGCCGATAGCGGCCATGATAAGGAAATTCAGGAATGAGTTTGAAGCGTTGCTTGAAAATCGGTGATTGACGTTTGACAACCGGGTATTGAACAGTGTGTGGAGTTGAGCCGGGTAGCTGTATTTTTCTGAATCAGTTGATCCTATACCGTATGTACTTGAATCTCCGATACAAAGAATTCTATATGTATTATCTTTTTTTTCAGACGGAAGAATATTTTCTTCATGGACGATTAATCCAGCAATTCTAAAAAACCCCTCAGTTAAAAGAAGAGCAATGAACAGTCCAAATACAATTAATAATAATTTCTGTTTTATTGATGATTTGCTCTGCATTCGATCAAATGCCTGGTTATAAACGATAAATTTCTTTTCTATGTCCCACTTTAATTATATGAACTGCTAAATCATCGTCTCTGATGGAATAAACTATTCTGTAATCCCCTTGTCGGAATCTATACTGTTCTCTATGTGATAACTTCTGTGACCCTTGTGGCCTCGGGTTTAAAGATAAAGCCCTTATCTTTTTTAATATTTTTTGTAGTTCTTTTTTTGGTATGCCATTAAGTTCTTTTAAAGCAGACTTTTTTGCGGATATCTCATATTTTGCCATTCTTTTTCAGTTCCTTCAGAACATCCTCGAATGCTATTAATGGTTCATCCTTGCGATTCTCAAAAGCTGCAAGATCAATTGAATCTTCCGCCAAGGAATATTTAATTGCATCATTCACTATCTCCGATATAGAATGGTCTGTCTCCGCCGATTTAATACGTAAAGCTTTGTGAAGGTCAGGATCAAGATAAATTGTTGCGCGTTTAGTCTTAGTTTTCATGTTTCATCCTCCTTAAGTCATTATAACGTCAAAACGCTTTAATGTCAAGAAGAAGGTTTTAATTTATCGTTTATAACGACGGCCATCACTGGTTTGTGTGGAGCGCAGCGGAATACAAATCCAGTGCATGGCATTGTGTACGCCCGGCATGGGCGTGAACTAATGGGGTTAAAGTCCCCTGTACCTGTCTGCCGTCAGGCAGGTCTGCGGGTAAGTCGGTACGTCGTTGCGACTCGTACCGAGACTCGATTCCGAGTTGGCACAACACAACGAAGCCCGGGGTTCAGTGGAGGAGCCTGTCCCGGTGTTGTGTTGAGCCGGGAGTAAATGCTGCGGTTGTGTAGCGACAGTTCACGCCTGCCTGTCCGGTAGGCAGGTCCTTATTCGGGGAGATCTGCTTCACATGCGATGAAACTGTTGTGGTAGGAATACCGAAGGGCAACTGGTTTAACAAGCCCAGGCATGTCGTTGAGCTATCAGATGACATGAGCCTTCGGGATACACAAATGAGATAGCAGACCACGGCAGTCAATCATAGCGTCTGTCAGGGTAACCTGTCAGGTGATGAGGCAGAAGTCAGCCAACAGTAGGTGCTTTAGGCACAGAGGCCATAGTAGCCTAACGGTCGGGGTAATGCCTGACACACCTGCCTGCCGGCAGGCAGGTGGTGAAGGGCCGAACTCAGAGTAGGGAAATACGGGTCTCAAGAAGCTCGTGTGGCACATTGAATCCGAACGGATAAGTGACCACACGGCGTGAAGTTGAATCGCTCGCCCCATAGGGGCATCTTATGATGTCTCTGATACTATTGACCGCCTACAGGCCGTCATGCTCTGGGAAACGCCCGGTGCGCCTGCCTGTCGGCAGACAGGGACCCGCTTGCCGGTCGAAGACCCTTGTTTTTCGGGGGGTGGTGTGGAGAGCGGGGGAGAAAAACCCCCGCTTATCCAATTGGGCACTTCTTTTTTTAAACCGCTGTCTGTTTCAACTTTAACGGTCTGATCTCCTTCAATTCTTTTGATTCATTTAGTCTTGCATTATATAAATCACAGCGTAACTGAAGATTCATCCAGAAATCTTCAGAAACTCTGAATAATTTAGCAAGTCTTAAGGCTGTGCTTGGCGTAATGCCCCGCCTTTTATTGATAATTTCATTGACTCGCTGATATGGGACATGAATCTTTTCAGATAGCTCTCTCTGAGTAATGCCCATAGGATTAAGAAACTCCTCAAGCAGCATTTCTCCCGGATGTGTTGGCTCTCTATGTGTTGGTATTCTAACCATTGTTTGCCTCCTTAATAATTATCTCAATGATAATCTGTAATTTCTGCCTTATCTGGCCCCGATTCACTCCAGATAAAGCAAATACGATACTGATCATTTATCCTTATGCTGTGTTGTCCTTTTCTATCTCTTGTTAAGGACTCCAGCTTATTGTTTGGCGGTATGCGAAGTTCATTAAGCTGTATTGCTGAATCCAGTTGATCCAGTTTTCTGGTAGCGACACCCCATAATGACCGAGGGCATTTTTTTCGTGCATCCTTTGAATTTATACCATTAAATATATCTTCTGTCCCTTTATTTCGGAATGACTGAATCATGTTATCATGATAGCACGGTACTCATGCTATTATCAATGTTTATTTATGTGCCCAACGCCAAGATCACGGGAGCGGATACGCTTCCCGTGCAACGCCTTGCTATGTGCTATTAGTTCAGTCTACTTTACATTGATCGAATGTGAGTGCCAGATCGGCATCCATATTAAAATTTGGATTAGAAATATGCACTTTTTGTTCAATAAACATGGGGAAAAAGATCCTGCCCAAATCCTTAGGTTGAATAACTACTTTGCTATCTATAGTAGTTTCCCCTTGTTTTATGTTTATTGAGGATTTTGACAAAAAAAGCTTGCCTTTGATATTTTCGAACACATCATGTGATTCCAATTCTAAACCTGGCATGTTGGCGTTAGTCTTCCTCATATTTCCAGAATAGACATCAACGTGGGATGCCCCGCGCCTATTGTATTTTATTGTTGTTTCCGATCCGTTGTTGGAAACTTGTAGGTCGGATACCGACTCCTTCTTTGGCAGCATAAACTCATCTAATATGCCTTCAATAGATTGGACGAGTCCCTGAATAGCTCCTTCAGTGCTTTGATTAAAACTGTTGACAGAATACTCAAGTTGCTTTAGATCCTCCGCAGTCTCGGGTGACACTATAAATGCTTTAAAGCGGGGAACGACAAAGGTTAGTCCATTGTCACGGCTATACGTTACTTTGAAATCGCCAATATTTTCCACAATCTTTATATTCTTTTCTATAGGCTTTAGCGGTTCACTCATCTTCTTGGGGTCAAGAGATGGGGCTACAATACGGCATGTGACACTATCAACCTCTTGATAATCAAAAAGATAATAATTCTCTTTCAGTTTATTAAATTCTTCCCAAGGAGTATTAGCCCATGACACCGAACCTTGAATAACAATTATCCCAAAGATAATAATATGACATAAAAATCTTTTCATTTAGCCCCCTGTAAATTAGAAACATATTGTTTTACTTTGAATTCCTTACACATAACGATGAAGTCTCTGATGCCTGCCATGAAAAACTGAAACAAGCTCGAAAGACGATTTGCATATCATAAACTAATAAAAATCAAATCGATATCGCTGGCAGGCATTCAGAGCACTGCCTGGTGTACGCCCGGCATGGGCGTGAACTAATGGGGTTAAAGTCCCCTGTACCTGCCTGTCCGGTAGGCAGGTCCTTATTCGGGGAGATCTGCTTCACATGCGATGAAACTGTTGTGGTAGGAATACCAGAAGGGCAACTGGTTTAACAAGCCCAGGCATGTCGTTGAGCTATCAGATGACATGAGCCTTCGGGATACACAAATGAGATAGCAGACCACGGCAGTCAATCATAGCGTCTGTCAGGGTAACCTTGCAGGTGATGAGGCAGAAGTCAGCCAACAGTAGGTGCTTTAGGCACAGAGGCCATAGTAGCCTAACGGTCGGGGTAATGCCTGACACACCTGCCTGCCGGCAGGCAGGTGGTGAAGGGCTGAACTCAGAGTAGGGGAATACGGGTCACAAGAAGCTCGTGTGGCACATTGAATCCGAATGGATAAGTGACCACACAGCGCGTTATTGAATTTCTCGCCCCAAAGGGGCATCTTATGATGTCTCTGGTATTGTTGACCGCCTACGGGCCGTCATGCTCTGGGAACCGCCCGGTGCGCCTGCCTGTCGGCAGACAGGGACCCGCTTGCCGGTCGAAGACCCTTGTTTTTCGGGGGGTGGTGTGGAGAGCGGGGGAGAAAAAACCCCGCTTATCCGATTGGGCACTTCTTTTTTTAAACCGCTGTCTGTTTCAACTTTAACGGTCTGATCTCCTTCAATTCTTTTGATTCATTTAGTCTTGCATTATATAAATCACAGCGTAACTGAAGATTCATCCAGAAAT
>BDTS01000082.1 GCA_002897915.1 bacterium BMS3Bbin09 | reverse complement strand
GCTCAGTACAAAACCGGGCGCGCGCCCACTTTTACTTGGGGGTAAGAAGCTAGTGTTCTGTCAAGCAAGAAGTGACGTAAGATTACGAAGTAATTTTGTTTGCCTGCAAGGCGCGACTGAAAGCGCATAGCTGTGCTATGTAACTGAAGGAGCAACGCAGCAGGCAGATAAAAGGACAAGTAAGCTGCGACAGTTTTTGCTTGACAGGACACTAGTGGGGAAGTGATACATCATCCTCGCTTCGTATAAATGAATGACAGAATTCGCAATGATATGTTCTTGAGCTAAGAGATTTTGTTGTCCCGCCCGGTGCGGTGATTGTTGCAAAGAGATAGATACGCTAAGGTTGTTGACGGCCATGCAATGGGGGCAATATGCCGTATGCACAATGTTATTATTCGGTCGAGACTTTTTCATGGACTATTTATTTAACCTTTTCTCTTAGCGCTTTTTGCCCGGTAAGTCACGCCTGTTTCGGAGACGCATTTACTTGTCTCTTTCTCCTCAGGCTCGAATACAACACGGACCCTTGCATGCAGTGCTTCAGCCACACGGCGCAGCATGCTCAGGGAGTGGCCTTCGTACCCAGGGGATTCCAGACGGCTGATCTGTTGCTGAGAGGTACTGAGTAGTTTCGCGAGGTCTCTCTGAGAAAGTCCGGCCTGCGCGCGGAGTGCTGCTATCTGCAGCGCTATATCCCATGCCTCACCTGCATGCTTAAAACGTGCCGCGAATCCAGGGTCTTTTAATTGATCTTCGAGGTATCTGTCAAAGTTTGTTTTTTTCATTGTTTATTTCTTTTGCGCCAATCGCGCATCCTGTCTGTCGCTGTTCCAATGTCTCGGGCAGGAATGGCCCGGCCTTTGCTGCGGATGCCGTGAACAGCAACGATCCGGCTATTCTTTACGAAGAACCAGAGCACACGGGTATTGTGCCGTAGTTCGAATAACCCATTACCAAGTGCCTTGCATAAGGGTTCCCTGTGATATTTCCGGGTACGCAGTTTTGCCAGTCCCGCAACAACTGCAACAAAATCGTCCGGATCACTGGCCTTTAATTTGTCCGGAAAATTTCGGACAGGACACCCTCCGGTCCTGGTCTCATATAATTCTACTCTGAATTTCATATGCATGTCAACATCAATATTGATGTATTACGATCAACAGGATCAGTTTTTACTTCATGCTTTCTGGGAAATTAAAATATCCTTATAAATAGCCACATTGGATTATAGGACTTTGAAGCGAATATGTAAGCTGTTAATTCTATCAGTTACTTACCAACTTACCAGCTTCCCCACTTATTGAGGTTCAACCTCGATATGGAAGTATTTTGCTATACTGATTAGATGTCTTTTGATCTCTCCATTTTTAATCAGGCAGTAAAGGCGATAGAAGAGGGCAGGGAAGATACTTTCACGTCGCTTTCCGGCTCATCCGGCGCGCTGCTGTTCTCGCTGCTTAAGGGGCCGTGCCTGATGCTTTGTCCTTCCGAAGAGTCGGCCGATGAATTTCATAAAGACGCGGTCTTCTGGTCACGGTTGCTTGATGTTGAACCACCTGCGCTTATCTACCCCGAGGGGAGTCCTGAGCGGCTGAAAAGTCTGACAGGATTATATCCGCGTAGTGATCGGTCCGCCATGCCGCTTTCCGGCAATGTTGACAGAAAAAAGGTCATAGCCTCGGTCGATGCGTCGCTTTCGCCATTGTGGCCTAAGGAAGCTCTTCCGATGCTTGAATTAACAAAAGGCCTTTTATGCGAGAGGGATTTTCTGGCCATGGCTGTTGAGGAACTCGGCTACCTCTCTGTGCCCGTTGTCTCGGGAACAGGGGAAGTGAGTATAAGAGGAGGGATCTTCGATATTTTCCCGCCGGACAGGGATGATCCAGTAAGAGTAGAATTCTTCGGTGATGAGATCGAGTCCATAAGATCTTTTGAGATCGACACGCAGTTGTCCATAAAGGAAATAGACGATATCCGGTTAGTCCCTGCTATCGGGCCCGAGGGGGGCCCGGACCTCATTGAATTTTTTTCCGGATCCAGATTGATACTGAATGAACCGGATGATATCAAGAGGCGCTATCCTCTCTTCGAGCAGGAGAGGCTGTTTCCTGATCAAGCGTTTCTCTCTTTTACATCACTGCCTTTGGAAGGAGAAGGGGTCAACCTGGATGCAGCGGGGGCAGGGGGACACGGTTTCCTGCTTAAAGAGAGAAGGTCGGTGGAGGACCTTGTCGAGAGGGTCATCGGGCTCAGGGAAGGTTTTTTTATTCTCATTGTCTGTTCCTCGGAAGGCCAGGCAAAGAGGCTGAAAGAGCTCTTTGTTGACAAGGGTTCGGACATTCCTGTGCTCACCGGCAGTAAGGCCCTGAAGAGTCCGCACGGCCCTGTTATAACCATAGGTAATTTGAGCAGGGGATTTAAACACCGGAATGTTATTGTTCTGACCGGAAGCGATATATTCGGCCGGAGCCCGGTTTCCAAACAGATAAAAAGGTCGAAGGTCTCAAAGCTGATATCTTCGATAGAGGACTTCAGGGAAGGTGACTACCTTGTCCATATCGAGCATGGGATAGGGAAGTTTCTCGGGATAAAGAGATCTAACATCGAAGGTCATGAGGGAGACTTTATATCCATTGAATATCTTGGCGGGGACAAACTGTCTGTTCCGCTTGAACGTATCGATCATGTCCAGAAATATAATGCTCCCGAGAACGTAAGGCCAAAGATAGACAGGCTCGGCGGTAAGACCTGGCAGAAAACAAAACAGAGGGTCAAGAAAAAGATCAAGGACATGGCCAGGCAGCTGCTGAAAATATATGCGTCCCGTATGGCCGCGGCCGGCAATACCTTTTCCGAAGATACTGAGCTTCATAAGGAATTCGACGGGTTCTTTCCGTATGAAGAGACCCCTGACCAACTGCGTTCCATAAAAGAGATAAAACGCGACATGGAAGCGCCCGCGCCCATGGACAGGCTTTTATGCGGTGATGTCGGATACGGTAAGACCGAGATGGTCATGAGGGCCGCGTTCAAGGCGGTATATGATTCAAGGCAGACTGCCGTGCTTGTGCCGACGACCATACTCGCGGAACAGCATTATGAAACCTTCTGCGCGAGATTTTCCGCCTTCCCGGTAAAGATAGATTACTTGAGCCGCTTTAAAACCGCTGCTGAGAAAAAGGATACGCTAAAGCGGCTTGCCGCAGGAGATATAGACATAATTATCGGCACGCACGGTCTTCTCGGCGCGAGGGTCAAGTTCTATGATCTCGGGCTGCTGGTCATAGACGAGGAGCATAAGTTCGGTGTATCGCATAAAGAAAAGATCAAGGCGCTAAAGGCCAATGTCGATGCCCTCTCGCTCTCAGCGACACCTATCCCCAGAACATTGCACATGGCGCTTACGGGTGTAAGGGGAATGAGCACGATAGAGACGCCGCCCGAGGACAGGCTTGCGGTAAAGAGTTTTGTCGCACGGTTCGATCCAGAGATGATCAGGGAGGCGCTTCGGAAGGAACTGGACAGGGACGGGCAGGCCTTTTTTGTACATAACAGGATCAGGGACATTTACCGGATCGCCGGCTTTATCGCCGAGCTTGTGCCGGATGCCAGGATCGGCGTGGCGCATGGACAGTTGAATGAGAAGGAGCTTGAGCATGTAATGAGGGCATTTTCACATGGAGAAAAAAATGTCCTTGTCTCGACATCCATCATAAGCTCCGGACTCGATATCCCCGCTGCTAATACAATAATTATAAACAGGGCTGATAGGTTCGGGCTTGCCGACCTTTATCAGATGAGGGGGCGCGTGGGGCGTTCCGATGTAAAGGCTTACGCGTACTTCCTTATTCCAGGGGAGGACATTATCACTGAAGAGGCGAAGAAAAAACTCGTGGCGATACAGGAGATGGGATATCTTGGCGCGGGTTTCAGGCTTGCCCTGAGGGACCTCGAGATAAGGGGGGCGGGCAACATGCTCGGGGCCGAGCAGTCGGGGCACATAGAGGCGGTCGGGTTTGATATGTATATGGATATGCTCAAGAACACGGTCGCGGAACTGAAGGGGGATAAGGCGGCGTCAAATGTCGAACCCGTCATCAATCTTGGAATAACGGCCGTGATCCCCGAAGAATATATTGAGGACCCTGACCTGAGATTGAGTGTTTACAGAAAGATCGCTTCGGCAAAAGAGATCAAGACCCTGCGCAGCATGCTCGATGAATTGAAGGACAGGTTTGGCGCACTGCCCGAGAAGACCGAACGGCTTATCGAGATAATGGAACTCAAGGTCATGGCAAAAAACCTTTATATTACAAAGATCGATAACTTGTCAGGCCGGATAAGGATATACTTTGCACCTGAGACGCCCGTTAAACCCGAAAGGATACTCTCGCTTTACAGGGATGGAAGGGAATTCCTGAGTTTTCTGCCGGAGGGCGGCATTGAACTTGATCTCAGGAAAAAGAGCTGGAATGAGATAGTCATTGAGCTTAAAGGCGTACTCGAAGAACTTGGCGGTGCGAAAGTGCAGTAGGGGCGCCTCTTGTGGGTGCCCTTTATTGCGGCCTGTCCCTTTAAGGTGATTTTGATTTTTATTTGGTTTTGTTGTATGTTAAAAATGGTAAATAAACAGGATTAATATTTCTTTGAGATTATTATGAGATTATCGGCTACGTTTGTTTTAATCAACTTTTTTATTATTTCATTAGGTGCATCTCTTGGTTTGCTCTCCTCTGGACCATCTGACCGCTATATTTACAGCAGCAATCAGTCTGAAGAAGAACTTCAAACCTCCTTATTTTTTTCTGAAGAAGATTTTCAGCTTGATATGGGTGTCATAGCGCTAATGTTTATACAGTGCTTTCAATTCTTCATATTGATATGCTGTTTTTGCTTGGCTATATCAGTAACATCTCAAAAATATTCATTCATTAAGTCCAGACCTCCCCCTGCCTATCCTGTCTAAGATACTGGCCCAGTAATATTTTTCAAAACTATTTATTCATAACCTGATGGTTTATTGATTTTACTTCTTGTTTTATTATAGGGCTGGTCTTTTTAATGATATGAAGTGTGTAATCTTAAAACAATAATAATTTTGAAGGAGGCGTTTATTATGATTGAAGGCGGAATAACTGCGATAAACGAAAAGGTAAAACAGGAAAGCATATTTGTTCAGAATCTTGTTTCAGAGATCGAAAAGGTAATAGTCGGGCAGAAGTACCTTATTGAGAGGCTCCTTGTAGCGATCCTTGCAAACGGGCACATACTGATCGAAGGCGTTCCGGGACTTGCCAAGACCCTGTCGGTCAGGGTGTTGGCTGACGCAATCAACATAAAATTTCAGAGGATACAGTTTACCCCGGATCTGCTACCTGCAGATCTGATAGGCACACTTGTCTACAACCCGAAAGACGGAAACTTTACAACAAAGAAGGGACCTGTCTTTACCAATCTTATTCTTGCTGATGAGATAAACAGGGCGCCGGCAAAAGTTCAGAGCGCTCTTCTGGAGGCAATGCAGGAAAGACAGGTCACGATCGGTGAGAATACATTCCCGCTTGATGATCCGTTTATGGTCTTTGCCACCCAGAACCCCATAGAGCAGGAAGGTACATACCCTCTTCCAGAAGCGCAGTTAGACAGATTTATGCTAAAGATCAACATTGAATACCCTTCTATGGAGGAAGAACACAAGATCATGAAACGCATGGCATATACTGACAAAAACATTGATGTGACTGCTGTTGTGGGTCCTGAGGATATCCGGAAGGCCCGAAGCGTTGTGAATGAGATATATATGGACGAAAAAATAGAGAAATATATTCTCGATATCGTTTTTGCAACGAGAGAGCCGGCCAGGTATAAACTGAATGAACTCACAAATCTCATCCAGTATGGCGCTTCAACGCGCGCCACAATATATCTCAATATCGCATCCAAAGCATACGCTTTTTTGCAGGGCCGGGGATATGTTACTCCGCAGGATGTCAAATCCATAGGGCCTGATATATTAAGGCACAGGGTGATCGTCAGTTATGAGGCGGAGGCAGAGGAGAAGACATCAGATGACATTATCAAGAGGATCTTTGATGAGGTAGAGGTGCCGTAGTGATACCTGAAGATGTACTGAAAAACATACGCAGGATTCAGATATACACTTCCCGAATGGTTACAAATGCCTTTGCGGGGCACTATCAGAGTGTGTTCAAGGGCATGGGCATGGAATTTGAAGAAGTCAGGGAATATCAGCCCGGTGATGAGATCCGGTCCATTGACTGGAATGTGACCGCGCGGATGGGACATCCCTTTGTAAAGAAGTTTACAGAGGAGAGGGAGCTGACCATAATGCTCCTCCTTGATATCTCAGGGTCTTCATATTTCGGGACTGTAAACAAGCTGAAAAGCGGACTCGCTGCCGAGCTCTGTTCTGTGCTGGCGCTGTCAGCCGTGAAAAATAATGACAGGGTCGGACTTATTGCATTTACAGACAGGATAGAAAAATTTGTGCCCCCAAGAAAAGGGCTGCGCCATGTATTGAGGATCATCAGGGAAGCATTATATTATGAGCCTGAGGGTAAAGGCACGGACATCCCCGGCGCAATGGAACATTTAAACAGGATGACCAACGGCAGGGCAGTTACATTCGTCATCTCTGATTTTTATGATAAAGACTTTAAAAAGCCTCTGTCCATTGCAAATAAAAGGCATGACGTTATTGCGCTCTCAATTACTGACCCGCGCGAGCTGGACCTGCCTGATATAGGCATCATCAATCTTGAGGATGCTGAAACAGGGGAATCCTGTCTTGTGGACACTTCAAGTCAGGCCGTAAGAAACATATACCGAGCAGACGCTCTTAAGATGTCCGGGGAGCGAACAAGGCTTTTCCGCTCAATAAACGTTGACCATATTGGTATCCGTACTGATGTCCCTTATCTGCAGAGTCTTTATACATTTTTCAGGATGAGGGAAAGAAGGAGATGAAAATCATGTCAGGGTATGCACGGGTTTTCATTACCGTTCTTGTCTGTATGCTGATATGGGGTGGTGTATCATTTGCAGAGGATTCCGGAAAAAACTTTAAAGATACTGATGTGTCTGTGACTGTGAGCGCTCACATTGACAGAGACTCTATTGCCATAGGAGACAAAATAAAGTACATAATTGAAGTAAAGGCTGACGATAAAATGGAAATACAGAATCCTGTTATTGACAAGGCACTCACGGGCTTTGCCGTAAGAGACTTTGGCTCTTCAAAAAGCGGGTTATTTGGAAAAAAGACCAGATCATTCTGGTTTCTTCTGGATACATATGAAACAGGTAAATATACCATACCTGGAGCAACTGTAAAATACAGGGAAAAAGGCAGTAAGGATTGGCAGGAGCTTCTCACCAATGAAGTGAAACTTGAGGTGAAAAGCTTACTTGGTGATGTGACTGAGAAGGCTGATATAAAAGATATTAAAGGGCCGGTTGGTTTCCCTGACAGACTGTATCTTTATATCTTCTCAGGAGCGGCTGCAGCTCTTGTTATTGCCGCAGTTATATTTTTATTTCTCAGGAAGAAAAAGAAAGCAGGAGAAACTGTTTCCCTGCTGCGGCCTGCGCACGAGATTGCGTATGAGGCCCTTATGGAACTGGAGAAAATGGATTATCCCGGGACAGGCAGAATAAAGGAGTATTACACTGCACTATCTGATATTGTGCGGAGGTATCTGGAAAACCGTTTTCAGTTGAGAGCGCCCGAGATGACAACCGAGGAATTTCTGCAGAGTGTCAGGGCGTTAAAAGAGCTGGATTCTGAACAGAAAAGCCTGCTCAGGGAATTCCTCTTACATTGCGATATAGTCAAGTTTGCAAGGTACAATCCGGAGACCGCCGAGATCGAGAAAAGTCATGGATCAGCCCGAAGGTTTATTGATCAGACTAAACAGTTAAACACAGGAGAGAAAGCGGCTTAAATGCATTTTCAAAATCCGTGGACATTTATATTACTGCCTGTTGTGCTGGCCCTTGCCTTTTACGGCAGGAAGAGGGAACATCTGCCGTCTTTTCGTTTCCCTTCAGGCGAACTGGTAAATGGACTCGGTTCAACTCTTAGGATCAAGCTTAGTAAAAGCATTGTTATTCTAAGGGTTGCCGCCCTGATTTTTATAGTTATTGCGTTGAGCAGGCCCCAATCCATGACAAAAGATACAGA
The DNA here is from genome assembly GCA_002897915.1 of bacterium BMS3Bbin09. Lineage (GTDB taxonomy): Bacteria > Nitrospirota > Thermodesulfovibrionia > UBA6902 > UBA6902 > BMS3Abin09. The sequence goes on along the minus strand of BDTS01000082.1, from coordinate 1,471 downwards.
AATACAGACAGAGGGGATAGACATTGTGCTGGCAATAGATACCTCAACCAGCATGCGTGCAGAGGATTTCGAGCTTGACGGAAAGCGGACGAACAGGCTTGAGGCAGTAAAGGATGTTGTAAAGGAGTTTATCCGGAACCGGCATGATGACAGGATAGGAATTGTTGCCTTTGCAGCCAGGGCTTATACTGTTTCTCCTCTTACGCTTGATTATGGATGGTTGATGCAGAATATGGACAGGGTGAAAATCGGCATGATAGAGGACGGCACTGCAATAGGGTCGGGTCTGAGTTCCGCGCTGAACAGGCTGAAAGATACGAAGGCAAAGGGAAAGGTCGTGATACTGCTTACTGACGGCAGAAATAATGCAGGCATGATCTCTCCTCTCACAGCCGCAGAGGCAGCCAGCGCACTGAATATTAAGGTCTATACCATAGGCGCAGGCACCAAAGGTCTTGCGCCTTACCCTGCAAAAGATATCTTCGGCAATACAGTATATCAGCAAGTCAGGATTGACATTGACGATAAGACCCTCGAAAAGATAGCTGAAAAAACAAACGCGCAGTATTACAGGGCAACAGATACAGAATCATTGAGAAACATTTACAGGGAGATAGATAAACTTGAAAAAACTCCTATTAAGGAAAGGGGATATGTTCAGTATAACGAACTGTTCAGTTTGTTTCTTATTCCGGGACTGATCTTATTACTCCTGGAGGTTATTTTTAAAAATACTATTTTAAGAAGGATACCGTAGCAATTAAATTTAAAATGCAAAATGTAAAAATAAGGATTCATCGCTTATGAAATTCGGAGCGTTTCAATTAGTAAATATTTTATGGCTTTTGCCGGCCCTTACTGGTTTCTACTTTTGGGCGCATAAAAAACGGACAAAGGCAATGCAGGAGTTTGCAGACAAAAAACTTCTCAATGAATTAACACTGTCCCTGCATAAAAAAAGACAGTATCTGAGGGCCTTCCTGATTTTAGTGTCCATCCTTATGATAATTATTTCTCTTATGAGGCCGCAGTGGGGATTCAGTATGGAAAAGGTCAAGCGGAGCGGGATAGACATATTGATTGCCGTAGACACCTCAAAGAGCATGCTTGCCGAGGACATAAAGCCGAACAGGCTGGAGCGCTCAAAGCTTGCGATAAAGGACCTTGTAGAAAAACTTCGGGGCGACAGGATCGGGCTTATAGCCTTTTCAGGCAGCGCCTTTCTGCAGTGTCCCTTGACTGTTGACTATAACGGATTTTTGCTATCACTTAACGAACTTGATTTTAATACCATTCCCAAAGGAGGCACTTCAATATCCAGTGCCATAAAAGCAGCTATAAACAGCTATGAAGGCAGGCAGAAAAAATATAAAATACTTGTAATAATTACAGACGGTGAAGACCATGAAGGCAATGCTGTTGAGATGGCTGAAAAGGCAAAAGAAGCAGGGGTTAAAATATTCTCAATAGG
>BDTS01000081.1 GCA_002897915.1 bacterium BMS3Bbin09 | reverse complement strand
GAGGTTTTAAAAAGAAGAGATTCCATCCCTCCGGACAAAAAAAAACAGAAGGATGCCGCTATCAGGAACAGACTCTTTAACCTCGAGGAGTTCATTGATGCAAAGAGTGTGCTTATGCATGTCTCGTTCCGGACCGAGGTCGATACCTTCGAACAGCTTGAAGGCATTCTCAATCTCGGCAAGCAACTGGTGGTACCGCTCGTTGACAGCAAACAAAAGACTCTTACGCTATATGAAATAAAAAAAACCTCCGAGCTTGAACCGGGATATATGGACATCCTTGAGCCTAAAGTCAGCGAAGTCAGGAAAGTCAAATTAAATGATATCGATATCATTGTAATTCCCGGCACAGGGTTTGATACAAAAGGCAACCGCCTCGGCTACGGCGGCGGATATTATGACAGACTTCTTGCCGATGCAGATAATCATATACCAACCATCGCCCTCGCCTTTGAGGAACAGATCGTAGATGAAATCCCCGCTGAACCGCATGATATTAAGATGGATATCATCGTCACCGATGAGCGCGTTATAAAAACAAAAGCACAATAGGGTTGCCTTATTTTCTTGCCCCTTGCCCCGTGATCTTACTTTTCGCCTTGGCGGAAAGTTACGGGGTTGAGTTTTGACACCAATTACCGCTAAATGTTAAAATTTTGTTCGTTTTACCAAAAAGGAATATATAGCCATGGATAAGAATAAGATAAAAAAAGGCGTAAAGTTAATTCTTGAAGGGATCGGCGAGAATCCGGACAGGCCCGGCCTTAAGGACACCCCAAAACGTGTCGCGAACCTCTACGAGGAGATATTCTCCGGACTCAGTACACCGACGGAAGAGATACTCAAGCCGATCGAAGGCGAGAGCCATGACGAGATGGTACTCGTAAAGGACATCCCGTTCTACTCTGTGTGCGAACATCACCTGCTTCCGTTCATCGGCAAAGCCCATGTGGCCTATGTACCCTCAAAAGGGAAGATCGTGGGATTAAGTAAACTCGCAAGGGCAGTTGAGATATTCGCAAAAAGACCGCAGGTACAGGAGCGCCTGACTGCGCAACTTGCTGATCTTATAATGAAGAAACTCAAACCCAAGGGCGCGATGGTAATTGTAGACGCTGAACACCTCTGCATGTCTATGAGAGGCGTAAAGAAACCTGGTTCCAGGACCGTTACATCTGCTGTCCGGGGTATATTCCGAACAAAAAAATCAACAAGAACTGAAGTTCTCGAACTAATAAAAAAATAGGGATCAATTATGTCAACTTCAACCCTGAAATATAGCGCTGAAACCTCAAACGCGCTTCTGAAAGAGGTCATGGACCGCTCAGGTCAGAACCTGATGTCTTGCTACCAGTGCCGCAGATGTGCCTCTGGCTGTCCTGTAGGTGAAGAAACAGGGGTCACACCTGACCGCCTGGTAAGAATGATCCTGCTCGGTGAAAAAGAAGATGCGTTAAACAACCTCCTTGTATGGAAATGTGTAGCATGTTACACATGCGGGACTCGCTGTCCCAACAACATACATACGTCAAGAATAAATGAAACGCTGAAACAGATGTCTAAAGAGGCTCATGCCAAACCTCTCTTATTAAAGGTAGCCGCCTTCCACTCTGCTTTCATGAAGTCTATATCCCATTTCGGCAGAAGTAACGAATTGGAGTTTATGGGTCTTTACCAAATGGAAAATGTAAAAAAAGGCGGCTTAAGCGCCCTGATTGCTGATATCAAGAGCCTCTCTAAGCTTGGCATCGCAATGCTCAGGAAAAAGAGGATGCATTTCAAACTCGATAAGACAAAAGGACGCTCAGAGATCACGGCTCTGTACAATAGATCTGCTAAAAGACAGGGTCCAAAGGAATAGATTATGGAAATCGGGTATTATCCCGGCTGTTCATTACATGCCTCATCTAAACTGTACGATGTTCAGACAAAAGATGTATTGAGCAGGATCGGCATTGAACTCAGTGAAATAGAGGACTGGAACTGCTGCGGGGCCACATCAGTAGGCAAACAGGATGATTTTCTTGCTATAGCCCTCCCGGCCCGTAATCTTGGTATCGCAGACGCTACTGGTCTGTCCGAGATCCTGATCCCCTGCTCTTCCTGTTACAGCCGGACCCTCGTTTCACAAAAGACACTCGAAGGAAACCCGGAATTAAAGGCAGAGATCAATGCTGAGTTAGCAAAAAAAGTTGAAGGTAAAATTAAAATATCCAACATCCTTGAAGTGCTTCAGTCCAAGACTGCAGAGATTAAGGAAAAGGCCGTAAAAAAGCTCACTGGCCTTAAACCTGTCTGTTATTACGGATGTCTGCTTTCAAGGTTCCCGTCGGACATGCCTGTATCAGACAGTGTTGAAAATCCTGTGGCTATGGAGGGTCTTCTCAAATCTATCGGTGCCGCGCCTCTGGATTGGGGCTATAAGACCGACTGCTGCGGAGCATCGGCTTCAGTCAATGACGCGGATACTGCTTTGAGGCTTATGTCTAAAATATTCAAAGACGCCATCGCAAGAGACGCAAACTGTTTTGTGACCACATGTCCCATGTGCCAGCTCAATCTGGACGCGTATCAGGACGAGGTCAGCAAGAAATATGGTATTACAAAAAAGCTTCCCGTATATTTCATAACCGAGCTTATCGGTGTCTCAATGGGAATTTCATTTGACCAGCTGCAGATCGACAGGCATTTCACAGACGCGATGGGACTTCTGAAGGAGTTAAAACTGTTATGAGTAACAATATTTCCTCAAATAAAAAAGGTTCTGTTGTGATCGTAGGCGGCGGTATCGGGGGAATGCAGGCGGCCCTCGACCTTGCAAACAGTCAATTCAAGGTTCACCTGATCCAGAGAGAAACCTCGATCGGGGGGACTATGGTCATGCTGGACAAGACATTCCCCACAGGGGACTGCTCCATGTGTATGATATCCCCGAAGATGGTGGAAGTGGGGCGTCACCTTAATATTGATCTCCACCTTCGTGCTGAAGTTGTTTCTGTCGAGGGTCAGCCGGGTGATTTCAAGATCAAGGTAAAGCATGCTCCGCGTTATGTTGACCCGGACAAGTGTACGGGATGCGGTGATTGCGAGGCTAAGTGTCCTAAAAGGCTTCCGAACGAATTTGAACAGGGTCTCTCAAAGCGCAAATGTATTTATTCCCTGTTTGCCCAGGCTGTGCCCAATACGAGGGCGATCAGTGCAGAGCACTGTCTTTTCCTGACAAGAGGAACCTGTAAGAAATGTGAAAAGGCATGCAAAGCAGGCGCAATAAATTTTGAGGATAAAGAGAAAGAGATAGAAATTAACGCCGGAGCTGTCATACTCTCTCCGGGACTGGACCGTTATGATGCGAAAGTGCGGGGCGAACTCGGACTGGGCCGCTGGAAAAATGTTGTAACCTCTCTTCAGTTTGAGAGGATATTGTCAGCTTCCGGGCCATATACGGGAGTGGTTACGCGTCCTTCTGATGAAAAGCACCCGAAAAAAGTCGCTTGGATACAATGTGTGGGATCAAGAGATCCTCATAATGCAAATCCCTGGTGCTCCTCGGTCTGCTGCATGTATGCGACCAAGCAATCCATTATCGCAAAGGAACATGATAAAAATATCGAGCCGACCATCTTCTATATGGAGATGCGGTCATTCGGAAAAGATTTCGATAAATATGTTGAGCGCGCAAAAAATGATTACGGGGTGCGTTATCTGAGGTCAATGGTCTCCGCTGTCAAGGAAGATCCCGCAACAGGGGATCTGATAATGCGCTATGCTGATGAAGCAGGTAAACTTATAGATGAAACCTTTGACATGGTTGTACTGTCAGTAGGGCTTGAACCGCACAAGGATGCCGCAGAATTTGCAAAGACATTCGACATTGAAACAGATCCTCATCTTTTTGCAAAGACATCCCCTCTTAGTCCCGTTAAGACAAGCCGTGACGGAATATATGTCACAGGTACTTATCAAGGCCCCAAAGATATCCCCGATACCGTGATGCAGGGGAGCGCTGTAGCCGGCGAGGCCATGGCACTGCTCGCGGAAGCACGCGGCACTGAAACTGTTCCAAAAGAACTTGTCCCGGAAACTAACGTTGAAAATGCGAAGCCCAGGATCGGGGTATTTGTATGTCATTGCGGCACCAATATCGCTTCAAACGTAAATATAGACGAGGTAGTTGCCGCTGTAAAGGACCTGCCTGATATAGCATATGTCACTGACACAATATACGCATGCGCACAGGACAATCAGGAGATAATCAAAAAAACTGTAAAAGATAAAGAACTCAACAGGGTCGTGATCGCTTCGTGCACACCAAGGACGCATGAGCCTCTATTTCAGGATACCATCCGGGATGCGGGACTCAACAAGTACCTGTTTGATCTCTCGGATATACGGGAACAATGTTCATGGTGTCATCCCGGGCAAAAAGAAGAATCAACAAAGAAAGCGATCCAGATAGTGAAAATGTCTATCGCGAAATCTCGCTTACAAGAGCCTATAAAGAGCGAACATGTCGGGGTTACGCCTGCCTGCCTGATCATAGGCGGCGGTATCGCTGGAATGACCGCGGCCCTCTCCCTTGCAGAACAGGGTTTTACAGTGCATCTCATAGAAAAGGAAGACGAACTTGGAGGGCTTGTAAGAAAGTTGAACAGTACATTGGAAGGCAATGATGTACAGGAATTTCTTGAATCAACGATAGCCAAGGTTCTGGCCAACGAACTCATCACTGTTCACGCGGGGACTGAAGTAGTTAATACCGATGGCTTCGTAGGTAATTTCAAGACAACGCTCAGCGATACCAATGTAATAGAACACGGGACAATAATTATTTCCACCGGCGGAGTCGAATATAAGCCGACCGAATACCTCTCATCCGAGAGCAACAAAGTAATAACTCAAAGGGAACTCGAAAAACGACTTGCATCAGGTGAACAATTCAATCCTGCTTCAAAGTTCGTGATGATACAGTGTGTAGGTTCCCGCGAAGAACCCAACCAGTACTGTTCACGCATATGCTGTCAGGATGCAGTCAAAAACGCGATAGCCATAAAAGAAAAGAACCCTGCTTCCCAGGTGATCATACTCTACAGAGATATAAGAACCTACGGCCTTCGTGAGACATATTATCAGAAGGCCCGTGACATGGGAGTCATGTTTATCCGTTATGATGTTGATAATAAACCTGCTGTATCTGAAGAAGGCGATGGGATCAAAGTAGCTGCCTGGGATTACATGTTGAATAAGGAGCTGATTCTTCATGCCGACCTGCTTGTGCTTTCTACCGGCCTGAGACCGCATCCCTCAACTGAAAGCATTGGCAAAATGTATAAAGTAACGCGCAATATGGATGGTTATTTTCTTGAGGCCCATGTGAAGCTGCGCCCGGTTGATTTCCCGACCGAGGGGATATTTGTTTGCGGTCTTGCGCACGCCCCCAAGAATCTTGATGAGACCATAACACAGTCTCTTGCTGCAGGAGGACGGGCGGGAGTTATATTATCTCATGAGAGACTGATGGTCTCCGGAATTATAGCCAAGCACAAAAAAGAACTATGCATGTCATGCCTTGGCTGTTTCAGGGTATGCCCCTTTGATTCACCGTACATAGGTGAAGATGGTAAAGTAGCACACAATGAGGTCAAGTGTATGGGATGCGGCATCTGTGCGGCGCTCTGTCCTGCAAAGGCATTTCAGGTCAATAATTTCCGCGATGATCAGATACTCGCGATGATCGATGCTGTTACGGATTGTGAATCAGGCGTGGTCGGAGATTAACATATCAGTATGCTAAATATTTACGGAAGGAAATCGAAATAATGGACAAGGTTGTAGAATCAGAAGAACAGGCAATCCCTTCTATTGAGAAGGCGCATGAAACACCTGAAGGCTGGGAACCGAACATCCTTGCCTTTGCGTGCCATTACTGCGCCTTCGCTGCAGCGGACCTTGCGGGAGTCATGCGTCTTTCCTACTCCCCCAACGTCAAGATAATACGTCTGCCATGCACAGGCAAGCTGGACCAGATATATGTGTTGAGGGCCTTTGAAAAAGGTATAGACGGCGTATTTGTAGCCGGGTGACTTCAGGGACAATGCCATTACCTGGAAGGTAATACGTTTGCCGCAAAGAGAGTAGAAAATATAAAAGAGCTGCTGACGAAGATCGGGATCGACCCTGAGCGTCTGGAGATGTTTAATCTCTCCGCAGCCATGGGCCCGCGCTGGGCCGAGATGTGCAACGAATTCAACGAAAAGATACGCGGCCTGGGTCCTTCACCTATATGGATTGCAATGAACAAACCCGGCAGCAATATATAGCTGAGTCGAATAGTGAAATTTCAATTTTATCTATTCAAACGAAACTTATGCCAGTGGTATAAAGGAGTAATGAAATGATCGTAGGCGAACAGAAACCATTTGATGAGATATGGGATATGATCAAGGACTACAAAAAGGTCCTTGTATTTGGCTGTAACACATGCGTGGCTATATGTCATGCCGGTGGAGGCAAGGAGGCGGAAATACTGGCTTCCCTGCTGAAAATGAAGGCAACGCAAGAAGGGGCTGCAATAGAGATCAGCCATTCAGCAATTGAAAGACACTGCGAACCTGAATTCTTTCAGCCCTCTATGGAGGATGTACGAAAATATGATCTTGTGCTTTCCACTGCATGCGGCGTTGGCGTAAATCTGCTGTCTGAAATAATCGGAGAGATCCCTGTATTCCCCGCTATAAACACTGAATTTTTCGGGGCCGTGCCAAGGGCCGGAGAATTTGAAGAACATTGCGCCGGCTGCGGCAATTGTATCCTTCACCTAACCGGCGGAATATGCCCGATAGCACGCTGTTCAAAGTCGCTTTTAAATGGACCGTGCGGCGGCACAAATAACGGAAGCTGCGAAATAAGCCCGGACATAAAATGCGCCTGGGTCCAGATATATGACAGACTGAAAGCGTTAAACAGGCTTGATGTAATGAAACAGATAAACGAAGCCAAAGACTGGTCAACGTCACAGGGGCCGAGAAATATAAAAGTGAAATTAATGGAGGAGAATACAAAGTGAGCTTCAGAGATATTGTTGAGTCAGGTAAATTTGTAGTCACCGGTGAAATTGGTCCTCCAAAAGGAACCGACATCAAAGAAGTACTGCACCACATAGAGCTATTAAAAGGAAAGATAGACGTCGCTAATGTAACAGACAATCAGGCTGCCGTAATGAGGATCAGTTCGCTGGCCGGCTGTCAATTATGTCTTCAAAACGGCTTGGAGCCTGTGCTGCAGATGACCTGCCGTGACAGGAACAGAATAGGCCTTCAGGCGGACCTGCTCGGCGCCAGTGTTCTCGGCATAAAAACTGTACTCTGTTTAACCGGAGATCATGTGAACGCGGGAGACCACAAGCAGGCAAAGTCTGTCTATGATGTAGAATCCGTACAGCTTCTTAAGATCGTCAATGGTATGAACAACGGATTTGACATGTCAGGCAACGAACTTCAGGGCGCCACCGATTTTTATCCCGGCGCAGTAGTGACCCCCGAGTCGGTCCCCCTCGAACCTCAGCTTGTAAAGTTTGAGAAAAAGGTTGAGGCAGGAGCAAAGTTCTTCCAGACACAGGCGATCTATAACATGGATAAATTTAAGGACTTCATGAAATACGCAAGACAATTCCCTGTAAAGATCCTTGCTGGTATCGTTGTTCTCAAGAGCGCGGGCATGGCAAATTTTATGAACAAGAACGTACCCGGAATTATGGTACCTCAGGATCTAATAGATGAGATGAAGGCTGCTGGAAAAGAAAAGGCCCTTGATACAGGCTTAAATATAGCTGCCCGGCATATCAGACAGCTGAAGGAAGAAAAGATCTGTGACGGTGTGCATATCATGGCAATAGGCATGGAGGATAAAGTTCCGGAAATCATGGAACGGGCCGGACTTCTGTAAAAGATCTACAAAACCAAAGCAGGGAGTCCGGTAAAACCAGGCTCCCTTTTTTCCCACAAATATATGCTTAACAAAATATTCTACAACATCGTCCTCGGGATCGTAACCGTGACCCATTTCTTCGTCACCTTTGTTGTTGCTCTCTTCATCATGAGTACCCTAAACATACTTAATGAGAGATTACTGCATCTCGCAAGGCTGAATTTTCTGGAGGTGCTTATCACAGTTGTGATCTTTACAGCCTCCGCGGTCGCCTTTTTCAGGTCATTCAAAAAAACCTCCCTTTCAATAAGAGAGAACTTTTTCAGGGACATATCTGAATGAGCGACCAATTCATCAACTTCTGGCAGCATATACCGGATAAGCTGACACCGTACATCTTTAAGATCGGCGGGTTCGAGCTCCGATACTACGGGCTCATGTACATCGCCGCGTTTATGACCGTCTATCTGCTCTCCCTTTACAGACTCAAGAAAGAATCCTTCAACTACTCAAAAGACATGCTCGAGAACCTCTTTGTCTGGATCATCTTCGGCCTTATGATAGGAGCGAGACTTGGATATGTACTCTTCTATAACCTTGGCTACTATTCATCGCATCTTTCAGAGATAGTACTGCCCTTTACACTCGAGAACGGGTTCCATTTCACCGGCCTTGCCGGAATGTCATATCATGGCGGCCTGATAGGAGTAATTTTATCAGGCGCCCTTTTCTGCTGGAAATACAAGATCAACTTCTGGGAACTGGGGGACTTTCTGGCCCCGTCGATCCCGATAGGGTACACCTTCGGTAGGATAGGCAATTTCATTAACGGCGAACTTTACGGGCGCGTGACAGATGTTGCATGGGGCATGTACTTCCCGCATGACATGACCGGGATGCTCAGACACCCTTCCCAGCTCTACGAAGCATTTTTCGAGGGGATCTTCCTCTTTATCATCCTCTGGGGCATCCGCAGGATAAGACCCTTTAGCGGGTTCTTTGTATCCCTGTATCTTATAGGATACGGAACGATCAGGTTCTTTATCGAGTTTGTCCGCGAGCCTGACCCTCAGATAGGTCTGCTATCCGGGTATGTGACAATGGGTCAGACCCTCTGTTTATGCATGATCCTCGCTGGAGTCATACTATATATTGTACGGCGCAGGAGCCTCATTTAGCCGCCACTCATTGCCCATCGCCAGTTCAACTGTGTTATAATTGTGCAGCAAAAACCTATTAAGGAGATAATTATGCCGGCAAAAGATGGAGATAAGGTTAAGGTACATTACACGCTTAAAGATGCAAACGGAGAGGTTGTCGAGACATCCATAAATTCAGAACCCATAGATTTCACGATCGGGGCAGGTAACGTGATCCCCGGGTTTGAAAAAGCTGTAAGAGGGATGGAACTGAACGAGAAAAAAAAGATCGAGATCGAGCCTGAAGACGCCTATGGACCACATGATGAGAAGAAGATATTTGAGTATGATAGATCGAAAGCTCCTCAAGATTTTAATCCTCAGATCGGCCAGACGATCCAGTTGCATAGACCCGACGGAAATTCGTTCACAGCCACAGTCCTTGGAGAGACAGAAACTGGTTTCAAGATGGATGCGAACCATCCCCTGGCAGGCAAAAAGCTTGACTTCGATGTCGAACTGGTCGAGATAGTCTCTAAATGAATTAGGATACACGATAGATCATGTCCAAATTTACAGTACAGGATTTCCTGAACAAGAAAAAAAATGGCAGTAAAATAACCATGCTCACGGCATACGACTACCCGTTCGCACAGATAGTCGATGCAGCCGGGATCGACTCCATACTTGTGGGGGATTCACTTGGCATGGTCGTCCAGGGCCATGAGAACACCCTGCCCGTAACTATGGACGAAATGATATATCACACAAAGATGGTAACGAGAGCAGTCAAGAACGCAATGGTCATAGGAGACATGCCCTTCATGTCATACCAGACAGGCATCTATGACGCTGTCAGGAACGCCGGCAGATTCTTAAAGGAGGCAGGCGCCGCGGCAGTTAAACTGGAAGGCGGCGCTGAATCAGCAGAACAAATAAAGGCAATGTCGAAATCAGACATCCCGGTCATGGCGCACATCGGGCTTACACCCCAGTCGATCCACAGGACGGGAGGATACAAGGTCCAGGGTAAATCGGACGAGGCCGCTAAAAGGCTGATCGAGGAGGCCCGCATCGTTGAGAATGCCGGGGCATTCGCTCTTTTAATGGAAGCGATACCGATGGAACTTGCCAGAACAATAACCGAAGAACTGACGATCCCCACTATCGGCATAGGCGCGGGACCGTATTGTAACGGACAGATACTGGTGCTGCATGACGTCATAGGACTGTTCGAGCGATTTCTCCCCAAGTTCGCAAAGCAGTATACAAACTTAAAGACAGAAGCATTAAATGCGATCATTACTTATAGGGAAGAGATCGAAAAAGGCGTATTTCCTTCGGAAGACGAGAGTTTTAAATAGTTTTTCGAAGAAAAACTTGATAACACAGATTTTCACTCAGATAACACAGATTCAACTATAGGTCTTCTATCTGTGTAATCGTCCTCTATCATCTGTGCAATCAAAGAAATTACTCAGTAATTTCTTTACCGCTTTGTTCCAGCCCACGGGCCCTATTCCATCGACCTTTTTGCACCCTTTGACCTCATGCAGTATCTGCCGGCTATAACTGCCGTCTTCTTTTTTTACCACAAAGGGATGATCAACATTGTTGAGCATCTCAATATCATTTGGACTGTTGCCGAGCGCGGCTGTAATCACCTTCACACTCTCTGCTGCGTACAACTCCTTCAGTATCCCGACCGCCCTGCCCTTATCGCTGTTGCCCATGATATGAAAATATTCTCCCTGAGTATAATTAAACCCCATAGAGTTGATCCGCTGCTTCAATTTATTGACGGATGCCTCATCTCCGGTAAAAGTAAATACCTCATCAAATTGCCTTTTTTGGGCCAGTTCCGCGTCAGACTCCTTTAGACCGGTCAGCTCTGCAACCTCTTTAACACTCATATCCCCGAACCCTCTTACATTGAACCCTTCACCTCGTATCTCTGCAAGGGCCCTTCTAAGATCAGCGTAATCCGCGCCGAGCTTAATCAGGTAATATTCATCCAATTCTTCCGTTTCGTAATCCTTAATTCTTAATTCATAATTACTTTTGGATATGTATATTCCCCCGCCGTTCTCAGACACGAACGGGTGATCATTTCCAAGACCCTTCCTGATCAATTCGATCTCTGCCCTCGTCTTGCTGGAGCATATTATGAGTGGGATATTTCTATCACTGACGAGCTTGAGTGCGGGCAGCGCCATTTCGTAAGTGTAGGCTGAATCAAGCAAAGTACCGTCAAGATCGGTAAATATCACTAATATGGGATTATTCTGAGGCCTACTTATTAAGGTCATTTATTAGCTCCAATACCCCATCATATTACATTAAATCAGCCCGCTTGTCGACACTACGCATCCGGCCATAAGCCAATAATTATCTTGTCAACATGGCAATAATGAGTTAAAATGAAAAAATAACGCATTAAGTAGGGATATTCATTAATGGCAACTATTAATATGCAAAATACTAAAAAGAGACTGCTCGAAACAAATAGGAACCTCGAAAAAGAAATTACCGAGCGCAAAAAAGTAGAAAGGGATCTGATAGTTTCACAGAACCGTCTGGAATACGTTAAACAGATCGGTGCGCTTGCCTGTTCCAGTCTGAGACTGGAAGAGGTTCTGGAATCTATACTTAAGGGTACCCTTGAGGCATCCAGAGCCTCGATAGGAATGATCTTCCTCAAGGACCCGGAGACAGGGTTACTGACCCTATGTTCGGCTATCGGGCTTTCCGATGAATTTATAAATGAGTATCGGAATAACCCTGTTAAACCGGGAGAAGGATTGACAGGCCTCATCTCCGAAACCGGAAAACCCATCTTTATCCCAATGGACTCGGCGAACGATAGTCGAAGCGCACGGGCTATCTTGAAAAGTGAAAACCTCAACTCGTTCATCGGTGTGCCAATCTATGCTGCCAGCGAGATACTCGGGGTCATGAACATACTTACCCGCCCGCCGGATACTTTAACAAAACAGGAGATAACACTTGCATCCGCTATCGGGGCCCATGTCGGTTACGCGATCCGGAACGCGCAGCATTTCGAAGAAACTATGCGTTCAGAGATCAAGCTCCTGAATTATCAGAAAGAGCTTCAGTCCCTGACCTCACAGTTATCATTGATCGAAGAACATGAAAAACGACGGATCGCTACTGAACTGCATGACTGTATAGGACAGCCGCTTGCCCTTTCAAAGATCAAACTCACCCAGCTCAATAAAATGGCACTTTCAGACGAATCAAGGGATATAATCACAGAACTCCTCCAGTTGATCGAACTAACCATAAAAGAGACCAGGACATTGACATTTGAGCTTAGCCCTCCTATACTTTACGAATTGGGACTCAGTCAAGCGATCAAGTGGCTTATTGACCAATTTCGAGTAAAACATGGGCTTGAAATTACATTCGAGGACAATGAGCAAATAACAGAGTTCGATCACAATATCCGTTTTTTTATTTTTCAGGCGGTGAGAGAACTCCTGGTCAATATCGTTAAACACTCTGAGGCAAAGACAGCAAAAATATGCCTGACAAGTGACAATAATAATCTCAAGGTCATAGTTGAGGATAACGGTATAGGCTTCCCTGACTCCCCCGACAAAAAAAGCGGCTACGGCCTTTTTAATATTCGTGAAAAAATGAATCATATCAAAGGGCAGTTTGATATAGATTCAAGCGCTGGCAAAGGTACAAGAGTTACTCTTATTGTTCCTTTCGGGGCTGATATAAAACATGGGGAAAAGGGGTTATCATGAAAATTAAAATACTTCTGGTTGACGACCATAAAATACTGCGTAATGGGATCTGCTCTATAGTCAAGGGATATCCGGATATGGAAGTTATCGGCGAGGCTGCGGATGGAAATATAGCTATGCGCCTGGTAAAAGAACTCTCACCTGATGTTGTTATTATGGATATAAGCATGCCCAACCTCAACGGCATAGATGCTACACGCAAGATCATTGCCGACAACCCGAAGATCAAGGTCATTGCCCTTTCCATGCATCATGACAAACAGTTCGTATCCGAGATATTCAAGGCAGGGGCATCGGGGTATCTGCTTAAAGACTGCGCGTTCGATGAACTTGAGCATGCAGTACGTATTGTTATGGACGGTAAAACCTATATTAATCCTGAGATCGCGAGCCTTGTAATTGAAAGTCTTGTGAGTCAGCCTCAGGCAACCAGCCAGAAAGCATTTTCACTGCTGACCGACAGGGAAAGAGAAGTTCTTCAGCTTATAGCGGAAGGTGAGTCAACAAAGGAAATTGCTTCACATCTGAGCGTTAGCTCAAAAACGATCGAATCGCACCGCCGCCAGGTAATGGGCAAGCTAAATATACGCAATGTGGCTGAACTAACAAAATATGCAATTCGTGAAGGCCTGACATCTATATAGACAATAAAATACAACACCTGATCAGTTAGTAAGGTTTTATCTTAAGAATACTGCCTCGAAGTAAATATAATTGACAGTTAATACAGCATATTAACTTTTGAAATTAGGTAGTTGTAGATATGAGCAGTTTTACTTTGACTTTTTTTGCATTTTTTGCTTTTACCTATTTACAATTAGGTTTCTTTTAAGTATAATTATATTGTGATAAGACTGAAACAGTCGGCTCTCAGGCTTTGATATTATTTTACTAATATTATATTAAGAATTGATTAATTTTACAAAAACGTGTAAATAAACAATCAAATAAATTATTGACGAAAAAACAAGTATAAATAGACATATAAAAAAGATGCTGGCCCCTGATTTAAAAGGTTATTTCCTGCCTAAGCTGAGAGCCCAACCTTTTAATTTCAGCCATGTCCCCTTAGTGGGCCAGCATCTATTTTTCCCCTTCTTTGTCTTAACCCCTTGACGATCAACTGATTTATTTTTATTACTTACCTTGGAATTATCCTTTACGGTATTAATAAATAAATTTGATATTCAGAGAGAACAACCACAATGTACCTTAGGGAATTACATTAGGGGATTATTTGCTGAATTTATCAGAGGATATTGTGACTTTAATGGAATTGCTGGGAAATATTTAATGCGGCGAATTTACAAACAACCAGGAAAATAGCGACAACTCGTCATAAAGCTAGACCCCGATAACTCTCACAATCTCGTCAACCGTGGTTCTTCCTTCGAGCAGTACTTTTACAGCATTCTCCTTGAGCATGGTATACCCTTCATTTTTTGCGACCTGTCTGATCTTCTCAGGAGATGATTTACTCTCTATCTCTGCCTTTATTGTATCGGATATTTCCATTACCTCAAAAACACCTGTCCTGCCGAAATATCCTGTCCCCCTGCACTGGTTACAGCCAGTACCAATATTAACATTATTTTTTTTGTCCTCATCGTAGTTTAACCCCAGCATCCTGCATTCGCCCTCAGAAAGAGTATACTCTTCAGCACAGTTAGAGCAGACCTTCCTTACAAGCCTCTGTGCCACGACACCTATGAGAGAAGCGTTTATAAGGAACGGAGCTATGCCGAGATCCAGAAGTCTGGTAATGGTTCCAGGCGCATCATTGGTATGAAGTGTCGACATTACAAGATGGCCCGTAAGCGCAGATTGGATCGCATTGTCCGCTGTCTCCAGATCTCTTATCTCACCGACCATAATAATGTCGGGGTCCTGCCGCAGTATAGTCCTTAAACTACTTGCGAATGTAATGCCTATCTGGGGCTGTATGGAAGTCTGGTTGAAGTCCTCGCAGATCATTTCGACCGGGTCCTCTATCGTAGTCAGGTTCACGTCTTCAGTAGAAAGTGTCTTTAACGCCGAATAAAGAGTTGTTGTTTTTCCACTGCCTGTGGGCCCTGTTACAAGAATGAGCCCATTAGGTGCAGATAGGAAATCCCCGAATAACTCCCCTTCTCTCTTTGAGAATCCCAGATCATTAATATTTTGCATGAGTATGGTCGGATCAAATATCCTTATTACGATCTTCTCCCCGAATGATACAGGGAGCGTCGAGACGCGGAGCTCTATCTCTTTGCCATCCTGGCTGGTCTTGATCCTTCCACCCTGGGGCCGGCGTTTCTCAGCAATGTCCATACGCGATAATGTTTTGATGCGTGAAGCAAACGCTGGATATACTGCCTTGGGCATCTTATGAATATTGTGAAGCAGCCCGTCTATCCTGAACCTCACAAGGCAGTGTTCCCTCTTAGGTTCAATGTGTATATCCGACGCTCGCTGCGAATAAGCATAATGAAGCAGGTATTCAACGGCATTGATAATATGCTGGTCGGTATCAGCAAGTTCTGAGATCGATTTCAACTTAACAAACTGCTCAAGGTTTCCGATGTCGACATTTGACGCCAGCTCATCCTCTGCAGCGGCAATGGACGACCTGAAGCCATAAAATTCAGTTACTATCTTTACAATGTCCGATTTATTCGAGACAACCACTTCGATGTCATACCCTTTCGACTGGCTTATCCTGTCAATGCTCTCATGCTCAAAAGGGTTTGACGTTGCTATGGTGAGATGATTGCCGGAAAGAGCGATCGGCAACAACTTGTGCTTTAATGCATATGGCCGTGAAATGATCTTGGTTATCACATCGGAATCCAGCTTTAACGGGTCAATTTTAATGAACTTAATGCCGAGGTGCCCGGCTATCTCCTTCATGACAACTTCTTCCGTTACATAGGTATTGCTCTTGCCGTCCACCGGCAGATTCATCAAACTGATAACGTCGATAATTGAAATATCAGCGTGTACTGCCCTGCCCCGTCTGACAACCTGACCCTTCAGTTCGTTGGATTTAATGATACGTGAACGGATAAGATTTTCTTTTGAGAGTACCTCGTCTGACTGTTCTTTTGATAATAGTCCCGAAGATGTGAGAATATTTAATATGGTCTTTTTGTTCTCTTTATCCATGGCAAATATATGAGAATATTATAAATTAATAGAAGATAAAAAGATATGAATGCGTGGTACTCCATTAATCAATTATCCATATACTTTCTTATACCCATGCTATAGGATCTATTATGATTACATTTGCGCTTATCTCATTAATTTTTTTAATTGCTGGATTCATACAGGGGCTTTCCGGCTTCGGCTCGGCACTGTTAGCCATGCCCCTGCTGACCATATTTATCGATGTTAAAGTCGCGGTCCCGCTATGTATCCTGAACAGCTTATTGATAACATCATATCTTTCTTTCAAATTAAAGGATTACATGGAGATGAAAAAAATACTGCCCCTTATCATAGGCAGTCTACCCGGTATTTACCTTGGGATCGTTTTTTTGAAAAGCATGGAATCGAACCTGATCAAAATGCTGCTGGGCATCATGATCATCCTGTATTGTATATATTCATTTTCCTCCCACCCCGGTCCCCGCAAGCTCCACCGCGCATGGGCGTATATAGCCGGCTTCGGATCGGGGTTCATAGGCACGGCATTCAGCGCCGGCGGACCGCCCTCCATTATTTACACTACCCTTACAGGATGGTCAAAAGACCATATCAAGGCAACGCTCACCGGCTTCTATCTTGTAGGCAATATCATTATTGTGATCGCCCACGCGGCTAGCGGTCTGACAAATACACTGGTGCTGAAATACTTCCTTGCCTCAGCCCTATTTGTTATCTCCGGTGTCTATCTGGGGTCCAGGGTATATGACAGAACAGATACGGAAGGTTATATGAAGATCATCCTCGTCATTTTAATGCTGCTCGGGATCATGATGATAGGCTCCGCAATTGATAATTAGTCGAATTTTCTAATAGAATAGTAATTGATCATATTTCAACTTACTCCTGAAGTCGCTGTTTTATTTAGCGGCTTTTTTCAGCAAATATTTCTAAAAGGCGGCTATGGATAAACTGCGCCAGAGCGTGGCAAACTTTACATCACTCGAAGATCTCATTACCGACGGCACTTCCCAGCTGTACCACAAGGTCGTCGCCGGCATGCATGACCTCTGCTTTCACATACTGGAGGCTGAAAAGAACGGTGTGCCGCGTAAAGAGATCGAGGAGATCATCAAGCCCGCCAGGGACATTCACAGCCGTTCGGTCTTTGTAAAACGTCTGCAGGAGTGGCCGAGAAAATACCCCGGTGACTTTGAGACTCTTGAATATATATGCAATCAGGAGAACCGGTCGGTATACGGGACGGTCGAATATTTCATCGAGGACTACGCGCTGAACTCAACGATCGCACAGCAGCACAGGAACAAGATATATAGACAGTCCGAGATCATTCTGAACTCGCTGTTAAACGGCCGGGAAAACCAGAAGCTGCTCTCTGTCGGCTGCGGCGGCTGCAGGGACTTGCTGAATATCGAAAACTACATCAGCAATGTTAAGTGTGAGATCGTCCTTAACGATATTGAAACCGAGGCGCTAACACTCTCAAGGGAGAGACTCAGGCATTTCGACAATGTTCAACTCGTACCCGGCAACATTATCCATGCCCTCAGAAAGGTCGAGAAGCTCGGACCTTTCGACCTGGTGGTCACCGGCGGGCTATTCGACCACCTCTCGGACAAGCACCTCTCCTTCTTCCTTAAGCGCGCGTCAAAGAGCCTCCTGAACGGCAATAGCACTCTCTTTTTCACGAACGCAACTGAGGGTAATCCATTTAAGGTCTGGATAGAGTATCTCGCGGACTGGAAGCTTTTTTACAGATCCAAAGATGATATTATGAAACTCCTGACCGATGCCGGATTTCCGAATAACTCGATCAAGATCGAAAAAGACGCAACCGGCCTGACCTTTCTGGTCAGAGTGAAAACATCGTAGTATCTTCTGCTTCTCAACATCATCATACTCTCAATAACTGTGCCATGGCACAAAAGTGTGCAAGCATATAAGTGTGCAATCTTAAATCATCACATATAGATTTACAATAAAATCAATAAGTTAGCATCAGGCATGAATATTGCTTTTTTTAATAAGTTATATTCAGTCAAACGGGGATATATTAATGAGAAAATCAATTATTTTTACAATAAGCTTATTTCTGCTATTAGCAACATCTGCATATGCCAATCTTCATAACAATGGTATTGACAGCCTCGGCAATCAATTGATCTATGACGATTACTTTAATGTCACTTGGTACGATTATTCAAACACCGCTGATACTTGGCAAAATCAGGTAGACTGGGCGGATGCATTGTCTGTGACTGTTGAAGACAATGTTTATAACAACTGGCGCCTGCCGACAACAGCTGGCGGCGAATATGTTGGTGGTGTTGACGGCACCACTACAGGCGGCCTCAACATAACTAGCAGCGAGATGGGTCACCTTTTTTATACAGATCTTGAGAATAATGGAACCTATGATACTTCCGGTGTTTATCAGCCTGATTATGGCTTAAAAAATACTGGTGACTTTCAGAATCTGAAGGACAGCTGGTACTGGACGGGCACTGAGTACTCCCCCAATCCAGGTCTCGCATGGCACTTCGTCTTCAGCAACGGCGTCCAGGGATTCAACATTGAATCCAGAAACAACTACGCAATCGCCGTGCATCCCGGAAATATCGCATCAACTGCCAACACTGTCGTTCCCGAACCGATCAGCTCTACCCTCTTCCTTGTCGGCGCGAGTGTATTAGGATTCAGGAGATTCAGAAAAGCATAAATTGTAGGGGCATAATTAATTATGCCCAAAGAGACAATCGTATGGGCTAGTTTAAAATCTGCATTTTGCTTTTGCCCCACCCATTCTACCCCCCCCTCTATTTGCCATTTTTGACAGAGCCCAAAAAACCGCATCTGGGTGTAATGAAACAGCTAAATAAAACCGATAAGTAACGTATGACCAGACTCAGCGAATTGATGAGGCAAACATGAAAAAAATAAATTGCTGGGAGATCAAGAAATGCTGCAGAGAAAAGGGCGGAGACAGGACCGATGATCTCGGTGTCTGTCCAGCGGCATCGTACAACTCAAGCAACGGAATCAACAACGGCAAATACGCCGGACGTATATGCTGGGCTATTGCGGGTACTTTCTGCGGGGGAAAGGTCCAGGGAGATTTCGCCCAGAAAACCGTCTCCTGTATGACCTGTGAGGTCTTCAAACGGGTCAAGGAAGAAGAAGGCATCGAGAACTTCACACTGCTGATAGCGGGCAAACCCTACCAGCCGTCAAGCAAGTAAGCTTAAAGCGATAACGGTACAACAGCAACCTGATCTGCATTACACTTGCACCCTGCCCCAAAACCCTCTTTTGTAAAATATATCCCCTGCCGGACAGTTATAAATTTTGCACATTGAAATAAAGCCCTGTAAAATGTCAGAATTAGTGTCGTCAACACTGAATTTTCATTACAAAGGAGATAACAGGGCTGTCTGGTCCTTGATACAATATGAGCGATAAAAGATATAACCATAAAGATATAGAAAAAAAGTGGTATGACTTCTGGATCGAAAAGAAATATTTTGAGGCCGAGTCAAAAAGCGACAAACCTTCTTACTGCATAGTTATCCCCCCGCCGAATGTCACCGGTTCACTGCATATCGGCCACGCGCTCGATATAACACTACATGACATCATGGTCCGCTGGAAGAGAATGTCCGGCTTTAATACACTCTGGCTCCCCGGGACCGACCACGCAGGTATCGCCACCCAGAACGTTGTTGAAAAAAACCTACAGGCAGAAGGGATAGACAGGCATGTCCTCGGCAGGGAAAAGTTCATTGAAAAAGTATGGGAATGGAAAAAGCTCTACGGAGGCACGATCATCAACCAGCTCAAGAGCATGGGAGCCTCATGCGACTGGTCCAGGGAAAGATTCACACTGGACGAGGGACTCTCAAAAGCGGTCAAGGAGATATTTATACGCCTGTACGGGGAAGGCCTCATCTACAGGGGCGACTATATCATCAACTGGTGCCCGAGGTGTCAAACCGCCCTCTCTGATCTCGAGGTCGAACATGAAGATGTAAAGGGAAAGCTCTATTACATTAAATATAAGCTGGCATACGAAGACGGCTATATCACCGTTGCGACAACAAGGCCCGAGACATACCTCGGCGACACCGCGGTTGCAGTAAACCCGGATGACGATAGATATAAGGACCTTATTGGAAAGACAGTAAAGCTTCCGGTTCTGAACCGGGAGATCCCTATAATTGCTGACGAGTTCGTTGATGCGTCATTTGGCACCGGCGCGGTCAAGGTAACACCTGCGCATGACCCCAATGACTTTGAAATAGGCCGTAGACACAACCTCCCCATCATTAAAATAATGAACGGGGACGGAACAATGACCGAAGAAGCCGGGCCGTACAGGGATCAGGACAGGTTCACATGCAGAAAGAACGTCCTTAACGACCTGGAGGACCTCGGACACCTCGAGCAGGTCAAGGACCATGACATGGCGATCGGCCACTGCTACAGGTGCAGGACGATCGTCGAGCCTTACCTCTCTAAACAGTGGTTCGTAAAAATAAAACCACTCGCCGAAGAAGCGATAAAGGCAGTCAGGGAAGGTGATGTTAAGATCATCCCGTCCGGCTGGGAGAACAGCTATTTTGCCTGGATGGAAAACATCAAGGACTGGTGCATATCGCGCCAGATCTGGTGGGGACACAGAATCCCCGTATGGTACTGCAAGAGCTGCGACGAGGTGATCGTTTCGGCTGAAACACCTAAAAAATGCAAATGCGGGAGCGACAACCTTAAGCAGGACGAGGACGTCCTCGACACATGGTTCTCATCCGCGCTATGGCCCTTCTCCACACTCGGCTGGCCCGACAATACAGACGACCTCAAAACCTTTTACCCTACAAGCGTTCTGATAACCGGCTTTGACATCCTCTTCTTCTGGGTGGCAAGAATGATCATGATGGGGCTGAAGTGCATGGGAAAACAGCCGTTCGATCATGTCTATATACATGCCCTCATCAGGGACTCCGCTGGACAAAAGATGAGCAAGTCCAAAGGCAATGTCGTGGATCCTCTGGAAATGACCGGAAAATACGGCACGGACGCAGTCAGATTCACACTCGCGGCATACGCGGCCCAGGGCCGGGACATCAAATTCGATGAAAAGAGAGTTGAAGGCTACAGGCACTTCCTCAACAAAATATGGAATGTTGCGCGTTTTATAACAATGAACATTGATGACAATACAGAAATTAAACCGGTAAAGGAACTGCCGAAGGACGTGCTTTCCCTGGCAAACAGATGGATACTGAGCCGTCTCTCAACCGTCTGCTCCGAGATCGATACAGCCCTCAAGGAATACAGGTTCAATGACTCGGCAAGCATCCTTTACCAGTTCATTTGGCATGAGCTCTGCGACTGGTATATTGAATTGATCAAGCCTGAACTCTACGGGGAAGACATAGAGATCAAGAATGCCACGATAAGCACGCTGCTGCATGTTTATGAGGTGGCGCTCGCCCTTCTCCACCCGTTCATGCCCTTTATCACGGAAGAGATATGGCAAACGCTCCCCTCCCCAAAAGATGCCGAGAGTCTCTGTATACGCAAATACCCGGTAGCTGAAGAAGGCATTAAGGACAGCGACGCGGAAGAGAAGATGGGGGTCATCATGGACGTCGTGACCGGCATCAGGAGCATAAGGGGTGAACTTAACATATCCCCTTCACTCGAACTAAAGGCACTCATCAAGACCCTAAACGGTTCGGAAAATATTTTAAATGAAAATATCCCATATATCACAAAACTGGCCCGAACCGGTGAGATCGAGATAGGTAAAGACATTCAGGCACCCAAAAACTCGGCCACCGCGATCAAGCCCTCAATGAAAATATTTGTACCGCTTGAGGGTGTGATCGATGTAGATGCTGAAATAGCCAGGCTCACCAAGGAACGGGACAAGGCCGAGGACAATGTTGCCTTTTTAAAGAGGAAGCTTCACAACAAGGAATTCATAAATAAAGCACCTAAAGCGGTTATTGAAGAAACCAAGGTCAAGTATAAGGATTCTTTAGAAAAACTAAGCATTGCTGATGTAAGCATCGAAAAGATCAAACAATGGGGGAAATCTGACGGAGACCAGAATAATGGCTGATAAGATCTCAAAAAGCAGCTGGGTGATCATTGACAGGATCATCAAAAATGCCCTTGAAGAAGACATCGGCAGCGGCGATATAACGACAAACGCCCTTACCCCTGAAGGCTCTGTCTCGAATGCCTCCCTGACTGCAAAAAGTGGCTTCATTCTTGCGGGCCTCCCCTTTGCAAAAAGGACATTTGAACTGGTCGACAGGAACCTGAAATTCCGGGCACTAAAAAAAGACGGTGGATCTGTAAAAGCTGGAACGGTTTTGGCAACGATCAAGGGCAGCACCAGCAGCCTTCTGACCGCCGAAAGGACAGCGCTTAATATTCTCCAGAGACTTTCCGGTATCGCCACACTTACCAATGAATATGTGAAGACCATAAAAGGGCTCAAGGCCGGGATAGCCGATACCAGAAAGACCGCCCCCGGCCTCAGATTCTTCGACAAATACGCTGTAAAGACCGGCAAGGGAACGAACCACCGCTTCGGGCTCTTTGACGGTGTGCTGATCAAAGACAACCATATTGCAGCCGCAGGAGGTATCGCCAGGGCAGTCAAGCTTGCGCGCTGCAAGGCGCATCATTTATTAAAGATCGAGGTTGAGGTGAAAAACCTCAAAGAAGTCAGAGAGGCTGTCTTGTCAAACGCCGACATCATAATGCTCGACAACATGCAGCCTGACAGGATCACAAAAGCTGTAGATATAATACGAAACAATGCCGCCTCAATAACAATAGAGGCATCAGGCAATGTTTCCCTGAAGAATGTCCGCAGGATCGCGGAGACCGGCATTGATCTGATCTCGATCGGCGCACTTACCCACTCAGCCCCTGCAGCGGATATAAGCCTGAATTTCAAGTCTTGACCAACTGGAAATCATATAAGTGCCAGGTCACTGGTCATATGTATTTATATATTTGTTTGATTGACAAGTAGTTGAGACACTCCTTATAATTTAAAGTCTATTTTATTACAGATAAAGTCGATCCGAGGCTTTTGCCTCTCGAAAGACTTAAGGAAAAGATGGAAGAGAGAAAGGAGTAGTAATGCCAAACCCAACATCAAGACATAGCAAGTCCAGAAAAAACAAGAGAAGGGCCAACTGGAAAATAAGTATGCCGAACATCGAGCTCTGCACTGAATGTCAGGAGCCCAAGCTCCCGCACAGGGTATGTATGAGCTGTGGAACATATAACGGTAAAAAGATACTGGAAGTCGTCGAAAAAGATTCCTTATGAGAATAGCCATTGACGCGATGGGGGGAGATTATGCCCCTGCTACAACGGTTGAAGGTGCGATCGAAGCCGTTAATGAGTTCAAGGGCGTCTCCGTCATACTTGTTGGTGACGAACAGCGGATACGAGATGAACTCAGCAAAAAAAATGTTCGCGGACTCCCGATCACAATTAAGCACGCATCCGAAACCGTTGAAATGGACGATGCACCGCTTGCGGCAATGCGGCGCAAAAAAGACTCGTCCATAAGGGTCGCGGTAGACACGGTAAAAGCAGGAGAAGCCGACGCGATATTGAGCGCTGGCAACTCAGGGGTAGTGATGGCCACCGCCATACTTGTACTGGGGAAACTCCCCTGTGTCGAGAGGCCAGCCATAGCGACCGTAATGCCCGGACTGAAGCACCACTTCGTTTTACTGGATGTAGGGGCCAATGTTGACTGCAAACCTTCCCACCTCTATCAGTTCGCGATTATGGGCGAAACATACGCGAAATACATCCTGAACATCGAACGCCCGAAGATCGGGCTTCTCAGCATAGGCGAAGAAGATGCTAAGGGAAACGAACTCACCAAGGAAGCGTTCAAGCTCATAAAGAATTCGCATATCAACTTTATTGGCAATATCGAGGGACAGGATATTTACGAGGGCGAGGCCGATGTTGTCGTTTGCGACGGTTTCGTAGGGAATATAACTCTGAAGGTAAGCGAGGGCCTGGCAAAGACAATTTCCATGATGCTCAAAAAAGAGATCATAGACAGTGCCGCTGCTAAGCTCGGCGGATTGTTCTTTAAGAGCGCCTTCAAGAATTTCAAGCAGAAGACCGACTACTCCGAATACGGCGGCGCGCCGCTTCTCGGTATCACAAAACCCTGCATAATGAGTCACGGCCGTTCTTCCGCTAAAGCTATAAAGAACGCCATCAGGGTCGCGAACGTGTTTCACCAGAAGAAAATTCTGGACATCATATCAACTGAATTCAACCAGGAAATTTCAAGGAGCGCTAAAGTTGACGCTAAGAAGTAAGATCACAGGCACCGGTTCCTACGTACCGAAAAAGGTCATTAGCAACTTCGATCTCGAAAAGAAGCTCAACACATCAGATGAGTGGATAACCGAAAGAACGGGGATCAAAGAGCGCAGGATAGCCGCCAGGAACGAGACAAACTCCGACCTTTGCCTTGAAGCCTCAAAAAAAGCTTTAGAGGCCGCGGGCCTGAAAGCAAAGGAACTGGACATGATAATCGTCGCTACAATGAGCGGGGACATGCCCATGCCCTCGACCGCGGCATTCCTCCAGAGCAAACTGGGCGCAAAAGAAATAGCGGCGTTCGATATGAACGCTGCATGCAGCGGTTTTCTATACGGCCTTTCAGTAGCAGACAATTTTATAAAAACAGGCACGGCCAAGAAGATTCTTCTTGTCGGGTCTGAGGTCAATTCAAGGTTCCTTGACTGGGAGGACAGGACAACATGCGTACTGTTTGGAGACGGCGCGGGCGCTGTGATACTCGAACCGACCAGGTCGAAGAGGGGCATCCTCTCGACCAGCCTTTATTCCGACGGTGACATGTGGGACTATATATGCTTGCCCGGAGGCGGGTCCACCCACCCTGCTTCGGCAAAGACAATAAAAGAGAAAAAACATTATATAAAGATGAGGGGCAACGAGACGTTCAAGATAGCAGTCAGGACACTTGAGAAACTTGTGATCGACACACTCAAGGAAAACAATTTAAAGCCTTCGCAGCTCTCGATGCTGATCCCTCACCAGGCGAATCTCAGGATAATAAGCGCCACGGCCAAAAGACTGAAACTGCCCATGGACAAGGTCGCCTTAAACCTGGACAAGTATGGTAACACATCGAGCGCCTCTATCCCGATAGCCCTCGACGAGGTTGTAAGGGAAAAGAGGATCAAGAAGGACGATTATATCCTTCTGGAAGCATTCGGCGGGGGCCTTACATGGGCATCGGCTCTAATAAAATGGTAACTATAAAATTCAGATCTCACAAATAAACATGACAATTACTGCATATAAGAATATAATATTACTCGATTCAGATATATACCACAGTCATAAGTCTCATTGAAGCGGATTACACACCGCTTAATTCGGCTATATAGGGGGAAGTATGGATTATTTTTTAGATGAAGAACAATTAATGATAAGAGATCTGGCCAGACAGATCACGGAAGAAAAAGTTATTCCTCTCCGGGCCGAGCTCGATGAAAAGGAAGAGTTCCCATGGGAAGTGATGAAGACGCTCGCACAGTCGGACCTCTTCGGCCTTTATATACCCGAGGAATACGGCGGATTCGGGAAAGGCGGCTTCGAACTCTCCCTTGTCATTGAGGAACTTAGCAAGGGGTGCCTCGGTGTATCGACCACTTTCGCGGCAAACGCTCTCGGTACATACCCTCTGCTCCTTTACGGTTCAGACGAACAGAAGAGAAAATATCTCCCTGACATAGCATCCGGCAAGAAGCTGGTAGCATTTGCTCTTACCGAGGCAAACGCCGGCAGTGACGCGGCAGGCGTCCAGACCACCGCAAACCTCGACGGCGATGAATATGTCCTTAATGGCACAAAGCAGTGGATAACTAACGGCGGGGACGCCGAGATCTATACTGTCATAGCCATAACTGACAAGTCCAAGGGGCCGAGAGGAGCTTCAGCCTTCGTGATCGAGAAAGGCACCCCCGGCTTTACCTTCGGCAAGAAAGAGAACAAACTCGGAATAAGATCGTCTTCGACCAGGGAACTCATTTTCGACAACTGCCGTATACCCAAAAACAACCTCATAGGGAAACAGGGTATGGGTTTTATTGCGGCAATGAAGACTCTCGACAAATCAAGGGTAGGTGTAGGCGCACAGGGCGTAGGTGTTGCTCAGGGCGCGTTCGATGCCGCTACAAGCTTCGCAAAAACAAGGATCCAGTTTGGTGCTCCTGTCATCAGTTTTCAGGCCATCCAGCACATGCTTGCAGATATGGCGACACATATCGAGGCAGCAAGGGCACTCGTCTATGCAGCCGCCAAATTTATAGACACAGGCGCAAAGGATGTGTCAAAAGAGTCCGCTATGGCCAAGCTGTTCGCCACTGACGTTGCGATGAAGGTCACGGTAGATGCCGTACAGGTAATGGGCGGTTCCGGATACATGAAAGAGTACCCAGTCGAGAAGATGATGCGCGACGCAAAGATACTCCAGATCTATGAAGGAACGAACCAGATCCAGAGAAACGTCATCGGGCAGGCACTGATAAAAGAAACGGCAAATAAAAAATAACTCATAACAAGTCAAAATTCTGCCGCAGAAGTTTTCATGTCAACGTTTGTAAGTCAACGTCCTACAAATAAATAGGACAAACACTGATACTACAATAATCATAATTATATTACTATTAAGCAGTTCAGGATAGATATAAATTATGAAAAAACGCGCCCATGAAAGAATGCCCATTGCTATGGAAGTAAACTTCTTTCAATTCAACACAATGTATCCAGCAACGATAAAGAATGTTTCTCAAAACGGCATGTATATCGAGACTACAGAGCCCCTGCCCTTTTACTCAAAGTTTGATGTTCATATACCATTTAGATCAAAATTGAAGATTCTCATCAATTTCAACAACGATGTTCTGGAGGTTCCCGTACGCGTCAAGAGGCTTGTTAAAAACGGCACCTCTTTTACGGGTATGGGGGTTATGCTGCTAAATACATCTCGCAACTATATGGACTTTATGAGCAACCTCATTCCCGCGAATTAAAAACCTGTTTGTAAAAACCTGTCTTTTCCTGGCTAGTGTCCTCAATTATCAACAGAAGCTACCTTTTCAGATAATGCTTTTTAATGTTAGCTGTAGCTCGCCTGTAGGGGCGTACGGCAGTTCGCCCTTTTGTTTTGGGCATATCATTTTCAGGGCGAACTACCGTTCGCCCCTACATTGTGATTATGGAGAATTCAACCTGCAGGGGGTATCGTAGGGGCACGGCATGCCGTGCCCCTACTTGATTATTATCCGTTGAAAAATTAATCTATTAATACGCTATCAATAATAAGAAGGAGAAATATATAACATCATGGCATACGTAATAGGATTTGCAGGTAAAGGCGGTACAGGCAAGACAACGATCGCCGCTTTGACCGTCCGTTATCTTATGGAAAAGAAAAAGAAAGCTGTCATGGCAGTGGACGCTGACAGCAATTCCTGCCTTAACGAAGCATTGGGCGTTAAGATACACGCCACAATAGGCAAGCTGCGTGAGGAGTCACTCGAACAGATCAGAAGCGGCGCGGAACGTCCCGGGGGCATGAGCATGGAGCAGCTCTTCGACTTCCAGGTCCAGCAGTCCATTATCGAAGCAAAGGGTTTTGACCTGATGGTCATGGGCAGGCCGGAGGGACCAGGCTGTTACTGTGCCGCAAACAACATTATCCGTAAATATACAGATAAGCTTTCAGAAAAGTACGATTATGTCGTGATCGACAACGAGGCCGGCATGGAGCATTTAAGCAGGAGAACCACACATGCCGTTGACCTCCTGCTCGTCATAAGTGATCCCACACAGAAAGGTCTCAAGACAGCAAAGAGAATAGACGACCTTGTAGACGAACTTA
>BDTS01000080.1 GCA_002897915.1 bacterium BMS3Bbin09 | reverse complement strand
TTATCTTTTCGATACCGCTTCATTTACTTGCCTATCACATGTCGGTACTGCGAAAATGTAATGTTGACCAGCCGAGAAACCTCGCAAAAAGCGTCACTGTAGAGTAGAATCGTATAAGATTTAACAATTCATTGATAAGAAGGTAGAGGTTCTTGCCGGAAATCTGATATAATCAATAGAAGTAATTACATTAACCGCCTTTAGCGTTCTCAATCCATTTCTATAGTAATTACTGAGGGGGAAGTATGACGAAACAGCAGCAGTATATGAAAAATCTAAATACCGATCAAAAGGATGCCGTCCTTCATGCCAAGGGACCATTGCTTGTTCTGGCAGGTGCGGGCACCGGAAAGACGAAGGTAATATCGCACCGGTTTGCTTACATGACAGGTGTTCTTAAGGTTCCCCCTACTTCCATACTTACCATGACATTCACCAATAAGGCCGCCAATGAAATGAAGGAAAGGATCGAGAGGCTGACGGGCAAAAATACCGATGGATTATGGATCGGGACGTTCCATTCACTCTCCGCCCGGATACTCAGAAGGGACATCGGTAAGCTCGGGTACGAAAGCGATTTCTGTATTTATGATGACGGCGATTCAGGGCACATTGTTCGTACTATTTTAAAGGAATTCAAGATACATGAGGCCCTTTACAGGGGTATTTTTTCAAAGATATCTTCTCTCAAGGCTTCCCTGGTAGAACCGGACGATCTGCTTTCTAATGAAGAAAGCTACGGCTTTGATGAAAAGTTCGCGAGGGTTTATGTAAGGTATCAGGATGAACTCAAGAAGAATAACGCCCTTGATTTCAATGATCTGATCATGCTGACCGTGAAACTGTTCGAGAAACATCCGTCTGTTCTGAAAATGTATCAGAAGGAATTTTCCCATATAATGATAGACGAGTTTCAGGATACGAACATATCCCAATACAGGCTCGCGAGACTTCTTTGCGACAAGCACAAGAATATATGCGTTGTCGGTGATGATGACCAGAGCATTTATAAGTTCAGGGGGGCGAATGTAGGAAATATCCGCAATTTTAAGAAAGATTTTCCGAAGGTGAAGGTTATAAATCTGGGGCAGAATTACAGGTCAACACAGAATATCCTGAATGTTGCCGGCAACATAATCACTAAAAACACTAAAAGGATGCCCAAGGAACTCTGGACAGAGAGAAAAAAGGGCCAGAGCGTTTTTTACTGTACCACGATCAACGAGAAGGAAGAGGCCAGGTATATATCACAGGCGATAAAGGAACTCTATCTTAAAGGGAAATACTCATATGGAGATATTGGTATTTTCTACAGGGTAAACCAGCAGTCAAAGGCCATTGAGGAGGTGCTGAGGGAGAACGGCCAGCATTACAGTATTTTAGGAGGGGCCAATTATTATCACAAAAAAGAGGTGAAGGACGTTGTTTCATACTTAAAGGCCATTGCCAATCCGCATGATTCAGTAAGCCTTAAGAGTATAATTAACTGTCCGCCGAGGCAGATCGGTGCCGCGACCGTTACCAGGGTAGAGAATGAGGCCAGGAAGAGGGATGAAAGCCTTTACGCTACGATGAAGCATATTATTAAAAGCAACGGCTACACGGCTTCGTTAAAAGACAAGGTAAGCAGCTTTGTTAACATCATTGATGATCTGATCGCTAAAAAACGTATCAATCTCCAGGATTTCCTGGAGTTGATTTACAAGAAAACCGGTTATCTCAAGTGGATAGGCGATGAAAAGGCCAAGAACCTGGATTCGCTGATGGACGCTGCTGAAGGTAAGGATTTGAGCGGGTTTGTTGATATTGCGGCCCTTTACAGCTCAGCGGACGAGACCTATAACAACGACGTTGTTTCCCTTATGACCCTTCATAATGCGAAGGGGCTTGAGTTCCCCGTGGTATTTATTGCCGGGATCGAGGACGGCCTCATTCCTCATTTCCATGCCATCAAGGACCCGGAGGAGCTTGAAGAGGAGCGCAGGCTTTTTTATGTTGGGGTTACTAGGGCCCAGGACATGCTTATAATGTCAGGTACCAAGAAGAGGAAGCTGTACACATCGGTTCAGGACCAGCAGCCTTCCAGGTTCCTTTCCGAGATTCCTGCGAATTGCTACAAGTGCATCGAGAAGAGGCCGAGGGCCGATGCTATTGCTTCATCTAATGTTAAGGTGCCTGCGGGCCGTTTGAATAAATCTCCGTTTGTAACAGGGGCGAGGGTCAAGCACCCCAAGTGGGGAGTCGGGGTTGTGAGGGACACCTACGGCGAGACCGATGATGTTAAGGTCACGGTCAACTTCCCGTCCGTTGGAATGAAGAGACTCTCGCTGAAATTCGCCAACCTGGAGAAGATCTGATGGAGATTGACCACGTTGCTCTGCTTGCAAGGCTTGAACTTAACGATGAGGAAAAGCAGCTTTTTTCAAAGCAGGTAGGAAGTATAATTGAGTATGTGGACAAACTTAATGAGCTGGATATAGACGATGTCGAGCCTACGGCGCATGTCCTTCCGATAAAGAATGTCTTCAGGGAAGATGAGCTTAGGAGTTCCCTTCCCCGAGAAAAGGCACTGCAGAACGCTCCCCGGAAGAATGATGGTTTCTACAGGGTCCCCAAGATTATCGAGTAATTATCAATTAAGAGTTGATATATTTCCTGCAGCCTGCCGGCAGGCAGGGCTTGAATCTGATGTGGATAATCTGATATGTTAGTTATTAAATATATATTTAATTTGGAGAGTTTATTATGTTGAGAAGTATGCTTAGGGCCAAAATACATCAGGCGACCATTACAGACGCCAATATCGAATACGAGGGCAGCCTGACAGTGGATGAAGACCTGCTTGACGCCGTCGGGATAATACAATTTGAACAGGTCAAGATCAGCAACCTGAATAACGGAGAGAGATTCGAAACATATATAATCCCAGGCAAGAGAGGTTCCGGAAAGATATGTCTTAACGGTGCTGCTGCCCGAAAAGGTTTAAAAGGGGATCGTATCATCATCTTTTCCTATGGCTATTATACAGAGGATGAGATCGAGGGCTTTGCTCCGAAGATCATCAGGCTTGACGAAAACAACAATATTATCAAGTAACTTTCTCCATAGTTTGTTCAATTTTTCAAACAGTTGACTCTGAATTGGTAACATCATAATATTGATAAAATATGGTGAGGGAAATGTTGAGGATTATCAGTTAAAGTTCGTAAATAAAAAAGGCTCAGAAATATCCATGTGTGCGCCTTTTTCTGGATTCTGGCTTGTCAGCTGGAATGACAGCCAACCAAGAAATTTTCTGTGTCTCGTGATATATTTATTAATTACCCCCTGCCGATTTGCCGTGGGACTTTGTCCCTAGTAATCACAAAGTGATTACAGGGATTTAATCCCGGAAATGCTTTGCATTTCACGGGACAAATCTAATCCGCGGGGGCTGCGTAACTGTAAGTTACTTGGGAGAATCAGATGCAGGTAATCACGACGATAAAAGATATGAATGCCTTCAGCAAGGCGACGAAGGCGGAGGGAAAGAATATTGGCTTTGCCCCGACGATGGGAGCTTTGCATAAAGGGCATATCAGCCTTATTGGAAATTCTGTAGAGCAGAATGACGTAACGGTTGTGAGCATCTTTGTGAATCCGACCCAGTTCGGGCCGACAGAAGACTTCAATAAATACCCCAAGGACCACAAGGGTGACATGAAAAAGCTCTCGAATCTTGATGTCACAGCCGTATTTCTTCCCGATGTAGCCGAGATATACCCGAAGGGCTTTTCGACCTTTGTCTATGTTGGCGGTATAGGATGTATACTATGCGGCGCCTCAAGGCCCGACCACTTTAATGGTGTGGCGACTATTGTTACGAAGCTTTTTAATATTGTCATGCCTGACAGGGCGTATTTCGGGCAGAAGGACTATCAGCAGACGGTCGTGATAAAGAAGATAGTTAGGGAACTGGCGATGAATATTGATATAGTTGTCTGCCCCATAGTAAGGGAAGACGACGGTCTTGCGATGAGCTCACGGAACGCGTATCTGAGTGATGAGGAGAGAAATGCCGCGCTGATATTGAACAAGGCGCTCGAATACGGCAAGGGTCTTATGCTCTCCGGCAGAGAAGAGAAGGCGAATCACATAAAGGAAAAGATGGGGGCCTTTATAAAGGCGGAGTCCCTTGTAACAATAGAGTATGTCGAGATAGTCGGCCCGGTATATCTTGAGAATATCAAGGAAGTAAAGACCCCTGCGGTCATACTTCTGGCAGCTAAAGTAGGAACCACAAGGCTGATCGATAATATGATTGTTGAATGACGAACATGAATAAAGAAGAACAGATCTCTTTAAAAGACCGTAAAGACGATATTCTTTTGCTCGCAATGAGATTTATTCAACTATCAAAAGAACAGCTGGGCACGGAACCAGTTGAGCTTTCTAAAGAAGCAGAAGCATTTCTGCTGACATATGAATGGCTCGATGAAGGCGAGCTTAAGATCTCGGTGAAGAGGGCATGCATCGTCTCGGAGGGGACGGTGCTTCAGATAGAAGATTTTGACCTGAAGCACAGACAGGCGAGGTCCATCGGTAAGTTTGTTGAATCAAAGCTCCAGGGGTTCATGCGCAACATCAAGCAGTTCGAGAAATTCAACCTTTATGACATGGTTATCCCGGAGGTCGAGAGGTCGCTCATACTGATGGTTATGAAGGAGACAAATGGCAACCAGGTAAAGGCCTCCAAGCTCCTTGGAATAAACCGCAATACACTCCGCAGTAAGATCAAGAAGCTCGGGATAAAGATAAACAATAAATAATTTGTAGGAGCGACTACCCACAGGGCACTTCGCGGTCGTTCGCCCTTACAGTAATTTCAAAAGCGGTATCCCGATCTCTGGATCGATCTCCCTTATCGCGTTAACACCGTCTATCTCCATAATTATTGCTTCAAGCACAAGAAAGGTTTTCGCGTTTTCCCTGAGACAGCCTACTTTGAGCATATCCTTTTTGCCGAACGCGCCGTGCAGATGGATCTTTGGTTCATCATTGAACCAGAATATTGTGCCGATACCGAGCAGTTCATGGCTCTCCCCGAGTTCCTTCCAGACAGGCTTGGGCGGCAGCTCGTCTGTCTCGGGGCCGACGACGATCCTTCCTTCACGCATCCCGCCGACGAGCCAGAAGACAGCGCTGCGTATGTTCTCCTTTTTCGCTATTTCATTGAGGTTGTTCAATACATCGTCATGATCGTCGAACTTTGCGACCACGATCCGTCCGGTATTTCCTATCTGGTATTTCATAACGCCTCCAAGAAACTTCAGTTTCGTAGCCCCCCGAGCAATTGGAAATTGCGAAGCCCCCGTGTCCTAGTTTTCGTAGAAAACTACGGGGGGCCTGGCTTTATCCCAGGGGGTTATTCAATATTTAATTGAAATTATATATTTTTATTAAGTATAAAGCTAATTCATTCGGTATTTTCCGTTGATATTTATGATTGCATTATTATTTCCTTTTATGGAGTTATATGGATTTGACTTAAAGCGTATTAACTGTTTAAAATATCTTTCCTGTTTAAATTACGGAAGTTATTTCTGAAGAGCTTTTGTAGAGCGAATCCACTATTTTCTGGAAAGGGTATCTGTATGTTTAATAAAAAATGTCAGGGTATTCTGGATAAATATCACAAAGAAGGCGGCAGTGTTATATCCATACTCCAGGATATGCAGGAAGAGTTTGGATATGTCAAAGAGGATGCTATCAACTGGTTCTCTGAAAAACTGAATATCCCAGCAAGTAATTTCTTTGGGGTAGCGACATTTTATGCTCAATTTCATCTGAAACCACGCGGCAAAAACATAGTCACCGCCTGCTGCGGTACTGCATGCCATGTCAAAGGTTCCGAGGCAATTATAGACAGGATGAGGGCTGATATGGCGATCGCTGAGGGCGAGGACACCACACCGGACGGTCAGTTTACGCTGGAGAACGTTGCATGTGTTGGTGCATGCAGTATAGGTCCTGTGGTTATTGTAAATAAAAAGGTCTACGGCGGCGTGACCCTTGATAAGGCATCGACCATATTAAAAGACTATAATGACAGCAATAAGGACAGGAAATAATGGCGGCAAAGAAGAAGACAACGACTAAGTCAAAGGCCGTTGTACAGACAAAGGCAAAGCTCAAGCCAAAGTCCAAAGCAAAAGCGAAGCCCAAGGCCAGTGCGAAATCTGTGGGTCCGGCAAAAGACCTTACTATAAAGATATGTGCCGGAACAGGAGGTCTCGCTGTTGGCAGCCAGGAAGTGATCAATGAATTTGCTAAAGAACTTAAGGCCCGTGGTATAAAGGCTGATATAGCTAATAAGTGTGTCAAAAAGACAGGCTGCCGGGGTTTGTGTTCCAAGGATCTTATTGTTGAGATCAGACAGAACGGAAACACAGAGGTTTACCAGCTTATAACCCCTGACAAAGTCAGGCGTATCGTTGAAGAGCACATTATCAACGGCGAACCTGTCTTTGAATGGCTTGCTGGAGAAGATTACCACAACTTTAATGACCGGCAGACCAAGGTACTTCTTAAGCAGTTCGGCCATATAGATCCTGAAGATATCAATGCATATATTAATGTCAGTGGCTATGAGGGCCTGAGAAAGGCACTTTTACAAACAACATTTGAAGTGACGGAAGAAGTAAAGGCCTCAGGGCTTCGTGGAAGAGGGGGCGCGGGTTTCCCAACCGGCCTGAAGTGGGAGTTCTGCAGCATGTCCACGGAACCTTCAAAATATATTATCTGCAATGCTGATGAAGGCGATCCGGGCGCGTTTATGGACTGCGCCATTATAGAAGGCAATGCACATTCGGTCATTGAAGGAATGATAATCGGCGGTTACTCGATCGGATCGAGCGAGGGATATGTCTATATACGCGCTGAATATCCTCTTGCGATAAAAAGACTTGAGATAGCAATAAAACAGGCTAGAGAAAAAGGTTTTCTCGGAAAGAATATATTAAATAGCGGTTTCGACTTTGATATAAAGATCAAGCAGGGAGCGGGTGCGTTTGTATGCGGAGAGGCATCTGCCCTGATGCGTTCTATTGAAGGTAAGCGCGGTATGCCGAGGGCAAAGCTGTGGCGTTCCGCAGTAAAGGGATTATGGGGTAAACCCACGGTGTTGAACAATGTCGAGACATTTGCCAATATTCCCCTTATTATTTTAAATGGCGCTGAGTGGTACAGGAGCTTTGGTACTGAGAAGAGCCCTGGCACAAAGGTTTTTTCTCTTACCGGAAAGGTAAAAAACACAGGCCTTATTGAGGTCCCGATGGGCATGATGCTCCGCGAGATGATAATAGACATCGGCGGCGGAAGGACCGGAAAGAACAAGCTTAAGGCCGTACAGACCGGGGGACCTTCAGGCGGATGTATCCCTGCCGATCAATTTGACCTGCCTGTGGACTTTGATTCACTTGCGTCTGTCGGCTCAATGATGGGTTCGGGCAGCATGGTCGTAGTTGATGACACGACGTGCATGGTCGATCTGGCAAAGTTTTTCATATCGTTTACACAGCATGAGTCGTGCGGGAAATGTGTCCCCTGCAGGATAGGGACCAAGAGAATGCTTGAGATCCTTACAAGAATAACCGAGGGCAAAGGCGTAAGCGGAGATATAGAACTGCTTGAGGAGCTTGGGAACGACATTAAAATGACATCTTTGTGCGGACTGGGCCAGTCAGCACCTAATCCCGTTCTTTCAACCATCAGGTTTTTCAGGGATGAGTATGAATCGCATATAGAGCATGGCCGCTGCCCGGCCGGGGCATGTAAGTCATTGCGTCAATATATAGTAAATCTGGAAACTTGTAAGAAGTGCGGAAAATGCGCAAGGGTCTGTCCGTCAGCGGCGATTACATGGCAGCCCAAAACTAAAGCAAAAATAGCTAAAACAAAATGTGTTAAATGCGGAGCATGCTTTGATGCCTGCCCGTTCAATGCCATAATGTAGGTTGGAGGTAAGGAAATGTTAAGTAAAGACAGACTAAGGGAGATCACACTTTTCAGGGACCTTTCGGATGAAGACATTGAAGTAGTGGCTTCGGTGCTGGAGGAGGCGTTTCACAAGAAAGACTCGGTGATATGGGAAGAGGGCACAGCTGAACAGGGTCTCCATATCGTTGAGCACGGCAAGGTAAGGATCTGCAGAAATACAAGGGAAGGACACAAGCAGGTACTTGCGGTACTGAAAGCAAACAATTTCTTCGGAGAACTTTCTATCCTTGACGGGAGGATGCATTCCGCGTCCGCAGAAGCGGTGGATGACACTAAAGTGCTTATTCTCCATAAAAGCAGCATGGATAAACTCCTTCAGGATAATCCGCAAATAGCATTTAATATTGTTCGTGTAATGACCATCGAGGTTTGTGAACTGCTGCGAGTTATGAACGCCAAATTCATGGATATGGTCAATTATACATGGGAGTAAAAGATGAATCTTTGATGACACCGATAAAGGCATTGATTTCACAGATAAAGAATCTGTGCGATCATCTTTTTTACATCTGTGTGATCAAGAAAAATATATATTTTTCTGGAGGTTGTTGTGTCGGATAATGACATCAAAGTAAAGATAAACGGCAGACAGGTTTTATGCGGACGGGATGAGACTATCCTTGATGCCGCAAAGAAGGCCGGGGTAAGGATTCCTACGCTCTGCTATGATGAACGGCTTGAGCCGTACGGCGGGTGCCGTCTATGTATAGTCGAGGTCAAGGATGTGCATAAACCTCAGCCTGCATGCACGACCCGTGTTAAAGACGGCATGGAAGTGTATACAGATACGGATGAGGTCAGGAGGATGAGAAAGAGCGTTCTTTCACTGCTTCTTTCGAACCATCCGAATGACTGTATGACATGTGAGGCGACCGGTGATTGCGCTCTCCAGTCATTATCATATGAATACGGCGTGACAGGGAAACGTTTTGCTGGCGAGTCATGGGACCTGCCGATACGCGATGATAACCCTTTTATTATATTTGACCCAAATAAATGTATTCTATGCGGAAGGTGCGTAAGAATATGCAATGACGTTGTGATGGCGGGTACGATCGAGATGACCGGAAGGGGATTTAATTCCCTGCCTGATACGGCCTTTGGAAAACCGCGCACCCTTGATAACTGCGAGTTCTGCGGCCAATGTGTGTCCACATGCCCGACCGGAGCCCTGATCGATAAAAAGGGAAGGGGCAAGGGCCGCTCGTATGAGATGACAAAGGTAAAGACCACATGTCCTTACTGCGGAACCGGCTGTAATTTCTTTTTAAATGTAAGAGACGACAAAGTAGTTAAGGTCACTTCTGATTATGATGCGCCTGTAAATAAAGGCAACCTATGCATAAAGGGGCGCTACGGGTATAGCTTTATACACAGTTCAGCGAGGTTGACCTCACCGATCATAAAGAAGGACGGTAAGTATGTCGAGGCCACCTGGGACGAGGCCATTGATCTTATCGCCAAAAGGTTCGGCGAGCTTATGGAAGAACACGGACCGGATTCCGTGGGCGCGTTTTCGTCGGCCCGCTGTACCAACGAAGAGAACTTTCTTCTTTCAAAATTTGTAAGGACGGTATTTAAGAACAACAATGTAGATTGTTGCGCCCGAGTCTGACACGCTCCAACTGTGGCCGGTCTGGCCACCAGCCTGGGAGCGGGGGCCGCTACCAATTCACTCGAACAGATGAAGGACATTGACACGATCTTCCTGTTTGGGTCTAACCCGACGGAAGCGCATCCGATCGTCTCGCTTCATCTCAAAAAGGCGTTGTTCAAGGGCGCCAAACTTGTTGTTGGAGATCCGCGAAAGACATGGATGGCAAAGCGTGCTGATGTCTGGCTCAACCTGAAACCGGGAACAAACATTGCTCTGTTAAACGGTATCATTAATGTAATACTGAAAAATGGCTGGGAAAACAAAGAATTTATCAAGAACCGGACCGAGGATTTCAAAGAACTCAAGGTCAAGGTCAAGGAATATGACCTGAAAAAGGTCGAAAAAATAACCGGCGTATCCAAAGAGAACATTATCGAAGCAGCCAGACTTTATTCTCACGCGGACAAGGCCATGATCGTTTATGGCCTCGGCGTTACCGAA
This sequence comes from bacterium BMS3Bbin09, assembly GCA_002897915.1. GTDB lineage: Bacteria > Nitrospirota > Thermodesulfovibrionia > UBA6902 > UBA6902 > BMS3Abin09. Next base: position 1,226 of record BDTS01000080.1, on the reverse strand, counting down.
CATAAGTCCGGTACTGAGAACGCAATGGCAATCGCTAACCTCGCGCTTGTATGCGGGCACATTGGCAGGCCTTCGACGGGTATTATGGCGCTCCGCGGACAGAACAATGTCCAGGGATCATCTGACCTGGGGCCGCTGCCGGCGACGCTTCCGGGATACCAGTCGGTTACTGACCGGAAGTCCCGTTTGAAGTTCGAAAAGGCATGGGGAGTTTCCATGTCGCCGAAGATAGGGCTCAAGTCTGTGGAAATGCTCGATGAGGCCATCAAGAAGAAATTCAAGGGACTCTTTATCCTCGGTGAGGACCCGGCACAGACCGATCCGAACGCGCATGAGGTGAGGGAGGCGCTCAAGTCACTCGACTTTCTCGTTGTGCAGGACATATTCCTTACAGAGACGACAAAGTTTGCCGATGTTATCCTTCCCGGAGCGAGCTTTGCGGAAAAGGACGGAACATTTACGAATGGAGAGCGGAGGGTCCAGCGCATCAGAAAGGCGGTCAAACCGGTAGCGGGCAAGGCTGAGTGGGAGGTTATCTGTGAGATAGCTACACGTATGGGTTACCCGATGCATTATGACCATCCGTCCGAGATCATGGATGAGATCGCGAGCCTTGTTCCGATATACGGAGGGATAAGTTACGACAGACTTGAAAATGAGAGCCTTCAATGGCCGTGTCCGACAAAGGACCATCCAGGCACGACCACATTATATACAGACCTGTTCTCGAGGCCCGGCGGGCTGGCAAAGTTTATGGCCCTCGACCAGAAGGAACCGGGCGAGAAGGCGGATAAAGCGTACCCGTTCAACCTTATCACGGGCAGGAGAAGAGAGCATTACAATAACGGCTCGATGACCAGGAGGGTCAGGGAGATCATGGAGGTTGTCTCCGAGGAACTGATCGAGATTAATCCCGAGGATGCGAAGAAGCTCAAGATAAAAGACGGCGATAATGTCAAGGTCTCATCCAGGAGGGGAAAGATCAAGGTGAAGGTGAAGGTGACCGAGAAATCGCAGAAGGGCAATGTCTTTATGACGTTCCACTTTCCCAATGCGCTTTCGAATTTTCTTACTTCCGGGCACCGCGACCCGATCACCGGTACGCCTGAGTATAAGATCTGCGGAGTTAAAATAGAAAAGTAGGGGCACGCGGCGCGTGCCCAGTGCAATAGTTCAATAGAGCAATAGTAGGGGCGATCCGGCGGGTCGCCCTTTTTCTTTTGAAT
>BDTS01000079.1 GCA_002897915.1 bacterium BMS3Bbin09 | reverse complement strand
GGCTGAGTAAAGGAATTAATGTAATAAGACATTATTAAGGGAATATGGAAATAGCGGGACAGGTGTCCGTTGAATCGGTAATTCCAGGTAGATTCATCGGGTAACTTACGGCATTCTGATCCATTCCAGTGCGATTTTTGATGAAGTAATGCTTGAGACCCCCTGAAAAAGCCTGCAACATAGCTTCTCGATATGTTGGTGGTGGATCTGGGACTACCCTGGGAATTGCCTTTAATCCATTCAATCGCTTATAATTTCCATTAATTCAATTCACGCAAAGGAGTTAGAACATTATGTCCGGACATTCAAAGTGGTCAACGATCAAACGTAAAAAAGGCGCTGCTGATGCAAAGAAAGGTAAAATATTTTCAAAAATTTCAAAAGAGTTAACCATAGCATCAAAAACAGGTGACAACCCGGACATGAACCCGAGGCTGCGCCTCGCAATAGATAAGGCCAAGGCCGCGAACATGCCCTCTGAAAATGTTAAACGGGCCGTTAAGAAAGGCAGTGAAGACCAGTCCGGCGCGAATTATGAAGAGACTATCTACGAGGGCTACGGGCCGGCAGGTGTCGCCATTTTGATCGAAGTGATGACCGACAACAAGAACAGGACCGTTGGCGAGATCAGACATATCATCACTAAATACAACGGGAACATGGGCGAATCGGGGTGCGTTGCATGGATGTTCGATAAAAAGGGCTATATACTCGTTGATAAAAAAGCTGGTGATGAAGACACCCTGATGACGGCCGCGCTCGATGCAGGGGCGGACGATCTCAAGAACGAGCCTGATGACGAGAATTATGAGATCACAACAGCGCCTGAGGACCTGCATAGTGTCAAGGAGTTTCTTGAAAATAAAAACATCCCCCTCAATCTCGTGGAGATAACCTTTATCCCCCAGAACTACGTACAGCTCAACGAGAACGAGGCCAGAACAATGGTGAAGTTAATGGGAGACCTCGAAGACCAGGACGATGTGCAGAATGTCTATGCCAACTTTGATATTGCCGAAGAAATAATGGCAAAGCTGGAGTAAAGACAGGGGCACAGGAACAGAGGCACAGAGGAACAGAGGGGCAGAGGCATTAAGGAACTGAGGTTGAAAAGTAATTATTCACTTTGCTACTGTGTGCCTTTGACACTTTGTGCCTTTATTAAAACAAATGGGCAATGTAAAAACTTACAATGATTTAATTGTATGGCAAAAAGCCATGCAGCTTGTAACAGAAATTTATTTGATAACCAGGAAACTTCCTAAAGAAGAAACATATGGATTATCTTCTCAAATAAGGAGAAGTTGTGTTTCAGTACCAAGTAATATTGCCGAAGGCTTTGGTAGAAACTCCACAAATGACTATGTTCGTTTTCTGCAAATAGCAAACGGGTCTTTATATGAACTTCAGACTCAACTGAAAATCTGCAGCAACCTAAAATACCTCTCAAACCAGATATATAATAAAATATACGAACAAAGCAGAGAAATTGAACGTATGCTTAGCAGCTTAATCAGAAAGTTGTCTACCAAATGAACTTGTTGTCTTTGTCACTTAATGCCTTTGTTACTTTGCGCCTTTGCGCCTTATTACCATGCGCGTTATAGGCATTGACCCCGGGACGATCGTGTGCGGTTACGGGATCGTCGAGAAAGGCCCCAGGAACACCCTCGCACATATACATTCCGGTGAGATAAAGTTAAAACAGAAGTCCACCCTTCAGGATCGCCTGAAAGCAGTATACGACTCACTGGGATCAACAATAGAAGAATACAGTCCCGATCATTTGTGTCTTGAAAAGATCTTTTACCACAAGAGCATCCGTGCCGCGATGACGCTCGGCTCGGTACGCGGTATCGTGCTTCTTCTGGCAGCCGAACACAACCTGCCATTATTTGAGTATAATTCGACCGAACTGAAGATGGCCCTCACGGGCTACGGAAGGGCCGAAAAGGGACAGGTGCAGGAGATGGTAAAGATAGTGCTGAACCTCAAGGCATCGCACCCTAAGATGAGCCTTGACTGCTCCGACGCCCTCGCCCTCTGCATCTGCCACTTGAACAGTATGAACAACAGAATGTAGGGGCGATTCGCGAATCGCCCCTACTATTGCACTATTGCTCTGTTGAACTATTGCACTTTACTTGCTATTCTATTTAAGAATCTACCACAGGCATAAGTCTCATTGAAGCGGATGCTACGCACCGCTTAATTCGGCTATATCAGGAGGGCTGTCTTGATAGCATCATTAAACGGAACTGTTCTGACTAAAAGGCCGGAAGGCGTTATCGTGGATGTAAACGGAGTCGGCTACCAGCTCTCCGTACCACTCTGCAGCCTCCCCGACATCCCCGAGCCCGGGGAAACGGTCTTCATACACACATACACACATGTCAGAGAAGACGCCCTGCAGCTCTTCGGGTTCCTTAATGAACAGGACCGGGAGGTATTCATGTCCCTGATCGGCATCAGCGGCATAGGGCCCAAGCTCGGCCTTGCCATCCTCTCCGGAATGCCGGCTGATCGGTTTGTCGAGACAGTACAGAACGAAGACGTTACAATGCTCACCACGATCCCGGGGTTAGGAAAAAAGACCGCATCGAGACTCATTCTCGAACTCAAGGGCAAACTGCCCTCTCTCGACCCGGAAGAAGCGTCATCTTCCCGTACAAGCCAGGAAGAGATCGACGCGATATCAGCACTTGTTAACCTGGGCTATAAGAAACAATTCTCCGAAAAGGCGGTGGAAACCGCTGTACGAAACGGCGCCGGGAGTATTGAAGATATAATAATGGAAGCACTTAAAAACCTTAGTGAAGGTAAATAGAACTATGCAGGATATCCCGGAAAGAACCATAACCCCCCAGGCAGACGCCAATGACCTGAACTTCGAAATGAGCGTCAGGCCGAGATCTTTCGAAGAGTTCGTTGGCCAGGCAAAGATCAAGGAGAACCTGAAGGTCTATATCCAGGCGGCAAAACAAAGGGACGAATCTCTTGACCATGTACTGTTCTGCGGACCTCCCGGGCTCGGGAAGACAACGCTTGCGCATATCATATCAACAGAGTTGGGGGCCGAAATAAAGGTAACCTCCGGCCCGGTGCTCGAAAGACCGGGGGACCTGGCAGCCATCCTGACTAACCTCTCTGACAAGGACATCCTTTTTATCGACGAGATTCATAGGCTGCCGAGGATCGCTGAGGAAATATTGTATCCTGCCATGGAAGATTACCAGCTCGATATCATAATCGGGCAGGGCCCAAGCGCACGGTCGCTCAAGCTGAACCTGCCCCGGTTCACTCTCATCGGGGCCACAACAAGAACGGGCCTCCTGACCTCCCCTCTCAGGGACCGTTTCGGGATCATCAACAGACTGGATTTTTACAAGCCCGATGACCTCAAAACAATACTACTGCGTTCAGCGGACATATTAAAAACAGAGATCAGGGAAAAGGCCGCGGCCGAGATCGCCGGCAGATCAAGGGGAACACCGAGGATCGCCAACCGGCTACTTCGGCGCATAAGAGACTTTGCCCAGGTCAAGGGTGACGGTGTGATCAATATAGAGATAACCAGAGAGGCCCTGGGCGCCATGGAAGTGGATAGGATGGGCTTTGACGAGATGGACAGGAAACTCCTGCTCACCATAATAGAAAAGTACGGCGGCGGACCTGTCGGGCTCGAAACCCTTGCATCATCAGTCAGGGAAGAGAAGGACGCGATAGAGGACGTTTACGAACCATTCCTCCTGCAGGAAGGGTTTATAGAGAGGACCCCGAGGGGAAGGACCGCCACAAGGCTCGCTTATGAACACTTCGGCATACGGCACCCGGACGGTCTGTTTTAGTAGGGGTTTGATTCGTAAGGGCTTGATTAATCAAGCCCCTACGTTATGCATAACAATATGAAGACCCTTCTCCACATATGCTGCAGTAACTGCGCCCTTTATCCTATAAAAACATTCAAGTCAGATGGACATGACCTCACCGGGTTCTGGTTTAACCCGAATATCCATCCCCATGATGAATACAGATCAAGACTCAATTCAGTAAAGAAGCTGGCTACGCAATGGCATACCAATGTTCATTATATAGATAAATATACCCCTGAAGATTATTTTAAAATGCTGGATATCGCGGACCCGAACGCTTCGGGCATATCCGACATCCCGCCTTTCCCCGAACGATGCGCCTCCTGCTACATGCTGCGGCTCGAAAGAACGGCCAGGCATGCAAAAGAGAACGGGTTTGACGCCTTCTCCACGACACTGCTGATAAGCCCTTACCAGGACTTTGAAAAGATAGCAGCCACAGGGGAAAAACTCGAGAAAAGATATAATGTCGAATTTTATTTGAAGGATTTCAGGCCCTTTTTCAGGGACGCTATGACTCTTTCAAAAGAACTCGGCCTTTACAGGCAGAAGTACTGCGGATGTATATATAGTAAAAAAGAAAGGGAAAAGAAGGGCAAGAAATGAAACTTTCAGATTTCGATTATCCCTTGTCAACAGACCTGATAGCCCAGCATCCCCTGCAAGAGCGGGATTCGTCGAGACTGCTCGTGCTCCACAGAAAAACAGGGGATATAGAGCACCGCTTCTTCAAGGATATCGTGGATTATCTCAACCCCGGCGACCTCCTTATCCTGAACAATACCAGGGTCATTCCTTCCCGACTCTCCGGGACCAAGCCCTCAGGCGGAAAAGCCGAGATCACCCTGCTGAAAGAACTCGACAAAAACACCTGGGAGGGCCTTGTTAAGGGAGTCAATGAAGGCACTGTGATAATCAAAGGGCGGCCTGCCTGTCGGCAGACAGGGATCAGGGCCAATGTGACCCGCCTCGAGAGATCCCTGGCAAAGGTTGTCTTCGAGTTCGCTAATAAGCCGGCAGGCAGGCAGGCGCAGAGCAGGGGGCCTGAACCGGATATAAGGGACAGATTGCGTGAGATCGGCGAAATGCCTTTGCCCGTATACATAAAAAGAGAGTCCGCAGCTACGGACAAGGAGGCATACCAGACCGTTTACGCAAAGGAAGAAGGTGCTGTTGCCGCCCCTACCGCCGGCCTGCATTTTACCAACACGCTTCTGAACGCCTTAAGGGAAAAAGGGGTAAGGATAGAAACAGTCACACTTCATGTCGGCTACGGTACGTTCAAACCGGTTGTAATCGAAGAGATAGAGGACCATAAAATGGATGAAGAATATTATGAGATCCCCGAGGCAACGGCCTCCGCGGTCAATTCCGCCAGATCAGATGGCAGGAGGGTCATCGCAGTTGGAACGACCGTAACGAGAACGCTCGAGTCATCAGCCATAGCCGGAGGCTCAGATAAGGTAACTGCGGGGAAAGGAAAGGCATCGATCTTTATTTATCCGGGATATGAATTCAGGATAATAAACACCCTCATCACAAATTTTCACCTGCCCAAATCAACACCCATGATGCTGGTGTCCGCATTTTCTGGAATTAACCTTTTAAAAACAACGTATTGCGAAGCGAAAAAGACCGGCTACAGGTTCTTTTCGTATGGAGACGCCATGTTAATGATATGAGCGTCAATATAACCATAAAAGCGGTGTCAAGAAATCTTGTACTAGTCTTTGCATTTTCACTTGCTTTATTGATATCCTTTATTTATAGTTAATTTATATGCAGGAGATGATTGATTCATTTCCTGCTTCTTATTGTTCAGAAAAGGAGAAGGCATACGGTTAAGCTCGCACTGGACCTTGGTGAGGAACAAGACCTTTCATCAATATATGGAAGGCTCGATAAGACATTGAAGGTCATGGAAGAAACTCTCGGAATAGAGGCCTCGATCCGAGGCAATAAGATATTCCTCAACGGCGACAAAAAGTCCGTAACAAGAGCCGAGAAATTCATTAATGACCTGTACTCCATTAACTCGGACGGATACACAATAAATCCTGAAGACCTCAAGCATGTCCTACGGGCCGTTGACGACAATAGTTCAAAGAAAAAAGCCTCACAGAATGGTGTGTCAGCCTCTTTAAAAGATTATTTCCAAAGTAACATATCCTTATCATCAAAAAAGAACTTCATCGTCCCGAGATCAGAGGCGCAGAAAGAATATATCGACTCGATCAAGCAGTATGACATGGTGATCGGTATAGGCCCTGCCGGAACCGGAAAGACATATCTTGCAATGGCCATGGCAGTGAACGCCCTGCTAAAAAAACAGGTAAGCAGGATCGTCCTCGCAAGGCCGGCGGTCGAGGCCGGGGAAAAGCTCGGTTTCCTGCCGGGCGACCTGCATGAAAAGGTGAATCCTTACCTCAGACCCCTGTATGACGCGCTTTTTGATATGATGGACACAGAAAAGGTAAACAGTCTCATAGAAAAGGGAATAATCGAAATAGCACCCCTTGCCTTTATGCGCGGCAGGACTTTCAATGACTCCTTTATAATACTGGATGAGGCTCAGAACACGACCTCGGAGCAGATGAAGATGTTCCTGACCAGACTCGGCTTCAACTCAAAAGCGGTCATTACAGGAGACATCACACAGATCGACCTGCCGAAGGACAGGATATCCGGACTTATAGAGATAAATAGCTTACTTAAGGATATTAAGGAGCTCCGCTTTGTTTACTTTTCAGAAAAAGATGTGGTAAGACATAAGCTCGTTAAAAAAATAATAAGGGCTTATGAAAAATCCAAACAATCCCGAAAAAAGAAACCATGAAAAATAATAAACCGGTATCAAAGATAAAAGAACTCATCACTTTCGATAAACATCTCTTTTTTAAGATTTGCCTGCTCGTGGTATTTACCGCGATCCTGAACATCTCGATAGTCTGGGGGCAGTTGTTCCCGACAGAAACAATAGCCGGGACCTTTCTGCTCATCGGACTGCTCCTGCTCATCCTTTACAAGGACACGATCCGCTATCGGCCGGAGATCAAAAACGATTACAAACTGATCCTTCTCATCGGAACACTCTTATCAGGCAACTTCATGATCGGGCGCTCGCTTTACTATGTAATGGAAGGCTTTACCAAATGGCTCGGAACCGTTGACCCTTCGATCCTGGTCTATGCGATCCCGCTTGCGACCGGCTCTATGCTGGCCGCCCTGCTCATAGATATACATACGGCAATAGTCTTTACAGTTATTACGAGTCTTATAGGGGGATTATGGCTTGGCAACCCGCTTTTTTCGATCTATGTGTTCGCATCAGGCCTTACAGCCGCGTTCGGTGTCATAAGATGCAAAAAACGGTCCGCCATCTGGAGGGCCAGCCTCCTTGTCAGCCTTGTGAGTTTGTTCACGGTACTCTCTATAGCGCTCTTCAGCGGGGAGTTTCTGACAATTGATACCCTCAGGATCGCAGGGACCGCTTTCATTAACGGCATACTGGTCGCAACACTCGTATCCGCTCTGCTTCCCCTGTTCGAATATCTCTTTAAACTGACAACGGACATCAGCCTTCTTGAGCTCCTTGACCTGAACCAGCCACTTATGCACGAGCTCCTGGTCGAGGCACCGGGTACATACCATCACAGCATAATAGTCGGGAACCTGGCCGAGGCTGCTGCCGAGGCAGTAGGAGTTGATCCGCTGCTTGCAAGGGTCAGCGCCTACTACCACGATATCGGAAAGATCAAGAAGCCCGATTATTTCATTGAGAACCAGATAGTCTCAGTAAGCAAACACGAAAATCTTGCGCCCCGCATGAGCAGCCTGATCCTGCTTTCGCATGTAAAGGAAGGTGTCGAGCTCGCGAAGATCCACAAGCTCCCGAAAGTGATAAGAGATATTATCCAGCAGCACCACGGGACATCGATCCAGACCTTTTTTTATCAAAAGGCAAAGGAACAGCATGACGACCTGACACCTATTTCGGAAGAGGACTTCCGGTACCCGGGCCCAAAACCCCAGACAAGGGTCGCGGCACTCGTGCTTATGGCTGACGCGGTTGAAGCAGCTTCAAGGGTGCTCACTGACATAACACCGCAAAGGGTCTCTATCCTGGTCGACAGGATCATCAACCACTGCTTTATCGACGGACAGCTGGACAACTGCGAACTGACACTAAAGGACATACGCGAGATCAGGAGTACATTTGTTTACCTCTTGACCAGTATGTACCACAAGCGTATCAACTACCCCGGCTTTGAAATAACAAATGAAGATACTCATAAGAAACCTGCAAAGGCATCGCTCCCTGAATAAAGAGAGGGTACTGAAAACAGCCGGACAGATCCTTTCCCTGTTAGAACAGACAAAGGCAGAGTTGAGCATAATGTTCGTAGGGGACAGAAAGATGAAGCAGTTAAATACGCAATACAGGGGCATCCGTAATACCACCGATGTCCTTTCCTTTGAGTCTGCTATCCCGTTCGTTCCCGACGAGGCTGACCATGCCCTCGGAGATATCGTGATAAGCGTGCCAAAAGCGGAAGCACAGGCAAAAGAATACGGTTCGGGATTTCACGATGAAATAACCCGTTTATTGATCCATGGCACGCTCCATCTGCTCGGTTACGACCATGAGCAAACCGCATATAAGGCGCGCAAGATGATAAAAAAAGAAGAGGAACTGATCGATGCCATTAAGAAAATGGATTAAAAGCGCCAACCATGCCATTGAAGGCATTCTCCATGCCGCAAAGACGCAGAGGCACATGCGATATCACCTGTACGCGGCAATAATTGTACTTATCAGCGCCTTCCTCCTCGGTGTAGGCAGGATCGAATTAGTTGTCCTGATATCTCTGGCCATCCTGGTGATATCTATCGAGATGATCAACACCTCGATCGAGATAATCACCGATATACTCTTCAAGGAATATGATCCGAGGGCCAAAGCGATCAAAGACACTGCCGCGGGAGCTGTCCTTATTGCTGCCATGGGGGCGGTGATAATAGGCTATATAATGCTTTTCGAACCGCTAAGGGAGTTCTTTTACAGCGGCATGGACATAGCAAAGCGTTCGGAACCGGACATCGCGGTACTGGCACTGATAGTCGTACTGATACTCGTCGTAATAACAAAATCTTTTTTCGGAAAAGGGGAACCCTTAAGAGGGGGGATGCCGAGCGGCCACTCCGCGGTCGCATTCTCCGTATGGGTCGCCATTACAATTATGACCGAAAGCTTCATGGTCTCCATGCTCGTAATGATCATGGCCATCTTTATCGCGCAAAGCAGAGTGACCGTGGGCATACACAAGCCATGGGAAGTTATACTCGGGGGACTGCTCGGAATGACAACAACCTTTCTTCTTTTTAAGGTATTTTTGTAAAAAGCATTTTTATCAATATTAATGAATCCAAAGCTCAACAAATTCGACCCTGCTGTCGACAAAAAGTTCCTGATAGCTCTTTCCGGCATATTATGGAGCATCGTCGGGATAGCCCTATGCAATCTGGCTATCGGCTGGCTTTCAGAAACAACGGCCCGGACCACGGCATGGCTGGGGACATCCGGAATTATCCTCTCGCTTCTGATCCACCACTTCGGGTTTCTGAAACTCGTTGACAGTAACATCGAACGCATCCTCTCAAAAAAAAGCAAGGTCTGCATTTTCGCTTTCCAGCCCTGGAAAAGCTATCTGATCATTCTGATAATGATCTGTATGGGCATATTCCTCAGGCATTCGTCCCTGCCAAAGCCTTATCTGGCCGTAATATATATTGGTTTCGGCGGCGCGATGCTCCTTTCGAGCTTCAGATATCACAGGAATTTCTTCAAACTCATGTTTAAACCCTGAAAGACCTTAAAAAATAGAAGCTTGAACTATTTGATTTTTTTCTAATGGATTAGTAGAATAGAAGTCCGGAATTCCGAGGTCACTAAGAACCTGATCTCCTGTTCCGGGGATTTCAATTAAAGAACGGAGAGTATTATGTCATATACAACTTATCGCCCTTCAAACAGAAAGCGCAAAAGGACCCACGGGTTTCTCGTCAGGATGAGCAGCCCCGGTGGACGCAGGGTTATAAAAAGAAGGCGTGCCAAAGGCCGGAAAAAACTGTCTGTATAGTTACAGGAGGTCCGGTATACGTTGATTCAAATCGTTAAAGTTTTTCACTTAACCCCATGAATCCATGCCGTTAAATTTCCTTATTAAGTTACTACCGGAAAAACGTTCAGCCGTTTAGGATAAATATATGAAAACCCTTGTAATATTCGCTATTGAAAGTTACAAAAAGTATATCTCGCCGTTTCTGCCGGGTTCCTGCAGATTTTATCCCTCATGCTCAAGTTACGGTATCGAGGCAATACAGACATTCGGCCTGATAAAGGGCCTGCTCCTTTTTATGAAACGAATACTTAAATGCCACCCTATGCATCCCGGCGGATATGATCCGGTAAAACATTCAACAATTTATTTTAACTGTCAACCCGGAAAGAAATAGAAAATGGATAAGAACACTCTTTTAGCCGTAATATTATCTCTATTCGTACTCGTAGGATGGACCTTCCTTACCCAGAAAAATACAGTACCTAAAAATGCCGGGCCGGCTGAAGAGATCCCGTTAAAACAGGATCAGGCTGTTGCCGTGAAAAAAGAACAGCCCCCCATCCAAAAACCTGGAACCGTTACCCCGACAGAGACGGCAGGAGAAGAGATTACCGTTGAAACAGACCTCTACAAGGCCATTTTCTCGACAAGGGGCGCGATAATAAAATACTGGGAACTAAAGCACTTCAATAATGACGGCACATCCGTTGTGCTTTTAAAAGAACAGGGGACTATCCCGGCACTCGGGCTCATGTTGGACGGTCTTCCGCAAAAACTTATCTACAAGGCAAGCACTAATAATCTCGTACTTTCCAAAGACAGAAAAAAAGATGGTAAGCTGATATTCGAATACAGCAACAACGGCACCGTGATCAGGAAAAAATTTGTTTTTCATAACGACAAGTACAAGGTTGACCTCTCGATAGACACCGTGAACACCCCCCCTTACATGCTGGCAATTGGCACCTATTTCAGCATGGATGACAAGACGAAGCGGGAGCATATCGGCCCTGTTCTGCTGGCAAATGATAAAAGAAAAGAATTTGACAAGAAAATGGATAAGACGGAAAACTTCACCGGATACATCAGCTGGATAGCGCAGGAAGATAAATATTTTGCCGCTGCTCTCATACCGGTCACCCTTGTTGAAGGCGCGACTGTCTGGAAAGAAACGAACTCCGCGGAGATCGCGCTGAAACTGGAGCCTCAAAATAACGAATTTATTTTTTACGCAGGACCAAAAGAGTATGACAGACTGAAGTCTTTCAACTCGGGGTTCGAGAATATAATCGATTTCGGCTGGTTCTCCATAGTAGCCATGCCCCTCTTCTGGGTATTGAAGTTCTTTTACAGTTTCCTCGGTAACTATGGCTGGTCGATCGTCCTCCTGACCATCGTCACAAGGGTACCGTTCATCCCAATCATGCACAAGAGCCAGCAGTCCATGAAGAAGATGCAGACGATCCAGCCCATGATGGCGGAGATAAAAGAGAGATTCAAGGACGACGCCCAGAAACAGCAGAAAGAGATGATGCAGCTTTACAAGAAACATAAGGTGAACCCGATCGGCGGATGTTTACCTATGGTTCTCCAGATACCCGTATTCATCGCACTCTATAATGTTCTCCTGAATGCTATTGAACTCAGAGGGTCGCCGTTCATGTTGTGGATCACGGATTTGTCGGCACCCGACACCCTGATTTCCGGTCTGTTGGGACTGCCCTTTGCCCTGGGTCCGTTGCCACTGCTGATGGGGGCGACCATGGTCCTGCAGCAAAAGATGACGCCTTCCGCAATGGACCCGAAGCAGGCAAAGATGATGATGCTCATGCCGGTCGTATTTACCTTCATGTTCCTGAGCTTCCCTGCCGGGCTCGTAGTTTACTGGCTCGTAAACAATGTCCTCGGTATTGCCCAGCAGTATTACGCAAACCAAAAAGCGGATAAAAAACCTGCAGTAGCGAAATAGATAAATAAAAACTGTAGGAGCGGGTTTTTTGTGATGGCCCCCCGCAGATTTCTTCGAAATCTAAGCCGCGGGGGCTGTGGCGAATTATGAAAATGTAGTAGATGCCTTGCCTTTTTTATTCCTAAAAACCTGTAAAATATCCCATGCACAATGAAGACACGATAGCGGCTATTTCCACATCCATCGGGCAGGGCGGAATAGGCATTGTCAGGCTCAGCGGGAGCAAAGCATTCGAGATAGCAGATAGACTCTTCAGATCCCCAAAAAAGAAAAAGATCCACGAGACACCTTCTCACAGGATACTTTACGGCAATATCATTAACCCGGCAAACGATGAGGTCGTGGACGAAGTACTCATATCCGTAATGAGGGCCCCCAATACATACACAAAAGAGGACATCATCGAGATAAACTGCCACGGAGGTGTTATTCCGCTCAGGAAGGTCCTGGAACTTCTCCTCAATGAAGGTGCAAGGGCTGCCAAGCCCGGGGAATTCACCCAGAGGGCCTTTATGAACGGAAGAATTGACCTGGCGCAGGCAGAGGCGGTACTTGATGTTATCAACTCCCTAACCCTGCAGAGCCAGAAGACCGCGCTCCGCCAGCTCAGGGGCGGCCTTTCAGTGGAAATAGGGACCATCCGCGAAGCACTTATAGAGCTTACCGCCTTTGTCGAGGCGCATATTGATTTTCCAGAGGAAGATATTGAAGATCTGACCCTCAAAAAGATGGAAGAAATGGCCGGGAAGATAAAGGCCTCTCTCGAAAAACTCATAGAGAGCTCCCATTACGGTATGATTCTGAGAAACGGGCTGAAGACCGCCATAGCAGGCAGGCCGAATGTCGGCAAGTCCTCCTTGCTGAACGCACTGCTTGAGCATGACAGGGCCATTGTAACGGAAATGCCCGGGACAACAAGGGACGTAATAGAGGAGTACTTGAATATTCAGGGCCTGCCTGTAAAGATCATGGATACCGCCGGGATAAGAACCGTTGAGAACATCGCGGAAAAAGAGGGCGTCAGGCGGAGCCTCATGGCAATGGAAGACGCGGACCTCGTACTCCTCGTTCTGGACGGAAGCACCGAACTGCATGATACGGACAGGGAGTTGATCGAGAGTTCCGACGCGGAAAACACTATATTGGTTATCAACAAAATAGACCTGCCACAAAAGATAGACCACCCTGTGTCCCCCCTTACTAAGGGGGGAATTAAAGGGGGGTCCATCCCAATAGTTCGCATCTCCGCCAAAAAGGGTGTAGGTCTGGATGAGTTAAAGCAGCAGATCGTGGATACAGCACTGCGAGGCCGGACCGAATGCGGCACAGAGGTTGTAACGAACACAAGACATGTTCACGCCCTTGAAAAGACGTCCGTATCAATAAACTCTTTTATTTCCGGGGTCCTGAAAAATGTATCTCCGGAATTTCTCTCAATTGAGTTAAGGGACGCCCTGGACGCCGTCGGGGAGATCATCGGCATAACTACTGCCGACGATATTCTCAACAGGATCTTCAGCAATTTCTGTATAGGAAAGTAAAAACATTGAAGTTCAACTTCCATATCTTTGGCGTAAGTCTGTTCTGAGGTCTTTAAAATATGTCTTGTAGAACCCCCGGTCTCTTGAAAGCAGCCGTTTGGCATATGTGAGAGCATGAGCGCCAACGATAAAGTCACTAATTATGTGCTGTCTGAATAAAAGAGGTTTATTGCATTTAGAACAGAGGGCTGTCACATTCTCTCCGCATTGTGGACACTGAAGTTTGTTTTTCTTCTTTCTTCTCGCAGCATATACCTTCCACCTTTCAGCTGCAAGGCAAAGCGACTTCTCATTCGAATAAACCACCTTTATCCCTGTATCCGAAAGGAAATCATTGATGTCTTTCTGAGAACCAAACTGTGAGGCAAGCTCCGCATATACTGTTTCAGAGATTATTAACTGCCCCTTTTCGCTGTAACCATCCAGCAGCGCCTTGGAACTTTGAAGAAATTCTTTGTCAGGAATGAGAATATCGAGAAGGATATTTGTATCAACTGCAGTTATCATTTTCCTCTCAATTCTTCAATAACAGAATCGCTCTTTTTTGTTTTACCGTCTTTCAGATAACCAACCCACTTATTAAACGGAGACTTCCTGGGACTTTTTTTGATGTAGAAGACTTCGTTTCTTTCCTCAAAAAGAAGATCTTCTCCCGGGGAGATACCAAGCTTCTCCCTTACCTCTTTTGGTATGGTTATCTGTCCTTTGGATGTCAGTCTGGATGTTGCCATATTCACCTCTTTTCCTGTTATGTAAGGATGCCCTTCCTTACATATATTGTAAGGAGATTAACAGGACTTGTCAATTAAGTTATAATTTAACCCATGACACGCCTTGTGAAGATCAGGCGGGTGCTTTTATACACCCTGGTCCTTAATATCACCGTTGCGGCGGTAAAGACCGGCTACGGATATACCATAAACTCCGTAAGCATGCTATCCGACGGTTTCCACTCCTTCTTCGACGGCACATCAAACATTATCGGCCTTGTCGGCATCTGGATAGCCAGCAGACCCCCGGACAGTACCCATCCATACGGGCACAGAAAATTCGAGACTCTCTCGACAATAGGGATAGCGGTCCTTATATTCGCGGCAGCAGCAGGAATATTGAAAGAGGCATACTCCCGGCTGAGCACCCCGCATGATATTGAAGTGACCATGACGGGCTTTATAATTATGGGGATAACCCTGCTCGTTAATATATGGGTAATGACCTATGAGACCCGGAAGGGGCGCGAGTTAAAGAGCGAGTTTCTGCTTGCGGACGCACTGCATACAAAATCTGATATATTCATCTCGATCTCGGTCATTATCAGCCTTATAGCCGCGAAGATGGGCTATCCCATCATTGATATTATAGCTGCAGTCTTTATAACTGCGTTGATCGCAAAAATGGGCTTTTCAATATTAATGTCCGCAACCCGGGTACTGACCGATGGTGCGTGCATAGACCCGAAAGAAATAAAGCGCGTGATAATGAATGTTGATGGAGTCAGGGACTCGCACGACATAAGGACAAGAGGAAGCAAGTCTTTTGTGAACATCGACCTTCATGTGCTGGTCGACCCCGAGACTACTACAAGTGACGCGCACGTGATAGCACACAATGTGGAGGACACGGTCAAAAAAGAGTACCCTGTGGTCAATGACGTCATTGTCCACATCGAGCCATATGATGGAAAAAAGACCACTCCAGATCAATAATATTCAGTGAGTCGAAATATAATATTTGGTATACTGGATAATGTCCAATTAATAATTATTCATTAACAAGGAGGTAATTATGCCTTTCCCGATACAGAGACATAGAAGACTGCGGTCAAACAGTGCAATAAGAAAAATGGTGAGGGAGACTTCCCTTTCTACCAATGATCTCGTATATCCCCTCATCGTGACCTTCGGGAAGGGGGTTAGAAATAAGATATCCTCCATGCCTGGCTGTTTCCAGATCTCAGTGGATGGAATTGCAAAAGAGGCTGAGAAGGTTTACAAGCTCGGGATACCGGCCGTCATCTTATTCGGGATTCCCGAGCATAAGGACGAGCAAGGTTCAGGGGGATACGATCCAAAGGGGGTCGTACAGCAGGCGATAAAAGCAATAAAGGACAAGGTGCCCGAACTTATCGTCATCACCGATGTCTGCATGTGTGAATATATGAGCCATGGACACTGCGGAGTGATCAAAGATGGCAAGGTGCTGAATGACCAGACACTCGAACTCCTCGCAAGAGAAGCGATTTCCCACGCAAAGGCCGGGGCGGACATTGTCGCCCCTTCCGACATGATGGACGGCAGGGTCGCTATAATCAGGGACGTGCTGGATGAGAAAGGCTTCGACGACATCCCGATAATGAGCTACGCGGCAAAATACGCGTCAGCGTTCTACGGACCGTTCAGGGAGGCCGCGGAATCAACACCTTCGTTCGGCGACCGGAAGTCCTATCAGATGGACCCCGCCAACAGGAGGGAAGCACTGAAGGAAGTCTCCCTTGATATAGAAGAAGGAGCGGACATCATTATAGTCAAGCCTGCCCTGAGCTATATGGACATCATCTCCGATGTAAAAGATAATTTTGATCTCCCGGTAGCGGCCTACAATGTCAGCGGAGAGTACTCGATGGTAAAAGCCGCGGGAAAAGCGGGATGGATAGACGGGACAAAGGTAATGATGGAGATACTGATGTCAATGAAGCGCGCGGGCGCTGATATCATAATTACATATCATGCGCTTGATGCGGCGAAAGAATTAAATAAATAAATTGAAGATAACATTATCAACAGGCAGGGTCATAGAAGCAAAAGAGGGTGAATCAATACTCATATCTCTCAAACAGGCGGGCATATTCCTTACCTCCTCCTGTGGAGGCAAGGGCATCTGCGGCAAATGCAAGGTCATAGTCCAGTCAGGGGACGTCGAGTCAAAGTCGCATATCAAACTCTCCTCAGAAGAGATCCAACAGGGATTTGCACTTGCCTGCATGACCACCCCTTCAGGAGACATAACTATCGACATTCCGAAGCAGTCGATCCTCACGGTCGAGGGGCAGATAGTAA
>BDTS01000078.1 GCA_002897915.1 bacterium BMS3Bbin09 | reverse complement strand
TTCTTTTTTGCGGCCGCAAGGTCCTTTTTATTTTCCTTCTGCAGTTCTTTGGTTTTCTTCCTTAATGCCCCGGCCATTTTGATGAGCGCATTGTTCTTCTGCCCGGATGACGCCTTTGCGATCGCCCTCGCCCCGTCCTTCGCCTCATTGGCCTTCTTTAATACATATGTTTTCAGGTCCATAATATGCCTCCAAGTAATTCTTCAATTAATTATATGTTCGACGTTCGAACATTATTTCAATTAGCTGGAATTACGCAGTCCCCATGTCCAGATTTGTCCGTTCAGGACAAATCTATGGGGACCATTAAATAAATAATATAAATAATTGAGGTGTATTTTAGCATAATTGGGGGGAAAGGTTACTTGAGGTTATTCAGGTACCAATCGGACGCCCTGTTGAGTCCCGCTGCCACGGAAAATTCAGGATCATATCCCAGGAGCTCTCTTGCCTTGGTTATGTCAGCCAGAGAATGACGTACATCACCGGCCCGGAAATCGCGGTAAACAGATTTCACTTCTTTTATTTGCGGATAAAGGGTCGAAACCCTTTCACGAATAAGCTTAAACAATTCATTTAATGTCGTGCGCTCGCCGAAAGCCACGTTATAGACCTGGTTGAGGACATTCTCATCCTCGGCCAGTGCGGCCAGGATATTCGCCTGCACGCAGTTATCAATATAGCAGAAATCACGGCTCGTCTCGCCGTCACCATTAATATATACAGGCTCATTATTGATAAGCCCCGCGAACCATTTCGGAATGACCGCTGCATAGGCACCGTTCGGGTCCTGACGCTGACCAAAAATATTAAAGTACCTCAATCCTATGGTCTTGAACCCGTAAGTGTTGGCAAAAACATCGCTATAGAGTTCATTGACCAGTTTTGTTACCGCGTAGGGTGAAAGCGGACTGCCGATCGTTTCTTCAACCTTGGGAAGGGCCGTATGGTCACCATAAGTAGAACTGGAGGCCGCGTACACAAAACGTTTAACCCCGGCGTCGCGTGCCGAAACGAGCATGTTAAGAAAGCCGTTCACATTGCTTTCATTCGTAAGCAGGGGTTCCTCGATCGAGCGGGGCACAGAGCCGAGGGCCGCCTGATGGAGTACATAGTCAATATCACTGCAGCTCTTCCTGCAGGTCTCCAGGTCACTGATAGTGCCTTCGATAAATGTGAACCTTGCCCATTGTTCGGTTGTTACAAGACCCTGGACTTCCGAAAGGTTTTTCTGATGACCGGTGGCAAAGTTATCGAGGCCGATAACCGTCTGGTCCAGTTTGAGCAGAGTTTCGAGTAAATTCGAGCCGATGAAACCGGCAACTCCTGTAACGAGCCATTTCCCGCGCATCTTGCTGAGTTCTTCTTTAACTTTATGATATTCAGTCATCTTTTAAAGAATACAAAGTTTTGTACCTCCAGTGCAAGGGGTAAGGCAGAAACATGAAAAGAATATGTTCGGCTCTTGGTATAAACAGACGTTGAAATCTGCTATAATATTTTGCTATGGAAATTCTGGAAACATATATTACCGAGCCAAAGATTGCCTATTTCTCGATGGAGATCGGCCTGAGAGAAGATATCCCGACCTATTCGGGCGGACTCGGTGTGCTCGCGGGAGACACTGTGAAATCCGCCGCGGATCTATGCCTTCCCTTTATCGCTGTAACACTTATAAGCCGCAAGGGATATTTTCTGCAGGAAATAGACGACCAGGGACACCAGACAGAAAAGCCAGCGGTCTGGGACCCATCAAAATTGCTGCAGTGTGCGCCGGAAAAGATCATCATTACGATCGAAAAGAGGGAGGTCCACATACAGGCATGGGTCTATTTTGTGGAAAGCCCGCGTGGCGGCAGCAGTGTGCCGGTCATATACCTTGATACCGACGTACCAGAGAACAGCAACGAAGACAGGGCATTGACCGACCATCTCTACGGGGGTGAAAGCGACTACAGAATAAAGCAGGAGGCGATCCTCGGCATCGGTGGTGTAAGGATGCTCAGGAAGCTCGGGTTCGAGATAAAGAAATATCATATGAACGAAGGGCACGCTGCCTTCCTTACCCTCGAACTGCTCCATGAATTCAAGAGAGACATTGAAGAAGTCTGGGATGAATCGCGTATATGGGACCCCGAGTCCGTAAAGAACTTATGCGTATTCACTACCCACACGCCCGTTGAAGCGGGCCACGACAAGTTCTCTTATGAACTTTACGCAAAGGTGCTCGGCGACTATTTTCCCGAGAACATCCTTAAGGGCCTCGCCGGCGAAGAGAACGTTAACATGACCCTCCTCGGTTTCAACCTGAGCAACCATGTCAACGGTGTTGCGAAAAAGCATATGGAGGTCTCGCAAAACATGTTCCCCGGATATAAGATAAATGCGATAACGAATGGGGTCCATTCATACACATGGACATGCAAGCACATGAAAAAATTATATGACAAATACCTTCCGGGCTGGGCAAACGAACCCGAGATATTCGTCAGGATCGGATGCATTCCGGACAAAGAACTATGGGCCGCCCATCAGAAGGCAAAGAAGGAACTTATTGACTATGTAAACTCTTCAACTGGCTCTGACATGGACTGCGAGACACTCACTATCGGTTTCGCGCGCAGGGCAACCGCTTACAAAAGGGCAGACCTTCTCTTCTCCGATATTGAGCGGCTCGAGAAGATAGCTGGCGGCAAGATCCAGATAATATATGCCGGTAAGGCGCACCCGAAAGACACTGTGGGCAAGGAATTGATCGAACGAATTTATTCCTTCCGCGACAAGCTGAAGGGAAAGATCAAGATCACATTCCTCCCAAACTATAATATGAACTCTGCCCTCAAACTCGTATCAGGAGTCGACATCTGGCTGAACACGCCGCTCCGGCCCCTTGAGGCATCCGGCACGAGCGGCATGAAAGCCGCGCATAACGGTGTAATAAACTTCAGCGTCCTGGACGGCTGGTGGATCGAGGGTCATATAGAAGACTATACGGGATGGTCAATAGGTCCCGCTCACAAAGATATAGCGCCTGACAAAGATATGAACAAAATCGATTCCGATGATCTCTACAAAAAACTCGAGGAAAAGATCATCCCTAAATATTATAACGACCGCAAGACATGGATCAGGATGATGCAGAACGCCATTGGGAAGAACGCGTATTACTTCAATACCCACCGCATGATGCGCAGGTACGTTACCGAAGCGTATATTCGATAACCACCCCTCCCCCCCTCCTTGGTAAGGAGGGGATATAGCATTAATTCTCCCCTTCACAAGGGAGACACAGAGGGGTACCTACATTGCCAGCAGGTTCGGCATGACCTCTTCATGATTAGCGATAATTTTCTTGAACATCTCGACCATACCCCTGCTCAAAACGTAAACAGCCTCAAAGTCCAGGTATTTATCTGCACTGCTGTCAAAAAGTATCTTGAGCTTTGATTCGAAATGGTCCTCCGCCTTCCAATAGAGAAATAAGAATGGCACTCTCGGAAGCGGATGGACTATCCGCGATCTATCAGCTGAGAAATCCCCGGCAGGCTGTCGGCCCCCAAAGATATCGAGCAGGTCAAAGAAGATATCGGTGTGCGAATCCGCCATCTGCTTCAACGGCTCCACGCATCTCCTCTCAAAATAGCTGGACATAGTTATCCCTCTATCCAGCTCATCAAAAGAGATCCATTTACCCAAAAGCCCCGGGCCGCCGCCGGTAATTATATACTTTAGCAGAGGCACAGTCACCCAAAGATGTATATGGCATATCGACTCGACATTGCCTTTGGTGTCTACAAGGAACTTCTTGCCCAGGCAGTTAACGCATAACCTGTCACCTGAAAGAGTTGCGCCGAGCCTATCTACCAGAGCACTAAAATTCAGACCGGACATTGCCTCCCTGAGCGGTTCAACCGCGGCATCGTACTCATGCTCAATATCACGCGCAACTATCTTTTTGCCGAGTTCCGGCATGGTCTCTTTATCTATATATGGGCAGTCTTCTATCTTTTTTTCGCCGTTAATAACAGCATGAGCAAACGCCATGCATGTCAACAGTCCGCATTCACGGCAGTTTGATTTGTTCAGGAGCTTATAAAGATCGAGATATTTCATTAATTAATTATACAGCAATGAAAGTGCAATAGAGCAATAGTGCTGAAGTGCAAAAGGAACGAAAAAAAAAGGCGGTCGTAACGACCGCCTTTACTATTTATCTAAAATCTAAACCCTAACCTTCTTTGGCAGCAGCCGCTTTCCTCTCAGCCTTCGCCTTCTCCCTGGCAGCCTTCTTGGCCTCATATGCCGCTATAACCTCGGCATAGTTAAAAGTGTTCTCGATCGCGGCCTTCGGGCACTTGGCGGCGCATATGCCGCATCCTATGCAAGTAGCCTCATCAACGACATGCAATTTTTTCAGTTCACCCGAGGCAGCATTAACAGGACAAACCTTTGCGCACATATGACAGCCTATGCACTTGTCAGTAACCCTGGCCTTGGGACGTTTCGGTATGTAATCGACGATCGCGTTTGTCGGGCACTTTGTGATGCAGAGACCGCAAACCTTGCATTTGTCATTATCTATCTTCGAGAGATAGTTCTCGACCTTTATAGCATTGAACGGACAAGCCTTGACGCAGAGACCACAGGATATACATCCGACCTGGCAGTTCTTCTTGGTTACAGGCCCTTTGTCTTTTGAATGGCATCTAACAACAACCTCTTTTGCCATTGGCTGTATCTCGATGGCATTTGTAGGACAGGCTGTTTCACATACTCCGCAGGCAACACATGCTACGGGGTCTATGACAGGAAGGTTCTCTTCGCTCATGCTGATGGCACCGAATGGACAGGCGCGCGAACATGTACCGTACCCCAGACATCCGTAGATACAGGACTTGTCACCGCCGCTCGCGAGTATCGCTGCCTTACAGTCCATGATGCCTTCATATTTAAATCTGCGCGTGGAACTCGAACATCCGCCCTGGCAGAATACCCTCGCTATCTTGGGTTCGGTCTGCTCCATTACCTTTCCGGTGATCCTTGCAACGGCCTCGGCAGTTGCAGCGCCTCCAGGAGTACATAAAGTAGGCTTGACATCCGGGTTCATAACAACCTGCTCCGCATACTGGCGGCAGCCGGGATATCCGCACGCGCCGCAGTGCGCATGTGCGAGAACGTCCGATACCTGATCGACCCTGGGGTCCTCTTTTACAGAGAACTTTTTGGCCGTGAACGCGAGACCCATGCCGAATACAGCGCTGAGACCAAGCAGGAATAGCGAGGTAAATTTCAGGAGCTCAACAAGATCAACAGTCTCCTTGACCTCTACGCCTCCGCCGACACCAGCGTAAAGCGAGGGGGCGCAGAAGAGCAGAAGCGCGGAAGCTAAAAAAGTTATCTTTATTTTCATATCAATCTTAAAATCAAACATAGTGAACCTTTATCTTTTGGTAGGGGCGTTGCATGCAACGCCCTTACAATGTTATAAGACCTGAAAAACCGGTAAACGCAAGGGCTATGAGCCCGGCGAGTATAAACGATATCGGCAGGCCCCTGAACGGTGCAGGCACATCAGCGACCTCAAGCTTTTCCCTGATGCTCGCCATAATAATAAGTGCGAGCCCGAAACCGAGCCCGGAACCAATTGCGAACGCGATACTCTCCAGAAATGTATAGTGTTCGCCCGCGTTGTGCAGTGGAACAGCGATAATGATACAGTTGGTCGTGATCAGCGCAAGGTACACACCAAGCTTGTAATAGAGCACGGGACTCACTTTCTTCATGATAATATCAGCCGACTGCACGAAAGCGGCAACGATACCGATAAATACGATGATCTTGAGGAACCCAAGGTCAAGCGGCACCATTATTAACTGGTAAACAATCCAGCTGAGCGCCGCGCTCACTACCATGACCATTAAAAAAGTAATGCTCATACCGACAGCGGTCTCCATCTTCTTCGAAACTCCAAAGAATATACAGAGACCCAGGAACATGGTGAAAACAAAGTTATTTATCAGCGCCGATGAAACAACTAATTCGAATAATTTGACCCAATCTATGCCCATACTGCTACCTCCATATAGCTGAGTTGAATAGTGAAATTTTTCATTTCATCTATTCTTACGAAACTTATGCCCCTGGGTATTACTTTAAACACCTGAGGCACCCTTACCCCCGAAGAACCTCATGTCGATCCAGTTAAAGAACCCCATGAGGAGACCGACCGCCAGAAAACCTCCGGCAGGCAGTACCATAATAAGCAGCGGGTTCCCCGCGATAATTGAATACCCGAAAAGCTCACCCTTGCCCAGAAGCTCCCTGAAGAAGCTGATCACGAGCATGGCCAGCAAAAATCCGATTCCCATGCCAAGACCGTCGCATATCGCAGGGACCAGTTTGTTCTTGTTCGCAAACACCTCGGCCCTCGCGAATATTGAAGCAAACGCGACTATGATCTGTATATAGAGCCCTATCTCTTTGTATATGGGCCTCGCGTAAGTTGCCATCAGCATGTCGATGATAGTCACATAACCCGCTATTATAAGCATGAATATCGGAATACGGATCTTGGGGTGGATAAATTTCCTCATTAACGAGACAGTGGCATTGACCATTGTCTGAACGAACATGACAGCTATACCGAGCGCCATACCGTTCTTCATCCCGTTCGTAACAGCTATCGACGGGCAGAGACTGATCGCCATACGGAAGATCGTATTCTCCCCGAACATCCCGTTCTTTATCAGTTCCCAGTTGCTCTTCGGCTTTAAGCTCATTGCGCCACCTCTCCGGATAATTTCTCTTTCAGCATTATCACACCGTTTCTGACCCCGTCCTCTGTAACCGCGCGGCTGGATATTGTCGCGCCGGTTATTGCCGCTATCTTGTCGGAAGTTTCCCCCTTTATAACGACAAGATCATCAATGCCCTTGCCCTTGAACTGGTTCTGGAAATAATCCTTCCCGATCTCATCACCCAGTCCCGGAGTCTCCCCGTGATGCAGTACACTTATTTTCTGAACTATAAAGTCCTTGTTCACAGATGCTAATAACTGGATATAACTTGCATAACCTTTGCCGAAAGTCTCGACAATATAACCGATGTCGCGGGGATCGATACACTCCACCTCTTCAGTGACCGCGCCGGTCTTCTCGTCGGTTACACTTAGCGTCTTTTTTTCGCCGCATTTCCGGGCGGCATAGTATTCGGCATGCTTCTCATGCGGCTCCCATGACCCGATAGAAACGATCTTGTCCGCCTCGGGCATCATCAGCTTGAGGGCCGCCTCCTTCTCCTCTTTGGCCTTGATGAACATAATGGGAGATGTCTTTGCATAGACAAACGCCATTATCAGGCCGCCTATGACGTATACCACAACAAGGTTAAGAGTTATCTTTACCATGTCTTTCGTTGTCATGCCTTCTGCTCCTTAACCGCTCCGAACATCTTCGGTTTAAAGCTCCTGTCGATCAACGGGGAGAAGCAGTTCATAAGTAATATAGCGAACATAACGCCCTCGGGAAAACCTCCCTTGAGCCTTATCAACATAGTGATCACACCGCAGCCTATGCCGAAGATTATCTGTCCCTTTCTGATCGAAGGACAGGTGACATAATCAGTTGCCATGAAAAATGCGCCAAGCATAAGACCACCGCTCAGGAGATGAATGACAGGGTCTCCTGTAAAGTAGCCTTCCCCGCCGAATACCCACGCCATCAGACCTACAGTAGCGAGGAACGGCACCGGAACATGCCATGTTATGTATCCCCTGTAGAAAAGGAATGCGGCGCCGATCAGCAGGGCGATCACGGATGTCTCACCGAGCGACCCTGCCCTGTTTCCCACCAGGAGGCTCATATAAAGGTCCGTCTTGTCGCCAAAGATCTCCATCAGCTTAACGATCCCTTCTTCTTTCAGTATGCCAAGCGGTGTAGCAGTCGTCATAGCATCCATTGCAACGAATTTCGCGGTTGGCGCAAACCATATTGTCATCAGTTTCGGGAAAGATATCAATAAAAAAGCCCTTCCGATAAGGGCGGGGTTAAATACATTATAACCGAGGCCGCCGAAGAGCAATTTCGTAATTATGATCGCTACAACGGAACCGACTATCGGGACATAGAAAGGCACGCTCGGCGGAAGGTTCAGTCCCAGGAGGAGCCCTGTCAGAAACGCGCTCCCGTCACCGATCGTTGTCGGCTTCTTGAGGCTGGTCTGATAAATATGCTCGGAAAGAACGGCCGCTAATATACAGAGCCCGGTCACATAAATGGCCCGCGGGCCAAAGTAGTAGACTGACATTATAAACGCGGGTAAAAGAGCAAGGTTGACCGACCACATTATACGTCCGACGGTCTCATCACCTCTTGCATGAGGACTTACAGATACTACTAATTTGCGTGCTTCTGCTTCTGTTGCCATCTATTCCTCTCTATTACGGTTTTACCTGAGACTTGGCGAGTCTCATAAACTGGACCATGGGCCTCTTTGCGGGACAGACGAACGCGCATGATCCGCATTCGAAACAGTCAAAGAGATTGTTCTCCTTTGCGTCTTCGTAGAAACCCTTTTCCGCGTATATGCTCAATATCGACGGGTTCAGCCCCATCGGGCATACATCAATACAACTGCCACACCTTATACAGGCTGAATAATCATCGGATGAAACATATTCATCCTCAGAAAGAACGAGTATTCCTGATGTGCCTTTTACGACCGGTACATCCAGGGTCCACTGCGCGAATCCCATCATCGGACCGCCGGATATCACCTTTACGGCGCCTTCAACGAGACCGCCGCACTGTTCTATAACATCCGACATCAGCGTCCCGACCCTTATCATCATATTCGCGGGTTCGTTTATTCCATTACCGGTTATGGTAACGACCCTCTCTATAAGCGGTTTGCCGAAACGAACGGCCTCATAAACTGCAATCGCGGTACCGACGTTCTGGACAACCACGCCGACATCCATCGGGAGACCCTTGGTCGGTACTTCCCTGCCCTTAATGGCCTTAATAAGCATTTTCTCAGCGCCCTGGGGATATTTAACCTCGAGAGGCCATACCTCTATGGATTCACCGGCCACAGCGGATCTCATTGCTTCTATAGCGTCCGGTTTGTTCTCTTCGATGCCGATGTATCCTTCTTTCACCCCGAGAGATTTCATAATGATCTTCAGGCCCTCCACGACTTCATTCGGCCGCTCCGCCATCAGCCTGTGGTCGGCAGTCAGGTAAGGCTCGCACTCTGCCCCGTTGATTATTACAGCATCTATTGGTTTTTCCTTGGGGGGGGAGAGTTTTACATTGGTCGGGAACGCGGCGCCGCCCATGCCGACTATTCCGGCGTCTTTTACAATGTTTTTGATCTCATCAGCAGAAAGGCTCATATAATCCGGGTTCTCTTTAAACTCTACAGACTCGTCCTTCCCATCGCTTTCTATCACTATTGACTGCACCATTCTGCCTGCAGAGGTGGTAAAATCAGCTATTGCCACAACTTTTCCGGATATTGAGGAGTGTACAGGAGAAGATACAAAGCCTGTTGCAGAGCCTATTACCTGACCCTTTTTAACTTCATCGCCGATATTGACTTCAACTTTGGCAGGGGCCCCTATATGCTGGCTGACAGGAACCACGATCCTTTGCGGCGGGTTTGCTTGAGAGATAGATTTTCCAGAGGCAAGTTCCTTATTATATTTAGGATGTATTCCTCTGTCAAAAGTAGCCGCTTTGCTCATATGAAAATTCCTCTTATAGAAATTTACTAATGAAATGAAAAGAATCTTGCTTTACTTATAGCATTATAAGTACTTCTTTTTAAACGGTAATCATCTGAAACATGTATTTCTACCATTTTTTCAGAGCAATGTCAAGAAATAAATTTACTTTTTTATAACTGGACATTCGAATCCTAGGATTTATGCTTTTTTTACGGTCAATTCCAGCATATTCAGAGCCAAAAAAAAGATTAAAAACCATCTGAAAAGCCCTTAGCATTTTTCTTGCCAGATACTTTACTTGCCACTACCCTTATGATAAACTAAATCATGATTAAGAGCAGATTATTTCTTATTCTCGCTTGTGTCTTGGTTCTTGGAACCCTGATCATACTGAATTACAGCGGAAACAGCTTGAAAATAAAGCCTTCTTACAAGATGTCATACATGCATAAAGTTCATATGATCAATAAGGAAGGCGATTCGGTCAAATGGGAACTTTCGGCTGAAAAGGCGCTGTTTCCTAAAGGAAACAAGGAAATTTTTCTCAATTCATTAGGGTTAACGATAAAGAATACCACCGAAATTTATCTGACCAGCAAAAGCGGTATTTATACAGTCGAAAATGGCAATATGACATTGAATGACCCGGTGGAATTAAATGTGAAAGACGCTAAATTCATGACAGCCGGGATGCATTGGAACAGTCGTGAAGAGACCCTGACAACAGATAACGATATTGAATTCATCGGGAAAAACTTTAATATTGTAGGCAAAGGGCTTATCGCGAAAACAAAAGAACAGAAGATAAGGATACTAAAAGATGTCAAAGCCATTTTCTATCTTTAATTATTTATTATTGATCCTGATAGTATGTTTTTCCACATACGGAGTCTCTGTTTCAGAAGGCGCGGAAAAGAAAACCATAACCATAACATCTGAAACGCTTACAACAGACAACAAGAGCAACACCGCAATATTCGAAGGCTCTGTTATTGCAAAAACAACTGACATAACGCTCTATTCGGACAGGATGATCGTCTCTTACAGTGATGCCGAAAACAGCATCAAGGAAATACACGCCATCGGACATGTAAAGGTCCTCAGCAAGGAAAGGGTCATTTTCTCGGAAGAAGCGTCCTACTTTAACAAAGAAGAAAAGATCATCTTCACAGGAAATCCCAAAGCCATTGAAGGAAATAATGTGATTACAGGAACGCAGATAATCTATTTTCTCCAGGACGACCGCACATTAATTGAGGGAAGCAGGGTGATACTGCAGAATAAACAGGGGCAGGAATAATGCATTCTCTTGAGATAAAAGGGCTCAAAAAGATTTATAACGGAAAAGAGGTCGTTTCCGATATAACCATGAATATTAATTCGGGCGAGGTCGTGGGCCTGCTCGGTCCTAACGGGGCTGGAAAGACCACCTCTTTTTATATGATACTAGGACTAATAATTCCTGACTCCGGCGATACCGCTCTCGACGGCGTGCACATCAACGACCTCCCGATGTACAAAAGGGCAAAAAAAGGCATCGGTTACCTGCCGCAGGAAGCGTCCATTTTCAGGAAACTCAATGTAAGAGATAATATAAAGGCAGTACTTGAAATATCAGAGCCCGATGCGGCCATCAGGCAGGAAAAGCTCAACCATATCCTTGAGGAGTTCTGTCTTACGTCCTTTTCCGACAGGTTCGGATATCAATTGTCCGGGGGAGAGCAACGCAAAGTGGAGATCGCCAGGGTCATAGCCGTTGATCCAGTCTTCATACTGCTTGACGAACCGTTCGCCGGGATAGATCCTATCGCTGTTAACGAACTGAAAAAGACATTGAGACAGCTTACCGACAAAGGGATCGGCCTTATCATCACAGACCACAATGTCCGTGAGACTTTATCAATAACCGACAGGGCTTATATAATAAATGAAGGAAAGATCCTGGCACACGGAGCACCGACAGAACTTATCGCAAATGACCTGGTCAAACGTACTTATCTGGGAGAGGAGTTTCGTTTATAATGGCACAGGAACAAAAACTTGAACTAAGGCTTTCCCATAAATTAATACTTACACCCCAGCTGCAGCAATCCATTAAGCTACTGCAGCTCCCCCTACTTGAACTCAATCAGGAAATCAACCAGGAACTCATGAACAACCCGATGCTCGAAGAAGGCCTCGAAGGAGAGCCCGAACCAAAACAGGAAACAACAGTGGGATCCTCAGAAGAAGCTCCTTACAAAGAACCTTCGAACGATATCGAAGCCCCGCTCGAAAAGATGTTCGGCTTTACAACAGACAATTACTTTGAAGAAAGAGAGAGCGACGGCAGAGATTTAGGCTACTTCGGTGACAACTCCGAAGAAACAACGTCCTATTATGAACGTAAGCGCGAAAAGGAGAGTCTGTACGAACACCTCCTGTGGCAACTACGGCTTTCGCATGCCTCCGAAGATATCGGCAGGGCCTCGGAAATGATCATCAATAACCTTAACCAGGACGGTTACCTCCAGGCATCCTTAGAGGAGATCGCAGAATCTGCTGAGCTTGACGTAAAGTCCATTGAGGAAGCCCTCTCGTTTGTCCAGGAATTCGACCCGACAGGTGTAGGCGCAAGGAACCTCCACGAATGCCTCCTGCTTCAGTTAAAGCCGCTTGGACTTTATAACACACTTGTAGAAAAGATCCTTACCGAGGGTTTCACCGAGCTTGAACAGAAAAAATTCAAACAGCTTGCCGTGAAGTTCAAGATACCGATAGACGAGATATTCGAGGCAATAAAAATAATCGAAGGACTGGAACCCAGACCAGGCAGAAACTATTCCGGGGACGATCCGATCCATATCATCCCCGATGTATATTTAGAAGAATCTGATGGTGAATTCATAATAACCCTGAATGACGAGGGCATCCCGAGACTCCGGCTCTCACACTACTACAGAAAACTCCTCATGAACAAAAAATCGCTCGGCCCGGAAGAAAAGCAGTTCCTGGAAGACAAACTCCGTTCCGCGGTATGGCTGCTTAAGAGCCTTGACCAGCGGAACAAGACAATATACAGAGTGACCGAGAGCATACTCAGGTTCCAGGATGATTTCTTCAAAAAGGGTTCTGCTTATCTCAAGCCCCTGAACCTGAAGGTCATCGCGGAAGACCTTGGCCTGCACGAAAGCACAATAAGCAGGGTAACATCCAACAAATATATACAATGTCCGCAGGGACTTTTAAGTTTCAGAGTTTTCTTCAGCAATGCCATGCCCATGGCCGGAGGCAGCATATCATCCTCGACCGTTAAGGACATTATTAAACAGATCGTTGAGAATGAAGATCCCAAAAAGCCGCTTAACGACAAGAAAATAGTTGATATGCTAAATGAAAAGAATATACAATTGGCCCGCAGAACAGCTGCAAAATACAGGGAAGAGCTTAAAATACTTTCTCATACGAAGCGCAAAAAGTGGTTCTAAGATATAAATATCTGATTTCACAGATTGGGGGACAAGATCGCACAGATGAACTAATAAACAATTCAATCTGTGTCATCATTTTTATTTATCAGTGTGATCAGTATAATTATTAATTATACAAGGAGGAAGCAATGAATATAATCATTAACTGCAGACACATGGACTCAACACAACACCTTAAAGATTACGCCGAGGAAAAGATCGGGAGGTTCGACAAATACCTCAATAATATTACCGAAGCGAACGTTACTTTAAGCGTCGAAAAATACAGGCATAAGGCAGAGGTGCTCTTGAAAATCAGCGGTTCCCCTATACAGGCTGAAAGCATCACTGATGAAATGTACTCGGCCATCGATGAAGTCGTGGGAAAACTGGCTCGCCAGGTAAGGAAACACAAGGACAAGATCGTTTCCCAGAGAAAGGGCAAAGAGAAATCAGAGGGAGTGCTCGAAACAACGGAGCATGTTCCTGCGATCATCAAGAACAAGTCCGAGATCAAACCGATGAGCGTTGAAGAGGCCGCCATGCAGATGGACCTGCTGGGCAGAGATTTCTTTGTTTACACCAACGCGTCTTCAGGGGATATAAACGTTTTATATAAGAGAACAGACGGAAATTTCGGACTCATAGAAACTATTAAATGAGATCACAAACAAAAGCATCTTTTTCAACGATCAT
>BDTS01000077.1 GCA_002897915.1 bacterium BMS3Bbin09 | reverse complement strand
TGCACGTGTGATGGAATATGCCGGAAGCAAAGCATTGGAAGCGGAACTTTCCACGGACCTTATTCTGTTATTGCATAAAATGCTGATCGGTAATATCAATGATGCGATCGCAGGGCGTTTCCGTGCCAGGGGCGAATATGTCCGCGTTGGAACGCATATCGCTCCGGCTCCTGAAAACGTCGAACAAATGATCGAGACGATTTTGCTGGATCTTTCCGCAGACCACGATAACTACTTTGCCGATAAGATCGCAAAATGCCATCTGGATTTTGAAACAGTACATCCTTTTTGTGACGGTAATGGCAGAATGGGACGCGTGATCATAAACTTTCAACTCATGAGATATGGTTTTCCCCGTATTATTCTTCGGGACAAAGAGAAGCGGAATTATTATGCAGCATTCAGTGAATACCACGATTCAAAAAAAACAAAGAGGATGGAGAAGATTATAACGCTCTCCCTGACCGAATCACTTCATAAAAGAATAGCCTATCTTCGCGGCGAAGATATAACAACTCTTGCAGATTTCGCAAGAGCACAGAATAAATCGATCAACACTCTGCTTAATGCTGCCCGGAGACAATCAATTCCGGCTTTCCGCGAAAAAGGTGTTTGGAAAATTGGAGATCATAAACTATGATTGAACAAGCATACGATTTATCATGCCAAATATAATTACCCAATTATCGGATGAGAGTTTTGAGGCGTTTCTTGCACACGCGAATGCCTCGGATGTGATAGATCTCAGGCAGGTCGCATTTATAGACCCGTACGGGATGGTCGGTATATTGGAAGCAGGGAGGATGTTCAGCCAAAAGGACACTATGAAGACGCTGAAGCTGCCTGTATCGGACAATGTTCTCAAGTATCTTGAGAGGATGGACTTTTTCAAGTACGCGGCCAGGTTTTTTCAGATCGACGCCGGAGATGACCTGCTGGACAGGTATTCGAAGAGTTCTTATTCGGATGTCCTGTTAGAAATAACCCCAATAGAAAAGTCGGATGATATCCATTTTATAGTAGGCAAGGTAAAGGAGCGTGCGCATATGATCCTTGCGAAACATCTCAACTATGACGAAGGCGCGATCAACGGTTTTATTGTCGCACTCTCGGAGGTCTGCCAGAATATTATTGAACATAGCGGGAATACCGGCTTTGTCGGCATCCAGAAATACCGCTTTCAAAAGCTTGAGAAAAATGTGGTGAAGATAGCGGTGATGGATCTCGGGATAGGTTTTAGGAAATCTCTGGGAGAGAGATTTGATATCAAGGATGATATCGAGGCTGTTGATAAGGCGCTTTTTCACGCTGTGTCGAGACACGAGGATGAGGGCAGGGGCCACGGACTGGCGTCTGTCCGGAGGTTCGTAAATAAATGGAACGGGAAGATATCGATCCGCTCCGGCAGCGCTAAACTCGCTGTTGTCCCTGAGTGGTCATGGGGAAAGAAGAGGGAGACGAATCTCACATATTTCCCGGGCGCCCAGATAAATATCATGCTGCCGGAAATATAAATTTCAAATTCCCCCGTAGTTTTCTACGAAAACTAAGACACGGGGCTACGCAAATTTCAAATGTCAAATAAAACACAAAAAACAAAAAAAGACAAAAAACAGCTGGCACTGGACTTAAAGGACGCCTATAAAATGGTCAGCCCGTTTATAGAGAATTGTATGCCCGGACTGCGAGAACCTGTGCTGTAAGGACAGGCACGGTCGTTATGATAAAAATGATCTTGTTTATATGGGCGCGCTCGGCATTGATACCGCCTCTGATTCATGCGGGAGGGAAGAGGCCGGCAGATGCCGGTATATGACGGAGAAGGGCAGTGATCTTGATAGGTGGATGAGGCCGTACCGGTGTACTTTCTTCTTTTGTGATGCACTATTAAAGAGTCTGGAAAATGATAATGCCAAGCTTTACAGGACATTCATGGAATACTTCAAACATATGGTGTCCATACGCAAGAAGCTTCTTGATCAATCCCCCTGAATAATAGATATTTTCCCCTTGACAAAGCACTCCTCTTATGGTTCAATTGAATCAATTGAACCAATCTCCTAACTGGTTCTATAGAAAGGGGCGACAATGGCTTATTATAGAGCAAACTTAACTGGGTTTGAGAAAAAGACCGATCTGTTCCTTGATATTTTTTCAGAGTTTGATTTCTGTTCTGTAGAAGACGAGTGCAATTTCTTTTGCCCGGAATGCCGGCAGATACAGGATTGCAAGGCATACAAAGAGATAAAAGAGGTCTGGAGATCTTTTTATATGTAGCAGCCGTATATAACTTTTGCCTGAAAAAACATTTGCAGGGCGCATTTCATATGTAATTTTGTACCAAGGGCATAAGTTTCGTACGAATAGATGAAATTTGCAATGTTACTATTCAACTCAGCTTTATGAAGATGGGCGGTATATATCCAAATGATTAGTTATGACCTCTATAATTTCCTCAAAGAAGAACTCAAGAACGGTTCGAGTGATCTTGTTACAAGACCTTCCGGGCAGTTAATAAGAGAGCGCATCGAAAAGGACATCCTGAAGGAAGACGATGGCGGTGTCATAGCCCTTGATTTCTCGAAGATCGGCATTATCGATTATTCATGCGCTGATGAGATAGTGGCCAAGCTTATGTCCCGCCTCCTGAGCAATGAATACGGCGAGAAATACATCATCCTGACAGGTCTCAATGAGAACCAGCAGGAAAATATCGAAGTTGCTCTCGAAAGAAAAGACTTGGCCGTCATAGCGGAAAAGAGTGGAGGAAAGAAATTTCTTCTCGGCAGCCTGAACAATTACCTCAGGGAGACCCTCTCACTTATTGTAAAGAGCGGGAAGATCACTGCCAGGGAACTTGCGGATATGGTAAAAATAGAGGCTAATACAAGCGGTACGAGGCTATTGAACCTGCACAAGAAGAGACTCGTGATGAGAAGGGACGAGATCAGGGAAGGTGCAAGGGTCTGGATATATGAGAACCTCTGAGGATGCTTAAACAGATATGGATATAAGTTTAGGATCAATTGTTTTGGGATTTATAATCGGAGGTCTTTTCGCAGGGGTTGCCGTCTACATAGTTTATTCAAAGAAGGCTGTTTTAAATGATGATCTAAGGCAGCAGATAGAGCAGAAGAGCAAAGAACTCTCAAAAGCCCATGAAGACCTAAAGGCCGAGTCCGAGCTGCGCGTTGACCGTGAAGCACGGTATCAGGAGTCTGAAAAGAAGTTTGAGTCCATTGAAAAGGACCTTATCGGTAAATTTAGTACGCTCTCGCTCGACGCACTCTCCAAGAACTCGGCGGAGTTCCTCAATCTGGCAGAAGAAAAACTGAAATTCCAGACAATGAAGGGCGAAAAGGACCTTGAAGGCAAAAAAGGACTTATTGATAAGAGCCTCTCGGAAATGGAAAAGACGCTTTCGGATGTGAAACAGAAGATCGAGGCGGTCAGCAAAGGAAACACTGAGGTGACGACCCTTATCAAGAAACATGAGGACGTAACGCTTAGGCTGAAAGACACAACGGAACATCTTAGAGAAGCGCTTGCAAGCTCCAAAAAAAGAGGTGAGTGGGGTGAGCGCATGGCAGAGGATATTATCAATCTGATCGGAATGGTCGAGGGCGTTAATTATATAAAGCAGAAGACAATGGAAAGATCATCCGGGAGGCCCGACTTTACCTTCTTTATGCCGAATCACTTAAAGATAAATATGGATGTGAAATTTCCCCTGGATAATTACATCCACTATCTCGATGCTTCATCCGAGTCTGACAGAAAACGCTATAAGGATGAGCTGCTCAAGAACATAAAGACGATGATCAAACAGGTGACCACACGTGATTACATCAACCCCGAGGACAATACAGTGGACTATGTACTGGTCTTTATTCCGAACGAGCAGGTCTACGGTTTTATACATGAGTCCGACAGGACCATTATGGATGAGGCCCTGAAACAGAAGGTCGTGCTCTGTTCCCCGTTTACTCTATATGCGATGCTGGCAGTTGTCAGACAGGGAATAGAGAACTTCAACCTTGAGCAGACTGCTTCGGAGATGCTCAATCTTCTCGGAGACTTTTCCAAGCAATGGAATGCTTATAAAGATAAGTTAGGCACTATGGGGAAAAGACTGGACGATGCAAAAAAAGAATATGATACACTGATCACAACAAGGACCAATATGCTTGAAAGGCCGCTGAAGAAGATAGATGAATTAAGAAAGCAGAAGGCGATCTCTGTTAATTCAGACATAATTCTTGAAAATGATCAGGAATAATGTGTAGCCTTACAAATAATTTCTCTGAAATTGCTTAAATTAAAGTATTATATTTGATATAAACCTGACATTAAAAAGGAGGGGATTATGTCTGAAAAATTAAGCCATGAGGAATTCATCAAAAAGGCCATTGTCAGTCTGAGGAAAGGAGACTACAAGGGTATCCACACCGTTTACTCCGGGTTCAATAACGCTTTCAAAAAATATTATGACGGTGCGAACCCGATCGAGGCCACGACTAAACTCGCGGAAGAAGGAAAAATAATAATAAGGCCCGTAAAGGGCGGTGTAATGCTCTATCTCCCCGAGGAAGCGCCCAAGGCACCTGATGGCGGGGAAGATGCATTGAAGAAGATGGGACTTTAACCCCCGCAGTTTTTTACAAAAACGCTACGCGGGGGCTTCGTCCCAATAATTTGCTTCGCAAATATAAGACAACTGGGACTCGGAAAATATTATGACGATACGAGAACAGACAGAAGAAATTGAAAGACAGATTTTTCATCCGCGTGCGTGCCTTAGTTCCAAAAGTAAGGGCAGAAAGAGGAAAGAGAAAGAGGATTCGATAAGGACCTGTTTTCAGAGGGACAGAGACAGGATCATTCATTCAAAGTCGTTCAGGAGGCTGAAGCATAAGACACAGGTCTTTCTCGCGCCTAAAGGAGACCATTACAGGACGCGCCTGACGCACACACTCGAGGTATCACAGATCGCGAGGACAATTGCCAGGGCTCTCAGGCTGAATGAAGATCTCACAGAGGCGATATCTCTCGGACATGACCTCGGTCACACGCCCTTCGGGCATGCCGGAGAAGATATATTGCGTGAGATCTGCCCCGGCGGATTCGAGCATTATAAACAGAGCCTCAGGGTCGTTGAGAGCCTCGAAAGAAAAGGACGCGGTCTGAACCTGACATTCGAGGTGAGGAACGGTATACTGAAACATTCCAAAGGTAAGGGCGAGATATTTTCTCCCATGAAGAAGAGCGAGACGCTCGAAGGCAAGATAGTAAGGATATCCGACATTATCGCTTATGTTAACCACGATCTCGACGACGCTTTACGTGCAGGTGTTCTTAAGCGTTCCGCAATACCGGCGCATATATTCAAGGCTGGAGAAACGCATTCAAAGAGGATCGATACCATGGTCAGAGATGTTATATCCTGTTCATTATCAACAGATCTGCAGGAAATAATAATGAGTGAAGAACTGCAGGGAATAACATACGCGTTAAGAGATTTTCTTTACGAGCATGTATACGAGGGTGATGCATCAAAGAGGGAGTTTAAAAAAGCGAGAAAGATACTTCTGGACCTCTATGATTATTATATGGAGCACACTGATGAAATTTCTAAAGAGTTCTCAAAGGAAATAAGTGATAAGAAAGAGAGAATGGTATGTGATTTTATTGCGGGCATGACAGATAGATTTGCGCTCGCGATGTATGAGCAGAATTTCTTGCCGCAGCCGTGGATCGTTCTTTAACCTGCTTTTATGAAAAAGCTGTAATTACAATGAGTTAGCAGTTTCTATTATGTCTGATCTCTTTTGATTATGGTCATAAGGGGCTGATTCTTTTGAATTTCTCTTGACAATGAGGCTATGTCCTCGTATAATTTAAAAAAATTGATTGGAGGATTGTTATGACAAAGGCCGATTTAGCTGACCGGATTTATGAGAAGATTGGTCTTCCTAAAAAGGAAGCAATTGCAATTGTAGAGACTCTTTTTGATTCTATGAAAAATATCCTCTCTGAAGGGGAATCAATAAAGATAACAGGGTTTGGTACTTTCCTTGTTAGGAAAAAGGGTGAACGAAAAGGCAGAAATCCCAAGACAGGTGAAGAGCTTAAGATAGAGCAGAGAGTTGTTGTTACTTTCAAGCCAAGTCTGCAGTTTAAGTCTCTTGTCGAAAAAGGATAGTCCTTTATGAGTTCATCAGTCCGCAAGAAGATAAGCTATGATAAGATGTTTTATAAGATCGGGGAGATCAGTGGTATTGCCGAGATTGAGCCCCATGTCCTGAGGTATTGGGAGTCGGAGTTCCCTTTTCTTGACCCTAGAAAAAACAAGACCGGACAGCGTGTTTATACCCGAAAAGACTTGGATATTGTTCTTCAGATAAAAGATCTTTTATATAAAGAAAAATATACAATTGCTGGTGTCAAGAAAAAGTTTGGTGGTAATTCATCCCCGAAGAGCACGGTTTCTATAAAGACTATTCAGGGCGTCAGGAAGAGGCTGAAAGAGATACTGGCAACTTTAAAGTAAGTAGAAATTTTCGAATCTTAAGGTTTATATTAATAAGCCTGTTTAGTTAAATGGATTCAGGGGCAAATGTTCCTCGAATCCATTTTTTAATGAGACTTGCGGTGATTGGAGCGAAAGCGAACAAGAATCCTTAGTCGAATTATCCCCGCGTCTTAGATTTGCGAAGCGAATCTGCAGGGGGATTTAGTCATTTGACATTTTTTTAGGTACGGGGCGTAGCGCAGCCTGGTTAGCGCACTGGTCTGGGGGACCAGGGGTCGGAGGTTCAAATCCTCTCGCCCCGACCATTTTAATGAGACTTAGACTGTTTGAGTGAAACGATAAAGATCCTTAGTCGAATTATCCCGACGAAGTCGGGAAGTACAGCTTTATATTTTCCTTGTTTTTTTGCAGAAAAAGTGGTATTCTTTCTCTAGTTTTTCTTATATTGGTATTTACTAAAAAGAGTGGGTTTCCCCACTCTTTTGTTTTTATACCCTCCGGGTATAAGTTTCGTACGAATAGATGAAATTTGCAATTTCACTATTCAACTCAGCTTTATGGGGGAAAACTGGAAAAAATGGAGAAAGGTGAATTGAAAAACAAGGTGCAGGGGCTCATAGAGCCGGTTATCAATGCTCTCGGGATCGAACTCGATGACCTGGAATTGAATAAAATGCGAGGAAAAGGGCTTTTGCGCGTCTTTATAGATAAGGAAGAAGGGATCATGATCCATGACTGTGAAAAGGTCAGCCGTGAAATAGCGGCCCTGCTTGATGTTGAGGACCCGATCCCGTACTCCTATGTCCTTGAGGTTTCTTCCCCAGGACTTGAAAGGCCGCTTAGGAAACCGGCTGATTTCAAACGTTATAAAGGTCATACAATAAGGGTCGTTACAACAGTCCCGATAGATAAGCAGACATTATTTGTAGGGAAGCTATCTATGGCAGGAGATTCGGAAGTAATACTTGATCTGCCTAAAAACAATAAAGTCACCATCCCTTACGAAATAATTTCGAGGGCCAGACTGGAAGTGGAGATATAAATGAACCGTGAACTTATTCATATTATCGAACAGATGAGTAAAGAAAGAGGGATATCAAAGGAATCCATTCTTGGGACACTGGAATCAGCCCTTCTGTCTGCAGTCAGGAAAAATCATGGCCTTACCCCTGAAATAACTGTAACGATCGCCCCGGATTCGGGTGAGATATCGATGACTGCTTCGAAAATGATAGTGGAAAAGGTTGAGAACCCTAAGGAAGAGATATCGGCCAAAGACGCAAAGAAGATAGACCCGTCCAAAATAATTGGTGAAGTGGTCGAGACCCCGATGGTTGTTGAGAATTTCGGCAGGATCGCTGCTCAGACTGCCAAACAGGTGCTTTTCCAGAGAGTAAGGGAGGCCGAAAAAGAGGCCATATATGAGGAATACAAGGACAAGGCCGGTGAGATAGTCAGCGGCGTAATATTGCGTAAAGAGAAGGGCTGCTACTATGTGGCACTGGGACGGGCGGAGGCGACACTGCCGGTCAAATCCACGTTGCCTACAGAGAACCTTAAACGGGGCGATACAATAAGGACCTACATTGAAGAGGTAAAGGTCACTTCCAAGGGGCCGGTGATCCTTCTTTCGAGGGCGCATCCCAATTTCGTGGCAGAGCTTTTCAAGATGGAGATTCCCGAGATATATGAAGGACTTGTTACCATAAAGGATATAGTTAGGGAGGCCGGCGACAGGACCAAAATTACAGTCTATTCGAACAATTCTATGGTTGACCCTGTTGGCGCGTGTGTCGGAATGAAGGGCACCCGTGTCCAGTCTATAGTAAGGGAACTCAGGGGTGAAAGAATAGATATCATACCCTGGACGGATGACCCGAGGACATTGATAGCAAAGGCCCTCAGCCCCGCTGTTGTCGAGAGTCTCGGGGTCAATGAAGATGAGAAATCAGCGCTTGTGGTAGTCAATGATCAGCAGCTCTCTATCGCGATCGGTAAGAAAGGCCAGAACGTGCGTCTTGCTATGAAACTTACAGGTTGGGATATTGATATAATCAGTGAAACTGAGTATAACAAAATGCGGAAGGGCGAGATCACGGAACAGCTCGATGAAGAGATCGCTAACGAGACCAAAATAATCGAAGAGGATAAAGCCTCTGAGAATGAAGAGCAATAATAAAGATCTTACTCCGGCTAAAACGTCAGAGTTTCGCAACCCGCAAATATCAAAAGATACCCCTGTACAATATATAAAGGGGGTCGGCCCGGCCCGGGCCAGGCTCCTTGAACGCATCGGCATCACCACCCTCCAAGATATACTTTTCTATTTTCCATGGCGGTATGAAGACAGAAAGAACTTAATTAAGATATGTGACCTTAAATACGGTGCTGACGCGACGGTAATGTGCGAGGTCGAATCAGCAAAGATCATTACTACTCGTAGGAAGAGGATGAAGATATTTGAAGTCACCTTTGCCGATGAGACGGGGTATCTCAAATCAAAATGGTTTAATCAGGCTTACCTCGAGAAGTATTTCAAAAAAGGAGTGAAGGTTATATTGAGCGGACTTGTAAAGGGGAACCTCTATTCCGGTGAAGGGCTCGAAATGGATAACCCCGATTATGAGCTTGTCGGCACTGAAGACAGGCTCATCCATACCTCAAGGATCGTACCTGTGTATAAGGCCACTGAAGGGATATCTCAGAAACAGCTAAGGACCCTCATGTTCAATGCGGTAGATTCAGCATCCTTTTTATTAGAAGAGTATTTGCCAGGAGAGATAATTGAAAGGAACGGCCTTAAACCACTGGAATGGTCGGTAAGTGAGGCTCACTTCCCTGAAGAATACAACGACATAGATTCCCTTAATAAGGGAATGAGCCCAGCGCACAAACGCCTTATCTTTGACGAATTTTTTTTGCTCGAGG
This sequence comes from bacterium BMS3Bbin09, assembly GCA_002897915.1. GTDB lineage: Bacteria > Nitrospirota > Thermodesulfovibrionia > UBA6902 > UBA6902 > BMS3Abin09. Next base: position 2,520 of record BDTS01000077.1, on the reverse strand, counting down.
CGGGGCTTGCCCTCCTGAAAAAAAGGGAGACTCTTGAAAAGGGGATAAGTTTCGGTGATGGGGGCGGGCTGGTCGATAAATTTCTAAAGCAACTCCATTTTACCCTTACGAGCGCGCAGGAACGGGTCTTGAAACAGATAAGGTCCGACATGAAGAGGAACCTACCGATGAACAGACTGATACATGGCGATGTCGGCTGCGGCAAGACAGTGGTTGCGCTTATATCTATCCTTGTGGCCGTTGAGAACGGCTACCAGGCATGCCTGATGGCCCCAACCGAGCTCCTTGCCGAGCAGCATTTTACTAATATACACAAAATGGTCGAGGCCCTTGGCCTGAATGTCCTGCTGCTGACATCGAGCAGCGGCAAGAAAGCGGCGGGGCATGTTTCAGATGGATCTGCCCAGGTCATTATCGGAACTCACGCTGTCATACAGGAGCATGTTGAGTTTAAAAAACTCGGCCTGGCGATAATCGATGAACAGCACAGGTTTGGAGTGGTGCAGAGGGCGGCCCTCAGGAGAAAGGGGGCCAATCCGGATATATTGATAATGACCGCGACACCCATTCCAAGGACACTCGCAATGACCCTGTACGGTGACCTTGATGTGTCCGTGATCGATGAATTGCCTGCGGGACGAAGGCCGGTTGTTACAAAGACTTTTTTTTCTTCCCAGAAGGAGAAGATATACTCCTTGATTGAAGGGGAGATGTCCAAGGGCAGGCAGGTTTACATTGTATATCCGCTTATAGAGGAGTCTGAGAAACTTGATCTTAAATCCGCTGTTGACGGGGCCGGTGCGCTAAAAAATATGTTTCCCGAAAGAGAGGTTGGCCTTGTGCATGGCAGGATGCACCATGACGAAAGAGAGGCGGTCATGGCCAGTTTTAAATCAGGGGATGTTGACATACTTGTTGCAACAACCGTGATCGAGGTTGGGATCGATGTGCCCAATGCCTCACTTATGCTTATTGTACATGCAGAGAGGTTCGGGCTCGCACAGCTCCATCAGCTAAGGGGAAGGATCGGGAGGGGAGGTTATGATTCCTACTGCCTGTTGCTGGCATACCATCCTTTCAGTGAAGACGCCAAGCGGCGGCTGAAGGCGATGGAATCGACTGCCGATGGTTTCAGGATAGCGGAAGAGGACCTCTCGATACGGGGGCCGGGTGAATTCTTCGGTACGCGGCAGTCCGGCATCCCCAATCTTCAGATCGCCAATATAATAAGGGACATAGATATGCTTGAGATAGCAAGGAAAGAGGCTTTTGACCTGGTGGATGCCGATCCAGTGCTGAAAAAGTATCCTCTGGTTAGGGAGGCCCTTCAGAAAAAATGGATGGGTAGGCTGGAGCTGATCAAGAGTTAAGGATGTACCTGCTACTGTCACCCTGATGGGAGGATTTAATTTAAATATTATATAATACAAAATATTGATTCGAGACCCTGAAACAAGTTCAGGGTGACAGAAAATGGAGGTTGCAATGATAGACAGGGTTAAGAGTAATCTGGCGACGGGGCTGACCCGCGCTAAATGGATAGCCACTTTTCTTGCCGAGAGGACAAGGGCGGGGACATCGGTAGCGAAACTGTTGTATGAGAGCAGCAAGCTTAATGAGAGGATCAATGATCTCTATAGTGACATAGGCCGCCGTGTCATGGAACTGAAGGAAAAGGGCGAGGATAAGGATGTATACAGTGATTTTATTGTGCAGCAGGCCCTTGACGAGATAAGGCACCTTAAAGATGATGTGGATGATTACAAGAATAAGGCCAGGAACATCAACAAGATATCTGAATGATGCTATATATAACGGTCTTTGTTTTCGGAGCGGTCATAGGTTCTTTCCTTAACGTCTGTATATACCGTATACCAAAAGAAAAGTCCGTTGTCACGCCTTCTTCATCGTGTCCGTCATGCGGCACACATATAAAATTCTATGACAATATCCCCATATTAAGCTACATTATTCTTAGGGGCAGGTGCAGGAGCTGCAAGGCGGAGTTCTCGGCCAGATATCTATTTGTGGAGTTCATTAACGCGGCGCTCTATCTTGTGGTGCTGAACAGTTTCGGGTTCGGTTCCCCGTTGGTACTGCTCACTTATTTTTTCTTTGTCTCAACCCTGATAGTTATCTTCTTTATTGACATTGACCATCAGATCATACCGAACAGTATAACCTTCCCCGGCATACCCATTGCGCTTATTCTGGGCTCCACCATACTCCCTGACCCTTTTTTGAGGGAGAACCTTTTAGGTTTCAGAGATGCCGGGATAGGTCTTCTCGCGGGCGGGGGGTTCTTTTATTTAACTGCGGTCTCTGCGAAAGCGATATTGAAAAAAGATGCCATGGGAGGCGGCGACATAAAGATGATGGCCATGGTCGGAGGACTCCTTGGATGGAAGGGAGTGATCCTTACGACATTCATGGGGAGCCTTCTCGGTTCGATGATCGGGGTCTCTCTTATTCTCACAAAAGGCAGAGAATGGGGGTCTAAGATACCCTTTGGTCCTTACC
>BDTS01000076.1 GCA_002897915.1 bacterium BMS3Bbin09 | reverse complement strand
ACTCTGTACTATTTGTACATGTTGCCGCGTATCAGCTCTTCGCAATTCCTGCTGTAATAATTGTCCGAGATACAGTTCTTCCCGCACTCGTAATAGCCGCTGTCAAGTGCGTTCTCTGACTTAAGCATTGACATGGAGGCATCCTCGCATTCCTGCAGTGTATTAATTCCTCCTACTTCGTGGTGAATCAGCAGATTGCCTTTGTCAGGAAATGCAAATCCTATCCATTCATCTAAACTTCGATGATATTCAGCAAGTCCTTCAAGGGACCTCTGATCTTGTCCGCATCATCAACTGTTGCTATAAAAAAAATACTCGACATATCAAAAGGCATCCCAAGATAAAGATCATTAAATGCATAGTTCTTTCTGCTATCGAGTGCTTCGAGCAGGACAGGGTCCAGTTCCTGCACTGCCGTATCAAGTCCTTCAAGTATGAGTACAGGATTGCTCGCCCCTGAATCTCTGATCTCCTTGATAAAGCGTCCTGGCGCTGCGGCACTATTCTTGCGATCATGCCCCTTGATATCAGAAATATTATTCATTTCAGAAACCGGCAGGATCAAGGACTTCCTCCCAAGCGCCCTTGCTATCGTCATTACCAGGGAGTTCCTGACATCTTTTGTATTCCCGGAAATACAGAGCGCCCTTCTTGTCACGTAAAATTTATCCTTTAACGCGTCCTTGACTATCAGACGCAGCTCGTCAAGGCTGAGGGGTTTTTCGATATAATGAAACGCCCCCATCCTCATGGCATCCACGGCAGTATCCACTGTCGCATATCCAGTTACCATTATAGCCTTTGTATTGGGGTACTTGCTCTTGATCTCATTCAGGACAGCGGTCCCGTCAACGTCCCCCATTATAAGGTCCGTAATTACCACATCATAAGAGGATTCAGCCAGCTTACTGATCGCCTCCGCACCGTTGTGGGCCGGCACGACATTATAGCCGTCTTTATTCAATGTATAGACCATGCTCTCAAGGGCAATTTTTTCATCATCAATAACGAGTATATGCGGCTTTTCGGTCTCCTCCAATATATGCTTCACAATAGCGTCTCTTGTGCCCTGGGAACAATTGGGGTCCTCCTGCATGATCGATTCTATCTTCTGTGCATCCTGCTCATCCTCTGTTCTTTTGTTCCATGGGAGACCAAGAATAAAACTTGTATATGCGGCTCTACTTCTGTATTCTTCGGTTCCAAAGTCCACCTTGGATAACTGCTCAAGTTCCATATAGGCTATCTGCTTTACCTTGAGAGGAACTCCTGCCGGTATCACCATCTGTCTCAGATCTTCGATCGAAGGCATCATTTTTTTGCCGTCTGATTCTTCATTAATGCTCAAAGAACACTCCTGTTAAAATGACAATAATACTGCAAAGAAGAAAAAACTGCAGACTTTAAACAGATTATAGATCACTTGATAAGTAAACCCAAAATATATTAAATGTTCATAGAATTATTTCAGTATATCAATTTACCCTTAAATAAGTAAATTTAATAAATCATAAATTACAATATTTTATACGCTGAATTCCCTTCCTCTAAATCCCCTAAAGATTGTATTATATAGATTGATGAAATTAAAGATCTGGCATAAAATGATTGTCGGCATCAGCATTCCTTCACTGATCGCTGTCCTGGGTGCCATACTCACATACGGGTATGTAAATGACGTCAAAGAGAAACAGTCATTTGTCCAGTTTGCGGATGACATGAAAGAAAATGTCCTCGAGATCAGAAGAAATGAAAAGAACTTTCTTCACTACAGGAATATCGATCAGATCGAAACCATCAAGAACGCAATAACCTCATTTTTGGATCTAACAGGAAAGGTATCCCTGGAAACAGCCAACCAGGTCGGCATTGAAGAAATAAATCCCCTCAAAGAATCTATACAGAGATATTCGGAGCTGGTCAATGAACTTGGCAAGAACTTTCAGAAAGAAATAAAGATCACCGGCAGGGTCAGGAAAGAGGGGGAAAAACTTGAAAACATTGTTTTAAGTAATAAACTGGCAAAAGAGATATCAACAAGCTTCGTTCTTCGGCTGAGACTTTTAGAAACGAACTATATGCTTCTCCATAATGATAAATCCCAGCTCGAATTAAGCAAGACACTCTCTCAAATATCGAACGTAACGCCGTTCTGTTATGACTGCTCACCATATATCAATTCGATCCACGATCTTATCACAGTATACCGGCATAGTGACAATTTGGCAAAAAGCCTTCAGGATAACGGAGACAGCATAGAGGAGGTCACAAAAACGATCAGCGACCGTGAGAGAGAACAGATAAGCGCCTATATCTCAATGACACAGCGGCGGCTGCTTATCGGCCTTTTCCTGCTCTGTATATTGGGACCACTTTTTGTCTATAAGACCGCTTCGTATATAGCCGCGCCTATCAAAAGACTCGCTGAGATCGCGAGAAAGATCGCGGACGGGGATATTAACCTTAGGGCGCCCCTCAAAGAACATGACGAAACGTTTTCTCTCGCGGTCTCCTTTAATACCATGCTCGACAACCTGCAACAGACACAGCAGTCACTCAATGAGAGTCTGGAACTCGTGAAGGAAAAACAGGCTCAACTCGTGGAGTCCGAAAAACGCGCATCCATGGGTTTCCTTGTCTCGGGGATAGCCCATGAACTGAACAACCCTCTGAACAATATCTCTCTCAGAGCAGAGATCGTTAGCGAAGAGATCAAGGCATTCCCCAATGAACGCATAAAGAACTACGTCAAGGACATAGTCAATCAAAGTAAAAGAGCCCATAAAATAATCAATAACCTGCTGGATTTCGCAAGAACGCGCAAGTCATCAGATATGGAAAAACAGGACATTGTACGCATAACTGAGGATTCGTTGAACCTTGTCACCAACCAGTTCGCTATAAACAACATAAAGATCATCAAACACCTCCCGGACATCCCCTTTAATGTATACGGGAATCGAAGCAAATTGGAACAAATTCTGGTCAGCATTATTAACAACGCGTTCCAGGCAATGGCCGGCACCGGAACTTTGACAGTAACAGTTGAACCTACCGATGAAAGCAAATTCATCCATATAAGAATAGGCGATACAGGAAAAGGCATACCCGAAGCAAACATCAAGAACGTCTTTGAGCCTTTCTTTACAACAAAGACTCCTGGTGATGGCACTGGCCTCGGGCTGGCTATAAGTAAAACCCTTGTCAAGGAACACAAAGGAGAGATCCATGTTGAGAGCACGGTGGGGGAAGGAACAACATTTCATATAACTTTGCCAGCCTTTGAAGAAACGGACCGGCAAGAGGAAATAAATACATAAGCAGATCAGAGTCTCTGACCTACTTTTTTCAACCGAATCTACTTGTCTTTTGACTACTTTTTCTTTGTTCTCTTCTTCCTTCCTTTTTTTGACTGTCCGTTATTTGACTCGCTTCCAACTTCACCGCATCTTACATGAATACTTTGCAATAATTCCGAAGAGTCCTTGCAAAACTCCTCAATTCTGCTTTGCATTTTCTTACCAACTTTCATCTCATTTCCTCCCACCAAAGTTTAGAGTTAATTTTAATATCGGCAATTCAATGATTTTCTTTATATAATTAAAATATGCACGAAATCATATTTCTACAGTCACTGATAATAATCCTCGGTATATCCGCGGTCGTTGTGTTCGCACTGCACAGGATAAAAGTCCCTTCGGTTGTCGGGTTCCTGCTTGCAGGAATACTGCTCGGCCCTTACGGCCTGCACCTTATCAAGGACATCAGAACAATTCAGGTCTTCGCTGAAATAGGCGTAATAATCCTGCTTTTCACAATCGGGCTCGAATTCTCATTATCCAAATTCCTGAAGATGCGTACCGAGGTATTCGGCATCGGCGGACTACAGGTTCTGCTGACAGTCATGTTCGTAACCTTCATTTCTTACCAATGGCTCGGAGATTACAACAAGGCGGTCTTTGCGGGGTTTCTAACGGCCCTGAGCAGTACAGCCATTGTAATGAAACAGCTTTCAGACAAGGGAGAGATAGACTCGCCTCATGGACGAACAAGCGTGGGGATACTTATCTTCCAGGACCTCTGCATCGTACCCTTTATGCTCTTTATCCCGATCATGTCGGGAGGAGGAGGATTTGCTGATTTAACGATAACCTTCGCCAAGGCCTTTGCCCTTATCTCAATAATGATCCTCTCAGCCAAATGGGTGGTCCCCACCCTGCTCCATCAGGTCGTGCGCACAAAGAACCGCGAACTATTCGTCATCACGATCCTGATCCTTTGCTTCGGGATCGCGTTTCTTACATCGGAGTTCGGTCTCTCACTGGCGCTCGGGGCCTTTCTTGCCGGCCTGGTGATCTCGGAATCGGAATACGCGCATGAGGCAACATCAACGATCCTGCCTTTCAGGGACAGTTTTACCGGCATTTTCTTCATATCAGTCGGCATGCTCATGGATACATCCTTTTTTATCAACAATATCGTTTTTCTACTGCCCCTCGTGTTCGGAATAAGCATACTAAAGTTCATCACCGCCTTTGTCTCTATGTACATTATGAGACGTCCCCTGCGGACATCAATACACTCCGCCATGGACCTGGGACAGGTCGGTGAGTTCTCCTTTGTGCTGGCAGTAGCAGGTTTATCCGCGGGCCTGATCTCAAATGAAATGTACCAGTGGTTCCTTGCTTCAGCTGTAGTAACAATGCTTCTGACCCCTTTTGCCATGCAGCTCTCTCCCCTGATATCGAGCAGAGTCAGCTCCCACAAGATATTCAAGAGGCTTGAAAGAAGCAAGGATCTCACGGAGTATGCCGGGTTTCCCGCGAAAAGACGGGCACACGTCGTCATTGTAGGCTTTGGTCTGAACGGGCGCAATCTGGCAAGGGTACTGAAAGAAGCGGAGATACCATATACTGTCCTTGAATACAATGCAACTGCCGTCAGGAACATGAAAAAACAAGGGGAACCGATCTATTACGGAGACGGTACAAAAAAGGACGTGCTCCAGCGGCTCGGGACTGAAACTGCTAAAGTACTCGTGATAGCGATATCCGATCCCGCGTCCTGCAGGAACATTGTCCTGACGGCCAGGAGGCTTAACAACGATCTCTTTATTATCGCAAGGACGAGGTATGCCTCTGAAGTCGATGACCTGTTAAAGCTGGGGGCAGATGAGGTCATCCCGGAGGAATTTGAAACCTCGGTCGAGATATTCTCAAGGGTCCTGGGCAAGTACCAGGTGCCCAGAAACGAGATATACAACTTCGTTGATCTGATCAGGGAAGACGGTTACAGGGCCCTCAGGCAGAAGAGCGCAACGGATCGCAAGCCTATCTTTGACAAGTGCGCGATCTACCCGAACATCAGGATCGAGGTGCTTACGGTAAGCAAGGGATCCCCTGTCTCGGGCAGGTCGATAGCGACCCTTATGTTCCGTAAAAAGACAGGTGCGACTATAATAGCTATTGAGCGCGGCAAGGAAACGTTTACGAGCCCTGATCCGGATTTCACTTTAAAGGCCAGTGATATTGTTTTCATTACAGGCAAAAAAGAGAACATCAACAAAGCAATCGTCTACCTTACAGAAGGGGATGTATAATTGAAAAAGCAGATAGAAACTTTCCTGATTTATTTAAGGGCCGAAAAAGATGTCTCGCCTCATACACTGAAGGCATACACACAGGACCTGAAGGAATTCGACGCGTTCGTTGACAAAAAACTGAAGAACATAGATAACCTTGACATCCGCACATTCCTCGCTTCACTGTATCAAAAGAATCTGATGAAATCGTCGATAGCACGGAAACTGGCCTCAATCAGGTCTTTCTTCAAGTACCTCCACAGGGAAGGATATGTAAGATCAAACCCGGCAAAACTTGTATCAAGCCCAAAGGTCCCGAAGAACCTGCCGAAATTCCTTACTATAGACGAGGTCTTTGCACTTGTAGAGACTCCAAAGGGAGAGACGTTCAAGCCAACACGGGACAGGGCGATCATCGAACTTCTTTATTCCTGCGGCCTGAGAGTATCCGAGCTGACTTCACTCGACATCATCGACCTGGATATCAAAGAGACAATTATAAGGGTAAAGGGGAAAGGCCGAAAAGAGCGGATCATACCGATCGGGACCAAGGCAATGGAAGCCATCAAGAACTACCTGCCGGAGAGAATTTCGCTCAAGAAAAAGTCCCCTGGACTCTTCCTGAATAACCGGGGGGGCCGGTTGACACAGAGAAGTGTAAGGCGTATATTATTATATTACAGCAGGATGATTAACCTTACAGGAAACCTGAGTCCGCATACTTTAAGGCATACATTTGCAACACATCTGCTTCATGAAGGCGCGGACCTGAGGTCGATCCAGGAACTTCTGGGGCATTCATCCCTTTCAACAACCCAGAAATATACTCATTTGGATATCCGTCAGCTCACCGAGGTTTATGACAAGGCGCATCCAATGGCAAAAAAAACAAGAAATAACGGAGAATGATATGAGCGAGACAATATTTCATGGAACAACGATCCTCTGTGTGAGGAAGAACGGCAAGGTCGCGATAGGCGGTGACGGACAGGTAACACTCGGCAATACGGTTGTAAAACACACTGCGAAAAAGATCAGGACAATGTACAACGATAACATCATTGCCGGTTTTGCGGGCGCCACTGCGGACGCGTTTACCCTTTTTGAAAAATTCGAAGCGAATATAGAGAATTACAGAGGCAATATCACAAGGGCCGCGGTAGAGCTGGCGAAGGACTGGCGCACGGACAAGATACTGAGGCGGCTCGAGGCACTGCTGATAGTCGCTGACAGGGAACACTCTTTTATAATCTCGGGCAACGGTGATGTCCTTGAACCCGATGACGGTATAACAGCGATCGGATCTGGCGGCGCGTTTGCCCAGGCAGCCGCGAAGGCCCTGGTTGAGAACACCGACCTTGACCCCAGAAAGATCGTTGAGGAAGCAATGAAGATAACATCCGGAATATGCATATACACAAACGATTCAATTCATATAGAGGAGCTAAATGGAACATCTGACACCTAAAAGGATAGTTGAAGAGCTTGATAAATATATAATCGGACAAAAAGACGCTAAAAAGGCGGTGGCTATCGCCCTCAGGAACCGGTGGCGGCGGCAGCTTCTGTCCGACGACATGAGAGACGAGATACTTCCAAAAAATATACTTATGATAGGCCCGACGGGCGTCGGCAAGACAGAGATCGCCAGGAGGCTTGCAAAGCTCGTACAGGCCCCATTTGTAAAGGTCGAGGCATCTAAATTCACCGAGGTCGGTTATGTCGGAAGAGATGTCGAATCAATGGTGCGCGACCTTGCGGGACTCGCGCTCAATATGGTCACGGAAGAAGAGATGATAAAAGTCGATAAACAGGCCGGGGACCTCGCAGAAGAAAAGCTCCTTGACCTGCTGCTCCCCCCTCCAAGATCACTGAATAAGAAGGATGATGTAGAAGGAACACCCGAAGCAGCCGAAGATGCGGCAAAAAAACATGATCAGACCCGCGAGAAATTCAGAAAAAAACTCAAGGACGGGGACTTGGATGAAAGATATATTGACCTTGATGTAAAAGAGAAGGTCATGCCCTTCGGTGTTGTCTCTAATATGGGCATGGATGACCTTGAGATCAACCTCAAAGATATGCTCGGAAACTTCATGCCTGAAAAAGCAAAAAGGAAAAAGGTAAAAATACCGGAAGCATTAATGATCATTAAGAAGGAAGAGGCCTCAAGGCTTGTGGATATGGACAAGGTAGGCAGAGAGGCGATAAATAGGGCCGAGCAAAGCGGTATCATCTTTATAGACGAGATAGACAAGATCGCGTCAAAAGGCTCGGGACAGGGACCGGATGTCTCGAGGGAAGGGGTACAAAGAGATATGCTTCCCATTGTAGAAGGCTCGACTGTCTCGACAAAACACGGCCCGGTAAAGACCGACCATATTCTTTTTATTGCTGCCGGTGCATTCAGTATGGCAAAGCCCTCCGACCTGATACCTGAACTTCAGGGAAGATTCCCCATAAGGGCCGAGCTCGATGCCCTCGGTAAAGATGAATTCCTCAGGATCCTTCTGGAACCCAGGAACGCCCTTATCAAGCAGTACATCGCTCTAATTGGAACCGAAGGTTTGAAGATCGCGTTCACGGAGAACTCCATAGAAGAGATCGCCTCCAAGGCCGCGATCGTAAATGAAAAGACGGAGAACATCGGGGCAAGAAGGCTCCATACCATCCTGGAGAAGCTACTCGAAGATATATCTTTCAATGCGCCTGACATGAAGAAGGACGACATTACAATAGACAAAGAATATGTAATAGAAAAACTGGGCGATATTATCGAGGACAAGGACCTGAGCAGATATATCCTTTAATATTTCTTAATTTGATCGAAATCTCACAATGTTTTACATATAGCCGAATTAAGCGGGATTCATTTTATCAATAAACCTGGTTTTACCCCCTACTACTAACCGCCAATCCTTTTTAAATTGTTAAAAAAGGCCGGTTTCCTGTAAAATAAAGTAATACGCCTGATGATAGAAACATTAATCCTTTCAAATAGTTATGGCTCATAAATCCAAATCAAACAAAAACTTGATCGAGAATATCGAACAGTACCGCCAGCTCGTTGAATTCTCGCCCATAGCTATCGGCATTCTCCAAAATAACAAAATAGTATTTATAAATACCTCTGGAGCAAATTTACTCAGTACCGCCTCCCCGGAGCATTTGACAGGGAAATCGTTAATTGACTTTACACATCCCGACTACAGGGAGACAATGCTTGACCGACTGGAGCTAATACTCGATGGGAAAGTCGAGACAGAGACCTTTGAAATAAAATTCCTGGCGAATGGATCGAATATTGATATAGAGATCACTGCAAGTACCTTTACATACTATAACAAACCAGCCATACAGTTAACATTTCAGGAGATCAGCAATCGCAAGAAGATGGAGGAGCTGATCCTGCAGTCAAGACATGACTGGGAAGATACATTCCATGCAATCACAGACGCGATTACCATCCATGACAAGGATTTCAATATCATCTATGCAAACAAGGTAGCCCGGAAAATGCTTAAACTACCCTCCCTTGACAAGCACCTTGTCCATAAGTGTTTCAAGTTTTACCACGGGATGGACAATCCCCCTAAAGGCTGTCCCACTTGTACCAGTCTCAAAAACGGAAAACCCGCAAACTTTGAGATTTTCGAACCCCATCTTAACACTTATATAGAGATAAGGACCATGCCGCGTCTTAACAGCGATAATGAGCTTATTGGATTGATCCATATCACCAGGGACGTCACAGAACGTAAAGAGGCTGAAAAAGAAATTCGAAAAGCCAAGGACGAACTCGAACTCAGAGTGGAAGAGAGAACATCCGAACTGAGGACCACCAATAAACAATTAATGGAAGAGATCAACGAACGGAAGATTGCTGTTGGGGCCCTCCAAAAAAGTGAGAAAGAGTACCGTAACCTTTCACAGGAGTTCAACACTCTACTGGACGGCATCCCATACAACCTGATACTTCTTTCTCCTGACCTTAAGATCATGTGGGCGAACAAGGCCGCCGCCAGAGTGTTTAAAAAGGAAGTATCGAAATTGAAAGGGCATATCTGCTACGACATATGCTGCAATATTATTTCTCCATGTGAGAACTGCCCTACAAGCAAGAGCTTTCTTTCCGGAAAAGAAGAAAGTGCCGAGATACTGACCTCTGAAGGCAAGGTCTGGGACATAAGGGCATTCCCTATCAAGGATAAAGCAGGAAACGTAAAAACTGTTATAGAACTGGCAGGTGATATCACGGAAGAGGTCAATTTGCGTGCGGGGGCCACACGCACCAAACATCTGGCTTCGCTGGGAGAGCTTGCCGCCGGGGTCGCCCATGAGATAAACAATCCCATAAACAACATTATTAACTACGCCCAGCTGCTGCTGGATGAAGCCGAGGGAAAGAAAACCGACGATGAGATAAGCCGCCGTATAATAAGGGACGGTGAAAGGATCGCCGCGATCGTCAGGAGCCTTCTCTCATTTGCCCGGTTCAGAAAAGAAGATAAGATCAATATCTCTCTGCAGGACATCTTTTCTGATACACTTTCGCTTACGTCCGCACAATTGCGAAAGGACGGGGTCCACCTGAAGATGAATACTCTCTCTGAAACGATAAATATATCCGTGCATCCCCAGCTGATACAACAGGTTTTTTTGAATATCATAAGTAATTCACGGTATGCCCTGAACCATAAATATCCTGGAACGGACAAGGACAAGGTCCTCAAGATCGAATGTCATAGAACAAAGATCGACGGAAAACCATACGTAGAGATCGTTTTCCTCGACCAGGGCACTGGAATACCAAATAATATTCTTGATAAAATAATGAACCCCTTTTTCTCAACAAAACCGAATCACATCGGGACCGGACTCGGATTAAGCATCAGCCATGGAATCATCAGCGAACACGGCGGGAAACTCATTGTTGAAAGTTCAGAAGGAGATTTTACCAAGATAATAATCTATCTTCCGGAGGCAATTGATATTAAATGAACCCAAGAATATTGATAATTGACGATGAAGAAGGCATAAGATTTACCTTTGAGAAATTTTTAACGGCAAAAAAATACATTGTAAATACAGCCAAAAATTTTACTGAAGCAATTAACTGCATCTCAAAAAATGACTATGATGTAATATTCGCAGACATCATCCTGAGAGGCAAAACAGGTATTGATGTGCTGCGTGAAATAAACAAAAGAAAACTCAACTGCCCTGTTATCATGATCACCGGCTATCCCAATATCGAAACCGCTTCGGAAGCTATCCGCCTGGGCGCCTTTGACTATATTCCAAAGCCAATACAAAAGGACGCCCTTTTTCATATGATCGATGTGGCCCTTCAACATAAATCCTTGATTGATGAGAAAGAAAAGTACCGCTTGAATCTCGAGGCGATCTTTATGAGTGTCAAGGACGGCATTATATCCGTGGACAGCGATATGAAAATACTCGAGATCAACAATGCCGCTGAAAATATCTGCGCTCTCAGCCGCGGAAACATAGGGCAAAAGTTCCCCCTCAAGGACAAGTCCTGTAACAGAAAATGTGTTAAATCCCTTATCAAGACTATAGACAAGAAAAAATCAGTTGAATCAAACCGCATCGAATGTCAGTCGAAAAAGGGCAATGATCAGATCATATCCCTGACAACATTTCCACTGCTGGACCGTCACAGCCTGTTTTCCGGCGCAATAATGGTGGTCAGGGACGAGACACGCCTGAACAGTCTTGAGCGTGACATGAAAGAACGGCAGGGCTTTCATAAGATCATAGGCAAAAACATTAAAATGCAGGATATTTATTCGCTGATCGACCTGTTATCCGATGTGGAAAGCACCGTACTGATCTCGGGTGAGAGCGGCACCGGGAAGGAACTGGTCGCGGAAGCGCTCCATTATAACGGTAAACGCAGCAATAACAATCTAGTCAAGGTAAACTGTTCCGCCCTCTCCGAGAACCTGCTCGAAAGTGAACTCTTCGGACATGTCAGGGGTTCCTTTACAGGTGCGTTCAAGGACAAGAAGGGACGCTTTCAGACAGCCGACGGAGGGACCATTTTTCTGGATGAAATTGCAGATATATCCTCAAAGATACAGATAAAGCTCCTGCGCGTTCTCCAGGAAAAGGAATTCGAACCGGTAGGGGATTCAAAGACAATGAAGGTCGATGTCCGTGTTATCGCGGCCACAAACCAGGACCTCACAGATAAGGTCAGGGACGGCCTATTCCGTGAAGATCTTTATTACCGGCTGAATGTAATGAAAATTATCATCCCGCCTCTCAGGGAGCGCAAGGACGACATCCCGCTTCTGGTCAAGCATTTCATTTCAGTGTTTAATAAAAGATTCAATAAAAACATATCCTCGATTACACCTGACGTGCAAAAAATATTTCTTGATTACCACTGGCCGGGCAATGTCAGGGAACTGGAGCACACACTTGAACACGCCTTTATTCTTTGCAGGCATACAGTCATATCCGTCAACCATCTGCCCCCGGAATTGATAACTTATGATGCACAAGCGGCTTTATGCCTTGATGACAGCAAATTGAAAGATCCCGATATAATTATCAATGCCCTTAAAAAAAGTTCCTGGAACAAGACAAAGGCTGCTCAGCTTTTAGGCATAAGCCGACGTTCCATCTACAGGAAGATCAAGGAATTCAGCATTTCCGAAGACAGTAATTAATCAATAAAACCTGTGACATGGCACACTTTTTTTATCATTTGTCCCGTGCAAACACTAGTACAATCCCCCATATACTTAAGTTAATCCGTTAGCATGTCAGCCCTAATCCATTGAATTCATTGCTATTTGTATTATATATGTAATTTTGGCATACATATTGCAATTTAATAGTAAGGATAAAACAATATAGAAATGACACCATTATTCACAAATAAAAACCAGTGTCCCATTATCAGGGACCCGCTTGATGAGTGCTACTGCATCAAAATGAACAGCCTCGACATTGACAAGGCCGTGAACTTCTGCAGCAAGAACTTCAGATTGTGTGAGATATACAAAAAAATCAGCGGGAACCTTGAAACAAGCCATACAGCAACTTAACATTCTAGATGAGAGTTTGACCCTCCATGTCAGACACTGACATTCCGAAACAATCCAGCACTGTAGGCGCTATATCCAGTAAGGACGGACCTTCACGTTGTATTTTGAAATTTGTCAGTAATATTCCGGGTACAAGTGAAGGGTCTATAATGTGGTCACCGCTCCATTTCTTTGTATTGTCCTCGACCAGTCCGGCAGGGGCGCCGCCGATCGCTGTCTGCCACGACACCCTGTAACCATCCTGAAAGCCTACGATAAGGTCAGGGGCATTGCCGGCATTAGGTCCGGAGTATATATCCTTGCTGCTGTATATCTTCTTCACAACAGACTGTCCGTCTGCAGGGTCCTGCAGCTCAGAGAGACCTTTTATGATCGCCTCTGCGACTGAATCGGCCCCCTCCCCTTTCTCGACAATACCGCTGCGCTCCCTGCCATTGAGGTTCAAATAAATGCCTCCGAAACCAAGGGCGTATGCCTGTGTATTCTTCCAGTCAACGTATTGGAAGAGGCCGCCGCCATCCTTGTCATCCGTGGTGATCTTTTTGGTAAGCTTCATATAACCATTCTCCACCAGCCATGAGTTAATGTGCACACTCCTCCTGAAGGTAGAAAAACCATGGTCTGAAAAGACCATCACAGCAGTCTCATCATCCACCCGCTTCATAACTTTGCCAAGTATATCATCCATTTTACGGTAATAGTCATCAATGACATGACCATATTTTTCAGCATATTCACTTTCATAAAGAGGATGTTCAGTGTCTCTTGTCGCCCAGAACATGTGCTGGACCCTGTCCGTGGAAAAAAATGCAGAAGCAAGAATACCCTCTTTGAACCTGTCCATTTCATACCAGAGCATTTTTTCCTGCTCTTCAATAACCTCATCGCACATGCTTATAAAGGTCTCCTCATTGATTCGGCCTTCTTCAAAGGCCTTTGTATCTTCCGGCATGCCAAGGGTGTAGAAAAGCCCCATTTCACGTGAAAGCTCCTGAATGTATTCATCTGGGCTCGTAATAACAAAGGCAGGATCCTTAGGGTTTATCTGCACAGGTGTCATATAAAGCTCCAGAGAGGGGTTTATTTCATTTAAATAGAACTTAAAGATACCAGAAGTCGTCTTCATCATTCCGAGCTTGAATTCAGCCTCTACCCATTCACTCCATTCGCTGGTTTTAACGATTATTTTCTTCCCGCCGACGTCCAGCTCAGCCCCTGACTTATCAGGGAGGACCATAATGCTCAGATCCACCTTCGCTTCTTCCCTGGCCCTCATCTTGGCAACGTTCGGCCCGGCAACAAAGGTTTTTATGAAGTCACCATCGAATTTGACCTTTATCACCTTCTCAGCGCCTTCTTCGTGAGCAGGAACCTCTTTTGTGGTATAGAAGGAATATCTGCCGAGGCCGCCTTTAATATCCGGGACACCCAGTCCCGCAAAAAGCTTCGCGTTGTTCTGTTTTGGCTGAAAGGTCATCGGCCACTTCAAAATAGTTGACGGGATATTGTTATCAGAAGCGTAATCCCAGAATGTATTACATTGCATGACAGGCAGGAACATAGCCTCTCTTTTACAGAAAATGTTTTTGCGGTTGATCCTGTATACAGCCAGCTCAGGCATATAATCAGATATCCTTCGGCCAAGAAAGTCAAAGACACCATGATGCCCCGGATTCATGCCCGTCGCTATAGAGGCCCATGCGACCGGGCTCTGTGCAAGATTACTTGTCGCTAACGTTGAAAAAGCACCGGCCTGGCTCAACTCCTTAAAATTAGGCAGCACATCCCGCTCCATCAGATCAGAGACGATCCTGGGGTCCAGTCCGTCCATACCAAGAAGAATTACCTTTTTGTACTTTTGGGGTCCGTTCGTATTCACCTGGTTTTGCAATATTATTCTCCCCCTTTACTTTATTTAAAAAATGCCGATAAGATTAATTGATTCAAGTGTCAATTTTACTAATTATAACAACTACGGAGTATATCTAAACTTGACAGTAACAGCGTATATACAATAAAATAATTTTATAATTTTACATACCTTTATATCAAGTTACATACATTAATCTCCTGAAAGGGCCAACCATTTATGAGTAAAATATTATTTGTAGCTCATATTGACAGAACAATGCTTTTGAGCGGCGGTTTTGTCACTTTTGGTCCAATGTGGCTGTCCGCTGTACTGAAAAAAGATGGTCATGAAACTACGATTGCCGGGGTAAACTACGAAGAGGTCGAGAAAACCTTCAAGGAATTCAACCCGGACATAGTAGCTTATACCACATTTAGCGGAGGCCATATTGAATTCATGGAGTGGAACAGACGGCTAAAGAACAAGTTCAAGTTTTATGCCATGTTCGGCGGCCCTCATGTAACATTTTCACCTGAAATGGTCAAAGAAGACGGGGTTGATGCCATATGCAGAGGAGAAGGCTTTGAAGCAATGCCGGAATTCATCTATAAACTCGAAAAAGGCGAAGATGTCTCAACTGTAAAAAATTTCTGGGTAAAGGTAAATGGGAAGATACATGAAAATGAGCAGCGCCCCTTGATCAGGGACCTCGATATCCTGCCTCCTCCTGACAGAGCTATCTATAACAAATATAAAGACTATCAGCTTGCCAGGACTGCAACATTGATGACAAGTCAGGGCTGTCCATTTGATTGTACATACTGCCATAACCACCAGCTCCATAAAATGCTCTTAAAGGGCGACCCGGTCTTCCGCCAGAGGAGTGTTGACAAGGTGATCGAGGAGTTAAAGGAACTGAAAAGAGATTATCCCAAGATCGAATATCTTATATTCCGGGATGAGATACTCTCTGTTAACGCGAAATGGGTCAAGGAATTTGCAGAGAAATATCCCAAAGAAATAGGCATTCCTTTCTATTGTCTTATGCGGCCTGAAACAATTAAAGAAGATGTCATCGACGACCTGATCAAGGCGGGACTCTTCTATATCGGGATCGGTCTTGAGTCCGGGAATGACTTTATCAGGAATGAGATCTTGAACAGAAAAATGACAAAGGAGCAGATCCTGAAGGGAATAAAAATCCTTCGGGACAGGAAAGTGCTGTTTTCACTGTACAACATTATCGGCGCGCCTCATGAAACACTCGACACAGCCATGGAGACATGGGCATTAACCGTAAAGTGCAAACCCACATTCGCCGACGTTTTTCTCATGACCCCATACCCAAAGACTGCCATATACGACTATTCAATAGCGAACGGCTTTTTCAACCCGGACACGAAGACTCCTGAGACATACCATGGAACGATACCTCTGAATTTGAAGGACGGTCCCCAGTTGGAGAACTTCATGCATCTCCTCGGGATCGCTGTTGAGTTCCCGCGGCTAATGCCATTAATTAAAAATGTATTGATCAAACTGCCTCTTCAGCCTCTCTATAATGCGATCAGGAAGTTCTGGAAGGGATATGTTTACTATATGAGGATATATCCATACAAGCCTTCTGCCCACGAAAGTGTCAGGATAATATATAACTCGATCTTCGTGTCAAAG
>BDTS01000075.1 GCA_002897915.1 bacterium BMS3Bbin09 | reverse complement strand
CCGATCTAAAAACCAATAAAACCATGGAGGGATACCGGAATATATCTTGAAGGGCCGATCGCTTCGACCCTGCTCGGCATATTCAGAAAGAGCTGGGCAACATGGAAGGGAGAGCCGATCCGTACAGATATAAGTCAGCATGTCTCTATAGAAGGAGTACCGGTCATACCTGTCTTTGCAAGTTCACGCAGAGCAAAGAGGAAGATGAGGAAATTATTCACCTACAGTATCAATAACGCAAAGGAGAGTATATTTCTAACAACACCATATTTCATTCCGGGCAAGAAGATACTGAAGGCATTGATACGCGCGGCTAAAAACGGTGTTGATGCCAGGCTGCTTCTTCAGGGTGAGACGGACATAATATCCGTTTTTTACGCAGGGCGGAGCTACTACAGGAGATTATTAAAAGCAGGCGTTAAGATATACAATTACAAAGGCAGTATCCTCCATGCTAAAACTTCTGTCTTCGATGGTTGCTGGAGCATTGTAGGTTCCACAAATCTTGATGCCCAGTCATTACTCAGGAATGAAGAGAGCAACGCGGGCATTCTCGACAGGGATTTCAGCAGATCCATGACGGAAGTTTTCCAAAATGACATGAAAGGCTCGGTCGAAGTTAACGCCGAAACATGGCAGAACCGTCCATTATACGAAAAATTCCTGGAAAAACTTTTTTCCTTTATTATGAAAAAGCTGTAACTGTTGCCGGTTTGAAAAGCTGGAACCTGGAACAAGTCAATTATGGATTATTATTCTGATTTATTGCAGAAGCGGAAACATATTTATTCTCAACAAGATAATTTAATATTTGTTTTACACATTCATCTTTACTGAACTTATCTGTTTCCAGGATTATCTCCGGGTTTTCAGGTTCTTCATAAGGGGCGGAAACGCCTGTAAACTCCTTAATCTCACCTTTTTTTGCTTTCTTATAAAGGCCCTTGGGATCACGTCTTTCACATTCATTAATTGAACATTTGATGAAAACTTCAATGAATTGCTCTTTTCCCAGTAAATCCCTTATCTGTCTACGGTCTTCCCTGTATGGAGCAATAAAGGCAGTGATCACTAATAATCCCGCATCAACAAATAATTTTGAAACCTCTCCGATCCTCCTTATATTCTCTTTTCTGGATGCAGGAGAAAGATCAAGGTCCTTATTTAGTCCATGACGGACATTGTCCCCGTCCAGCACATAGCTATGCATCCCTTGTTCATGGAGATATTTGTCCAATGCATGAGCTATTGTGGACTTACCCGAAGCAGACAATCCTGTAAACCATAGTACGCTGCTTTTATAGCCATTGCTCTTCCAGCGGCTATCAATATTGATGGAGGGTTCATGCCATACTATATTATTATTGGTCATAACAGTCCTATTATATTGCATTGGAGGCAACAAAAACAAATGGATCTTCTATTGTTATTAATCTCTACTGTGATATAATAATGCGTTGTAAAATCTAACAAATTAGCACCTGGTTTTGTGATGAAGAAACGACCTGATAAAATTCCTGACAGAAAGGGACACTTTGGCGTATATGGCGGAAGATTCGTTCCGGAGACTCTTATGCCTGCTCTCATTGAACTTGAAGATGCATATAGGAAGCTCCGGAAAAATAAGAGTTTTATCAAAGAGCTGAAGTCACTTCACAATAATTATATCGGACGTCCTACAGCCCTCTATTTTGCAGAAAACCTGACCAAACATCTGGGTGGGGCAAAAATATATCTGAAACGTGAAGACCTCTGCCACACCGGAGCGCATAAAATTAATAACGCGATCGCCCAGTCTCTACTCGCCAAAAAAATGGGGAAAACGAGAGTGATCGCCGAAACCGGAGCAGGACAACACGGTGTTGCCACCGCAACAGGGGCTGCACTTGCAGGGCTTGATTGCGATATATATATGGGTTCTGAAGATATAAGGCGCCAGTCCCTGAACGTCTTCAGGATGAAGCTTCTCGGAGCAAAGGTCATAGAGGTCTCAATAGGGTCAAAGACATTGAAGGATGCGATAAACGAGGCCCTCAGAGACTGGACAACAAATGTACAGAACACACATTATGTAATGGGTACCGCATTCGGCCCGCACCCCTACCCTGTTATGGTGAGGGACTTCCAATCCGTGATCGGCAATGAAGCAAGGAGACAGATACTGAAGGCCGAAAAGAAACTTCCTGACCTTCTAATCGCTTGTGTCGGAGGAGGCAGCAATTCCATCGGACTTTTTCACGCGTTTCTGAAAGACAATATTAAAATGACAGGGGTCGAAGCCGGAGGCCTCGGTATTAGATCAGGCAAGCACGCCGCACGTTTCGCGGGCGGTTCCCTCGGTGTCTTCCAGGGATGCAAAAGCTACCTTCTGCAGGACAGGGATGGGAACGTTCTCGGCACCCATTCCGTATCAGCAGGGCTAGATTACGCGTCTATAGGACCTGAACATTGTTATTTAAGAGATACCGATAAGATCAATTATACATACGCGACCGATAAAGAAGCCCTAAGTGCGTTCGAACTATTGAGCAAAATAGAAGGCATCATCCCCGCTCTTGAATCAGCCCACGCGATTGCCGAAGTGGTAAAGGCGGCCCCTTCAATGTCAAAGAACTCTATCATTATTGTTAATCTCTCTGGAAGAGGCGATAAGGACGTACAGGAAGTCGCGAGAATAAAGGGAATAGAGCTTTAATATGAACAGGATAGACCGGACATTCAAGGAACTGGGAAGGAGCGGGAAAAAGGCCCTTATCCCTTATATAATGGCTGGAGACCCGGATCTCGATGCCACGAAAACATACATAAACGATCTCGAATCATCGGGAGCTGACATAATTGAACTTGGAGTACCATTCAGCGATCCCCTTGCCGACGGCCCCACGATCCAGAGGGCGGCGGAGAGGTCTCTGAAAAAAGGCACAACTCTGAAAAAAGTACTCGGCCTCGTAAAAGATATCAGAAAGACATCTGAGATACCACTGATCCTGATGACATATTACAATCCAGTATTCAAAATGGGTATCGAATCTTTTATAACAAAGGCTGTTAAGTCTGGTGTTGACGGGGTGATCATTCCGGACTTGATCCCCGATGAGGCGGATGAGTTCATAAAGCTATCGAAACAACACAAGCTCGATACTATCTTCCTCCTGGCACCCACAAGTACGAATGACAGGATCAGGAAAGTGACAAAGGCCTCGACCGGCTTTATTTATTATGTCTCCATCACAGGCATAACCGGTGCAAAGCTCTCAATGGGGAACCTGATGAAGAACACCCTCGATACCATCAACAGGACAACAAGAAAACCTGTTGCCGTAGGCTTCGGTGTTTCGAACGCCAAAGAGGCGGCGGCGGTCGCCATACTGGCTGACGGAGTCATTATCGGCAGCGCAATCGTAAAACTGATCGCCAAAGGCAAAAGCATTAGAAGTTTTGTGAAAAATATACGAAAGGCAATATAGCAATTACCAATTCTTAATTGATAATTCTTAATTGATAATTTATTAAATGGCCTGGTTCAAGAAAGACAAAGATATAACATCCAAACGGGTAAATGTTCCTGAAGGACTCTGGGTCAAATGCAACTCCTGCAAAGAGATCATTTACCGGCAGGAGGTCGACAAAAACCTTAAGATCTGCCCGAAGTGCAATTATCATTTCAGGATATCGGCGAACGAACGCATAACTCTTCTTGCGGATGAAGGCAGTTTTGTTGAGATAGGTATAGACCTGGCGTCAGTGGACCCTCTCAATTTCAAGGACCAGAAGCTGTATAAAGACCGCTTAAAAGATGCACGGGAAAAATCGAACACAAATGAGGCCGCGACCGCCGGACCTGCTCTGATAAACGGTCATCCCGCAATACTCGTGGTCCTCGACTTTTCATTCATGGGCGGAAGCATGGGCTCTGTCGTTGGCGAAAAGTTTATAATGGCCGCCGAGAAAGCGACTAAAGAAAAACTGCCCCTTATATCCATCGCCTCATCAGGTGGCGCCAGGATGCAGGAAGGGATAATATCCCTTATGCAAATGGCAAAGACCTCAGCCGCCATATCGAGATTCAAGAAAACAAAAATGCCGTATATATCCGTTCTTTGCGACCCGACCTTCGGGGGAGTGTCAGCCAGTTTTGCAATGCTGGGGGACATGATCATCGCCGAACCAAAAAGCCTTATAGGTTTCGCCGGACCGAGGGTCATAGAGCAGACAATAAAACAGCAGCTACCCGATGGTTTTCAGACGGCAGAATTTTTACTGCAGCATGGAATGATCGATATGATCGTAAACAGAAAAGAGTTGAAGCAGACAATTGCCAATCTCATATCTCTAACGGCCGGAAACAAGTAATTCCAGATTCTCTGGATTACCGTGCAATACAGGTTACGGCCTTGACCCTTATATTTTAACATTGAATAATTATATCGATACCGTAAATTATCTTTATAGCCTGCAAAAGCACGGAATAAAACTGGGGCTTGCCAACACCCTGGAAATAATGAAGATCCTGGGAGAACCCCAAAAGTCCTTCCAGAGCATTCATATAGCCGGGACCAACGGCAAAGGTTCTACGGCAACCGCGTTGTCCTCGATCCTGAAAGAATGCGGTTTCAATGTCGGCCTTTTCACCTCACCTCATTTGATAAGCTTTACCGAGCGCATCAGGTTAAACAACATTCAGATAAGCGAGCAGAGCGTTATAGCCCTGGCCGAAGAGATCCGCGGGCTCATAGACGGGACCGGTCTACAGCCGACATTCTTTGAATTCGTCACAGCAATGGCCTTCCACTATTTCGCGTCAGAGAATGTGGACTTCGGAATAATAGAGACAGGCATGGGGGGCAGGTTTGACTCTACAAATGTTATAGCGCCTGATATAAGTATCATTACGAACATAGGCCTCGATCATTGCGACTTCCTGGGCAGTTCCATATCTGATATAGCTTTCGAAAAAGCAGGGATCATCAAACCAAAGGTGCCTGTGATCACGACTTCAAAGGATCCTGATGTTGTTAAACAACTCTCGGATATAGCGGCTGAACGCGGTTCCGGGATACATGTTTATGACAGGGACTTCAGCGGGTCGCTGCTTTCGATAAACGACAGACACATTGAGTTTAATTATACCGGTCATAAAAGCTACAGCAACCTTTCATTCCCCCTCTCCGGCAGATATCAGCTCTTCAATGCCTGTGCGGCAATAAGAGCATCCGAACTCTTAATGCAAAAAGGTCTTTCGATACCGGACCGGGCAATAAGCGAAGGACTATCAAAGGTCAAGCTCGAAGGACGGTTCGAATATGTTTCAGAGAACCCTCCCATTATTCTCGACGGCGCTCACAACCCGGAAGCAATAAGTTCACTGTCAGCGTCCCTTGGCGATCTTTTGCCCGGAAAAAAGATTATACTTGTTCTGGGTGTAATGAATGATAAGGATATCAGTGGTATTATAGAACCCATTATCCATAATGCTAATTCGATTATTCTGACAAAGGCCGCCTATGAAAGATCGGCTTCTACGCAAAGACTGGCAGAGACAATAAACAGCCTTTATGGACCCGGCATAAAGGGCACTGCCGAAATATCGTCAACCGAGAATGTGACAGAGGCAATTAATCTTGCAAGATCGCGCTGTGATAAAAATAGTGTTATCCTTATCACAGGATCTTTCTATACAACCGGAGAGGCAAAGGAATTACTTGGCCATACAGGTGTATTATCCAGGCTGAGGGAAAAAAACGAAAAATGAGACATTTAATGATAAACAGGCTCATCTGCATTGCAATTTCCTTCCTCCTTTTTTTCATATCGCCTGTATATGCAGGAGAAGCGGTCAATATTTCTGCGGACCATCTTGAATACTTATCAGAAACAAATTCATATATTGCAAAAGGCTCTGCAAAGATAATCCTTGATGATACTATCCTTAGCGCCGATGAGATACACCTGAACAATGAAACCTCAGATGCTGTTGCAACAGGGAATGTTCAGTACGAAGACACTGAAGCAATCATAAAGACAGACAAGCTGGAGATGAACCTTAAGACAAAGATAGGCACACTCGGCAAAAGCTATATTTTCTACAAGGATCATAATTATCACCTTAATGCCGAAGGCATAACAAAGACCGGAGACAATGTCTTTGAGCTGGAAAATGCCGAACTTACGACATGTGATGCTGACCCTCCGGAATGGAACCTTACAAGCGACCACATAACTATTAAACACCATAAAGATCTGATAGCAAAAGGCGCGTCACTGCATGTAATGGGGACCCCCGTCCTTTACAGCCCCTATTTCTGGGCGCCGTTAACCGACAGCCGTGTAACGGGACTTCTTCTGCCCTCTCTCGGCTATAGCAGTAAAACCGGTTATTTTTATAAGCAGGGCTTTTTCTGGGCGATAAGAGAGAACCAGGACGCTACCTTTTATTTGGATTATTTCGCTGACAAGGGCTTGGCAAAGGGGATTGATTACAGATACGCGCTTACTCCGCGGACCAATGGCGAGATATGGATGTATCATATAAAGGACAAGGATCCGGGCAGGGACCTATTTGAAATCAAATCATATCATAACCAGAAGCTTCCGTATGATATTTCGAGCTATCTGAAGATCCATACGGTCAATAAATTTGATTATTATACTGAAATGGACTCGACATCCCGGGACAGGATCGGCCTGCAATCCTGGAACAAGGACCGGTTCGGGTTTTCATCGGAAGAGAACCTGCAGAAGTACCTCGAATCGAACCTGCATATATCAAAAGATTTCCAGACAGGTCGGGCATATTTCCTGGGCCAGTACAAACGCAGTCTTGAAGGTGATTCCAGCTCCATTCCACAGAATCTTCCGGAGATTGGCCTCATGGTCAATACAATATCCAGAGGCCCCGCCTCCTTCAATATGTCCGCAAAGGGTATAAATTTCTGGAGAGATGAGGGACAGAAAGGCCAGAGATTCGATATTAATCCCAACATTAACCTGAGCTTTGGAAGGCTGGTCAACCTCACACAAAAGATAGGCGTGAGAGAGACAGCCTATTACCTTACAAATCCGTCCGTCACTAAGTACCGGACGATATTTGACCTGAGCACCACGTTAACAACAAAATTATTCAGAAAGTATTCTTCATATGTTCATATTATAGAGCCTTCGATAGAGTACGCATATATTCCTCCGGTAGACAATGATAATATTCCGTCATTTGACTCCGTTGATTCTATCCCGCATACAAGCAGCATTAATTATGCTCTGACAAACAGAATATCCAGCCTGTCTACCCAAAACCTGGAGACCAGGCTCAGACTCTCGCAAAGCTACAACCTTCTCGATACCGGAAAGGAATTCTCTCCTCTGCTGGCTGAAGCAAACGTAGCAAGCAACCACCTGGACTTCAAGCTCAACGCATCTTACGATGTCCACGATGAGAACATCTCTGAAACCATTGCGGATATAACATTACATGGAGAAGGCAATTTTCTCGCCATAGGCAGGAATTTCAGACGAGTTACTTCTCTCAGTCAATTGACCATCGAGGCGGGCGCTAGCAGACCTCTGAAAATGCTTCCTCTGGATCTTAAGACAAAATTATGGTATGACATGCACGGTAACGGGGTTCAGCAGTTTACCGTAGAAACAGCATACAAGCGTCAATGCTGGGGGATCAATATAGTTTACGACAGAAGACCGAATGATTATCAGGTATCATTCGCCATTGAATTTACGGGCCTGACAAGTTTCAGCCTATGATGAGGGCTCCTTCTTTGCCTTGTTCCACAATACATCCATTTCAGCCAGGGTCATTTCAGAAAGTTTTCTCCCCTGTTTTGTTGACTCTTTCTCAACATAGCTGAACCTTCTGACAAATTTCCGTGTGGCCCTTTTCAAGGCGTCCTCGGGGTTCACATCAACGAAATTAGCTATCCTGACAAGTACAAATAAAAGGTCTCCGAGCTCATCCTCGATCTCGTCACGGTCGTTCCTCTCCACAGCTTCCCTGAACTCATTGATCTCTTCTTCGATCTTTCCGAATGCGTCCTCTATCCTATCCCAGTCAAAACCGACCTTTGTCGCCTTCTTCTGGATCTTCTGCGCCCTTAACAAGGCAGGCAGGGACCTCGGCACCCCGCCTATCGCGGAATCATGCCCCTTCCCTTCCTTACGCTTATGCTCCTCCCACCACCCCTCCACCTCATCTGACGTTTCAAGTACCTTGTCACCGAATACATGAGGATGTCTTTTAATCATCTTTCTGGCAATGCCGTCAACCACATCATTAACATTGAACTCTCCTTCTTCGCTGAAAAGCTGGCTTTGAAGGACTATCTGGAAAAGGAGATCTCCCATTTCCTCTTTGATACCGACGTTATCGTTCTCATCAATGGCGTCAATAAGCTCGTAAAATTCCTCAATAAGAAAAGGCTTGAGGCTCTCCCTCGTCTGCTCCCTGTCCCATGGGCATCCGCCCGGACCACGCAGTTTTGCTACAATATCGACAAGCTCATCAAATTTCATCATCAGAGTATATCAAATTTACCTTGATAAGGTGTAATTGAATTAAGTAAAATCCATAATACAAAAGGAGATATCAACAATGCAAAAAACCGTTACTTACTTTGAGAAAAATGGCCCTGATAACACCGGAGACTGTCTTGAGATCGTCAAAAAAACGGCTGTTGAACTTAATTGCAGGAATATCGTTGTGGCCTCTACAAACGGCGATACCGGCAGGCTCTTTGCCGAAGGATTAAAAGATCTGAATACAAACCTGGTTGTTGTCACACATTCACAAGGCTTCAAAGAGCCCAATACTATAGAGCTGACCGATGAGGCGAGAGAGGCGATAAAGGCCGCAGGCGCAACGATATACACAGGGACAATGATAACCCACAGCATCGAGACCTCTTTGGCAAAGAGTTTCAGCGGGGTCTACCCTACTCTGCTCGTCGCGCAGACACTTCGCATATTTGGTCAGGGGACAAAGGTCTGCTGTGAGATAGTTATGATGGCAGCAGATGCCGGTCTTATCCCTGAAGGCGAAGAGGTCATAGCAGTTGCCGGAACCGGGCACGGGGCTGACACCGTCACTCTGCTTAAGACAATGCCGTCAATAAGGTTCCTCGATCTTAAGGTGCTCGAAATACTCGCCAAACCGCGCGGTTAAATATAATTAAACCTTGCTGAAATATATTATTTAAAAATAATATAATTAAAGTACCAGCGCGAGCTATAAAGGAGATACAGTTGATAACCGGAAAACCTTTTCTCACAGCAGAACAAATACAGAACAGGGTAAGGATGC
>BDTS01000074.1 GCA_002897915.1 bacterium BMS3Bbin09 | reverse complement strand
ATCAAGCAAGGCGTCTTTTAACCCTGCCTCTTCAAAACCCTTTGCCCTTATCCTGCAGCTGTCGCATCTCCCGCAAGGCAGATAACCGCCCCCCGCTTCCTTAACAGGGTCGTAACAGCTCCATGTCAATAAGTGATCAACTCCCAGCTCAACACCTTTCATGATTATCTCTGCCTTCGTAAGATTTATTAAGGGGGCATGGATACTGAATTTGATCTTTCCCTCGACAGATACCTTTGTGGCAAGGTTCGCCATCTCCTCAAATGCCCTTATGAACCCGGGCCTGCAGTCAGGATAACCGCTATAGTCAACGGCATTGGCACCGATAAAAATAGCCTCTGCTTCGAGCACCTCGGCCCAGCCAAGAGCAAAGGATAGAAATATTGTATTTCTGGCCGGAACGTAAGTGACGGGGATGTCCTCGGGTACGGGCACCGTGCTCCTACATTGCGCTTCCCCACTGTTCTTCGGTACTTCAATGTCCGATGTCAGAGCTGAACCGCCAATGCCTCTGAGGTTGGCATTTATGACAAGGTGTTTCTTCGCACCCATTGCCCCGGCAATACGTTTTGCGAAATCAAGCTCTGTGAGGTGCCTCTGACCGTAATCGAAGCTCAGGGCATATAACTCATAACCTTCAAAACGCGCAACAGCCATGGATGTTGTTGAATCGATACCGCCGCTTAAAAGGACCACCGCGCGTTTCATGGCGTTCACTATTTTCCTGCCTTTGACTTATTGCCTATCTTCGATTCCGTTCCGGAAATAAGCCTCTGGATGTTCTGTTTGTGCTTCATGATTATTAAAAGAGTGATCAATACCCCGATAATGATCTTCGGGGTTGATGCGTCAAAGAGAGCGAGTATAACGGGCATTGCAGTAACAGCTGCGATAGCGGCCAGTGATGAATATCTAAATGTAACCGCCATCAGTACCCATATAAGAAGCATAATACCCGCCGTAGGTAGACTGTAATAAAGCATGACCCCCAAACCAGTTGCAACACCCTTGCCTCCCCTGAACGAAAGAAAGACGGAAAACATATGTCCCGATACCGCAGCAAGCCCCGCGATCCCGAGCCAGAGGTCCTCTATTGTTAAAGCTAATTCCGGAGACCAATTGCCTGGATCAAGGTGCGTTATCATGACATTACAGATGAATAGCGCCAGTGTCCCCTTGAACATATCACAAAGCAGGGTCAGCACAGCTGGCAGCTTGCCGGCTGTCCTCAAGACATTGGTAGCGCCGATATTTTTGCTCCCCGTACTCATAAGATCCACGCCGCTTCCCTTTGCGAACAGGATACCAAACGGGACCGAGCCTATCAGAAACGCCAGAGGTATGATCAGGAATATCAGGGGGTTAAATGAAATTGCTGCGTCAATCATATTTTTTCCAGAAAATAACAAAGTATTGAATACCGGACAATATACCGAGCACCATGGCGATCCAGAGCAGGACAATTCCAGTAGGATAAAAGTCAATGTTGACGAATGCCCTGTCGGCGAACAGCACAATGATAGATGCTATTTGTGCCGTGACCTTTATTTTACCGCCCATCTCAGCGGGTATCACGATGTCTTTTGAGAGCGCGACCACCCTTAGGCCTGTAATGATAAACTCTCTTGCGATAATAACAATAGCTATCCAGGCAGGTATCAACTCCATATCTACAAATATAATTAGAGCAGAAATGACCAGCAGCTTGTCCGCTACAGGATCAAGGAACATACCGAGCTTTGTGACCTGTTTCCTTTTTCTGGCTATATGACCGTCAAAGTAATCGGTGAGCGCGGCTATCGAAAATATTACGCCGCCAACATAGGGGTTATCAGGAGCGATAAGAACAAATGGGATGATGATCAGCATCCTGCTTAAGGTAATTATGATCGGTATATTAACCAAAGGTTTCCTCTGACACCTGTTTCCAAAGTCCTGTTGCTTTCAATATCAGGTCCGTAAACTCCCTGACAGCTCCCCTCCCGCCGCCTCTTTTGGTAACCATGTCGGCGAACTTTTTAGCCACTTCTTCGGCATCACAAGGAGCAGCGGAGAGCCCTGCCCTTTTGAGGAGTTCCTGGTCGACTATATCGTCACCCATGAAAGCCACGTTCTCGTCCTTGCATTTATACTTCTTAAGGAGTTTTTCATAGACAGCGGACTTCTTGAATATCTTCTGGTGGACCTCCTTAATCCCAAGCTCCTTCGCTCGGACCTCAACGACCTTCGACTTTCTCCCGGTTATGATCCCGACAGTTATTCCTACCTTTTGCAGCATCCTTATACCGTGGCCGTCCCTTACATGGAACCTCTTGAGCTCGTTCCCATTATTATCGAGAATAATACTTCCATCTGTCATAACCCCGTCAACGTCAAGAAGCAATAGTTTTATCTTAGAGGCCTTATCTTTAATCTCTTTTTTCATAATATTCTTATTTCCTTACTGATAGCTGAAGGCTGAAAGCTTATAGCGATCAGCTGTAAGCCGTCAGCTAAAAATTAAAAGATAATATCAACTAAACGATTCCTGCTTTTAGTAGGTCATGCAGATGGATCACACCATCCACTTTTTCTCCACCGTCCGAGACAACAAGACATGTAATAGAGTGTTTCTCCATTATTGCCAGCGCCTTGGCTGCCAGTATTTTAGTGTTGACCGTTTTTGAGTTTAAGGTCATCACTTCCTCTGCCTTTAAAGAGAATAAACCCTCACCCCACTTTTCGAGGCCCCTCCGGAGATCACCGTCAGTCAGGACCCCCTTCAGTTTTTTACCGCTGTCAACAACAGCGGTAATGCCGAGCCTCTTTGACGATATCTCGATGATCGCGTCTTTCATAAACGTGTCTGTGCTAACCACAGGTATATCAGTACCGGTATGCATAATGTCCGAGACAGTCAGGATCAGCTTGCGGCCAAGACTTCCGCCCGGATGGATCAATGCAAAGTCCTCTGCTGTAAAACCTCTTTTGTTCAATAATGTAATGGCCAGGGCGTCACCCATTGCAAGGGCCGCTGTTGTTGATGCTGTTGGCGCGAGCCCCATCGGGCAGGCCTCTTCCTCTACTGAAACATCGAGGGAGACATCAGCTGACCTGGCAAGCAATGAATTGGGATTCCCTGTCATGGCTATGATCTTCATATCCATCCTTTTCAGGGTCGGAATGATCGTCACGATCTCCGCAGTTTCACCGCTGTTCGAGATCATCAGGACAACATCTCCTTTTGTGACCATACCTATATCGCCATGACTTCCCTCAGCAGGATTAAGGAAAAAAGCAGGCGTCCCTGTTGACGCGAAGGTGGCCGCTATCTTCTTCCCTATAAGACCGGACTTACCCATACCGGTCACAACAATCTTCCCGGTGCATGAATAGATAATCTCGATCGCATCCACAAACCTTTCATCTATCCGGTCAACAAGAGCACTAACAGCTTTTGCTTCTATTTGCAGGATCTTCTTTGCCTGTTCAATAAATTCCTTCATATATAATTATTTTTCCCAGCCTCTAACAAGGCTATGAAGTTCCATTAATTGTTTTGCCAGAACCGGAAACGCTTCAAGACTGAGCATATTGGGGCCGTCGCAAAGGGCCCTGTCCGGGTCCTCATGCATCTCCATAAAGACGGCGTCACAACCCGCCGCGACAGCAGCCCTTGCCAGAGGGGCAATGAACTCTCTCTGTCCACCGGAGCATGTGCCCTGCCCGCCCGGCAGTTGGACACTGTGTGTCGCGTCATAGATCACCGGATAACCATAGCCGTTCATTATAGGGAACGACCTCATATCAACTACAAGGTTGTTATAACCGAATGAGGCTCCCCGTTCGGTTATTGTGATGTTCTCATTGCCGGTAGAGACCGCTTTATCAATAATATTCTTTATGTCCCAGGCAGCCAGAAACTGCCCTTTTTTGATATTAACGGGCTTTCCTGTCTTTGCCGCTGCAACGATCAGGTCCGTCTGTCTTGAAAGAAATGCGGGTATCTGTATAACATCAAGAACCTGTGCGGCAGGCGCGATCTCTTCTATTGAATGAATATCGGAAAGCACGGGCAGGCCAGTCTGTTCTTTTACCTTAGCGAGTATTGCGAGTCCTTTTTCAATGCCAGGTCCTCTAAAAGAATTGACAGATGTCCTATTTCCCTTGTCATAAGAGCTCTTGAATATGAGTGGAATGTTACTGGCTTCAGAGTATTTCTTCAGCATCTGCGCGGCCCTCAATGTTGATTCTTCACTCTCTATAACGCACGGACCCGCTATAAATACAAGGGGGTTGTCGCCTCCGATCTTAACATTGCCTATATTTATTACTCTTGTAGCCATTTCATATTACCTTTATATTCGATAAGTTAGACATATTATATTAATGCTTTCAATTAACTTAACTGTCAATTACTTTCTGGGACAGTGGATCGCCATATCATGAACATCCTCAGCTGCCTCCATAACACCTTCTGAAAGTGTAGGATGAGCATGTATTGTACGGGCTATATCCTTTGTGGTCAGCCCATTTTCCATTGCAACAGCGATCTCATGTATCAAGTCCGATGCATGTGTGCCAATTATATGTGCACCAAGTATCTTGTCCGTCTCCTCATCCGCGATTATCTTTATAAGCCCTTCTATTTCACCCATGGCATGAGACTTTCCAAGGCCCCTGAACTGAAACCTTCCCACCCTATATTTAAGTCCCTTCTCAACAGCCTGTTTTTCCCTGATACCTACAGACCCGATCTCCGGACTTGTAAAAATTGCCGCGGGTATAACATCATAGTTAACCTCTGAGCTGCCTCCCATTGCATTTTCTGCGGCAACCATTCCTTCCTTTGAAGCAAGGTGAGCGAGCATTATCCCGCCAGTCACATCCCCGATGGCATAAACACCCTCAACATTGGTCTGCATTTTAGAATCAACTATTATCTCACCACTCTGGCCGGTCTCTACCCCAATGGCCTCAAGCCCTATGTCCTTAGTGTTAACCGCCCTTCCAATTGATACTATTACCTGTTCTACCTCAACTGACTTGCCGTCCGAAAGCGTGACAATCACACTGTTGTCATTCACATCAACTTTATCAACACTTGTCCCGGTCATAAGTTTAATCTTGTTCTTCTTCAGCTCTCTTTCAAGTGTCTCTGATATTTCTTCATCTTCAGTAGAGACGGCATGGGGCATCATTTCTACCATTGTCACCTCAGCGCCGAACTCTTTATAGATGAAGGCAAACTCACACCCGATAACACCGGCGCCTATAATAAGAAGTCTCCTGGGCACTGACTCGGGGTTGATCGCGTGGTCGCTCGATATTATCATCTTACCATCAAAAGGAAAGATTGGGATCTGGGCCGGTTTCGAACCAGTCGCAATTATTATCCTTTCAGTCTCGACTTCCTCGACCGCGCCGCTCTTAAGAGTGACCTTTATCTTTTTAGGGTCAATGATAACGCCCCTGCCCTCTATAATATTCACACCCCAGGATTTTAACAGGCCGCGTATACCCTTGACCTGCGTAGAAACAACCGTGTTCTTTCTTTCTACTATCTTCTCGATATCGGGAGAAACGGTTCCATTAAACTCCAGCCCAAAGCTCTTTGCTTTTTTAATTTTATGCAATAATTCAGCGGATGCTATAAGAGTTTTGGTGGGGATACAGCCCCGGTTAAGACAGGTGCCACCTACTTCACTCTCTTCGATAACAGTGACTTCAGCTCCAAGCTGGGCAGCCTTGATCGCTGTTACATAACCGCCGGGACCAGCGCCCAATATCGTGATATTCATTATTTCAGTTTCACTTCGTCCTCAATATATTTTTCATAGTCAGTGCCATCCATAAGGTCATTGAGTTGTGACTGATCATCCATTTCAATAACCACGATCCAGCCTTTACCATACGGATCTTCGTTTATTATCTCAGGGGAATCGATCAGATCCTCGTTAAATTTAAGAACAGTCCCGCTAACCGGACTGATCACCGATGAGGTTGACTTTGTAGATTCTATCTGAGTAAGCTCTGTACCGGCCTCAACAGTAGAATCGACCTCGGGTTCGTCAACATATACTATATCTCCAAGTGTTTCCTGCGCGTAATGGGAGATCCCGATTGTAGCCTTATTGCCCGAGACTTTTGCCCATGCATGCTCTTTGTGATACATGATATCATCAGGAAACATTTCGCCCTCCTTTTGTTTAGAAAATTAAATGTTTAAACAGATTATTACAGTGTGTGAAATTCTAATCATAGAATATTTTTTTGTCAAGGAAGATCAGCCATAACATACACAATTTAATCACTTTATCAGCTTATCTATGATATCCCCTGAGACACTTGAAGACCATGCTCTTGCCCCGCTGAATTTATATTTAACGATCCCGTCACGGTCGATCAGGAAAGTGGTAGGATAGCCCCTCACCCCGTACATTCTACCTGCCGTCATCTCTGTGTCTGACAGAACAATATATTCAGCAGGATGATTCTTTATGAAATTTTTTACTACCCTTTTTGATTTATCCAAAGCAACGGCTATTATGACCAAGTCTTTATCTTTGTATGCCTTATAAAGTGCGTCAAGCTCCTTCCTTTCCTTTTTGCAAAAATGGCACCATGTCATCCAAAAATTCAATAGTACCGGCTTACCTTTAAAAGATGAAAGCGAAACCTCATTCCCTTTCAGGTCCTTAAGTCTGAATTCAGGGGCGCTTTCACCGACCATACCGGCAAAGACATTGCTCTCAAATGCAGTCAAAAAGACAGTGAATGATAAGGTAATGCATATTAATGTTAAGACCAGTCTCTGTTTATTCATTTCTTCTCCTCTGATTTTATATAATGGTGCCGGAGGGGGGAGTTGAACCCCCACGTCCCGAAGGACACCGGATTTTGAGTCCGGCGCGTCTGCCATTTCACCACTCCGGCGATAATTATTAAATATAATACTTTTATCCAGCGCGCCTGCCTGCCGGCAGGCAGGTCTGCTCCTAAAATCAGGATACTACTACTTACAAAATCATAGATTTTGAGTAGTA
>BDTS01000073.1 GCA_002897915.1 bacterium BMS3Bbin09 | reverse complement strand
TAAAGACGCTGTATATTAGTATCGTCATCGACAATAAGAAGTTTCATTCTATTTCTCCTTTCAATACACCCGGTTATCTTATTTTCTATATAAACAATAATTTAATCAATCATTTTTATCCGAGCGGCAGATATATCTTGAAAATAGTTCCCCTGCCCGTGTGACTTTCAACCTCTATCTTGCCGTTATGTTCCTGGATGATCTTGTGGGTCACTGCCAGGCCGAGGCCAGTTCCCTGTGACTTTGTTGTGAAGAACGGGTTAAAGATGTTCTTGATATCTTCCTGTTTAATGCCGCACCCTGTGTCGGAAAGTTTGATGACAGCCTCATTGTCTACCCGTGTTGTTTTTAAAATAATGGATCCGTAGTTTGTTGCCTGGGCGGCGTTCGCAATAAGGTTCAGTATGGCTTCTTTTATCCTGTCGTTGTCTATGGCTGCCATGAGCGGGATTTCGCAGAGGTCTTTTTGTATAGTGTTCTTCTTTTCGATTATTTCGGGTGTCATGAACGTTATTATTTCATCAAGCAGTTCGTTGATGTCCGCCTTTTGTTTCATGACCCTTGAACTTTTCACGAAACCCAGGATCTCTTTGAGGATGTTCTCGAGCCTGGTGACCTCATTGACGATGATCCTGGCATATTCCTTTGTATCGTCAGTGAGCTTTTTTTCTAGTCTCCGGGCGAACCCTCCTATGGATATCAGTGGGTTTCTGATCTCATGCGCCACCCTTGCTGCCAGTTCACCGAGCGCTGCCATCCTTTCGGAATGGATCACCCTTTCTCTTAATGTCTGGATCTCGCTTATGTCGCGTAATATATGCACGGTCCCCACAAAATTATTTAAAGAATCAAAGAGCGGAGAGTTTGATACCACAAATGTGCCGCCAAGATAGGGGTCTTCAAATTCTCCTACTTGCGGTTTTTTATACTCAGTAGACTTGAGATGGGGGCAATTTTCCCACGGCTTGCTCTTGCCGTGGAATATTTCATAACATTTTTTGCCAATAATCTCTTCCTCCGGTTTTCCTATCCTCTTGACCACGGCCTGGTTAATTCGTTTTATGTTCATTTCCCTGTCGGTGAAATAGACCATGTCTGACATTGACTCGAATATGTTCTTGAGTTCTGCCCGGGCAATGGAGACATTCTCGAACAGCCTTGCGTTCTCTATTGCCG
The DNA here is from genome assembly GCA_002897915.1 of bacterium BMS3Bbin09. GTDB lineage: Bacteria > Nitrospirota > Thermodesulfovibrionia > UBA6902 > UBA6902 > BMS3Abin09. The sequence goes on along the minus strand of BDTS01000073.1, from coordinate 17,640 downwards.
AAGCGATATGGCTCGAGAACCCCATCAAAAACTGAAGGTCTTCGTCCTTGATCGGCCTGCCGGTAAAAAGGTTGTCGACCCATATAAGCCCTATGACCGCGTCTCTTGAGATCAGGGGGACGATACCGAACGAATCAGCGCCAAGCATGTCTGTAAGGGTTGGACTTACAAGGGGCTCTGAACTGGCATCCTGGATATTGAACGGTCTCTTCTCTTTCACGCAGCGGCAGAGGATGCACTCTGCGTTAATATCTATTTTTATATTTTGGCTCAGCCTGTCAAGGTGTGAATTCATGTTGAAGGGCTCTTTTTCTATTTCTTCGATTATCGCCCCCAGGCTTTTACCTTCCATCGATATCCATATCTCCTTTGCCTCTTCGGAGCTCGCAGGTCCTACCCCCATCATACCGTTGAGGGTCTTCTCCGATTCATCAACGAGAAAAAGTACCGCGCGGTTAAAACCAAGGCCGTCACCCATTGTAACAACGGTCAGGACCATCTTGAGGAGCTTGTCCAGATCGAGCGTACTCCGAACCATGGAATTTATGAAGAATAATCGTGAAAGCTCCTGGTTCTTTCTTATTAACTCCTTTTCTACCATTTTTTTCTCGGAGATGTCTCTGGATATGCCGCTTATGCCAGTGACATTTCCGGAATGGTCCATTATGGGTGAAAGTGTCAGACTTACCTCGATCAGCCTTCCGTTCTTTGTCTGGCGTATGGTCTCGAGGTTCCTCAGTGTCTCTTTCTTCTTTATGCTGTTTATTATATTTTTCTCTTCATCTGTCAGGAAGGAAGGGACCATGGGCAGGAACCTGCCTTTTACCTCCTCCTCCGCATAACCGTAAATATTCTCCGCCCCCTTGTTCCATGAGGTTATCATCCCTTCGGTGTCAGTGGTAATAATGGCGTCAGCGGAATCGTTTATGAGGCTGGCGATGTAGTCCTTTGTCTGGGTGACTTCTTTCTCTTTTTCTGTCTCGGTTCTGTAGAGCCTCGCGTTTTCGATAGCGATCGATGAAGCAGAGGCAAAAGTCAGCAAAGTGTTCAGGTCACTCTCGTCAAAGGTCGTGATCCCCCACTCGTCTTTTTTATCAAAAAGTGCCAGAGTGCCGAGGGTCTTCTTTCCGATCATAAGGGGGACGCAGATCACGGTCGTGGAATCAACCCCGGGGACATTATAGTCTCTGGGCATCCTGGATTTATCGTTTATGATAACGGGTTCACCGGTAAGCGCCACCTGTCCGGCGGTGCCTTGACCTGTTTTAAGCGTCATCTTGTCGCTTACCCCTTCGGGCAGTCCGTAGGAGGCCTTTACCAGAAGGGTCTCTCCCTCTATGAGCCTAAGTATGCAGCCCCTTACATTGAAGACCTTTGAGACCTCTTCGCATATATGCGGAAGAAGGTCGTCGATATTCAGAATGGATGTTATGGCCTTGCCGATCTCATGTATGACCTTGAGTTCATCGAGCTGTGCCTTGACGCTCCGGTAGAGGTCCGCGTTCATTATGGCGGCGCTGATATTGTGCGAGATTATTGTCAGCAGATTTATCTCATCCTGGCTGTATTTATGAGAGTCTTTGGTCTGGACCATTAATATTCCGAGCGGGATGTTGTCTCTGACTATCGGGATCGCGAGCAGTGAAAGCATGTGGGAGGATTCCGGATTTATGATCCTCTTTATCTCCGGGTCATTATTGATGTCCTCGACTATCAGCGGCTGCATTTCTTTGAAGACCTTCTTTATGATCTCGTCCTCGTCCTTGATGCAGAACACATTGACGGTTTCCTTGCTCGCCCCCTTTGCCGCCTCAATACAGAGGAATTTGTTCTCGGGCTTGAGCAGACAGATGGAACAGAGGTCCTTATTGAGGCTGTCGGCTATAACTTCCAGGATGGTATCGAGTATTTCACGCAGCTCGAGCGTAGAACTGGCAACCTTGGCGATCTTGATCAGAATATCAGTTTCCACGAATCGTTTATCCTGATATTCTTTTTCGCTTATTTCAGCCATTTGATCCTTTAATGCGCTATAGTTTTGCTTCTCTCAGGAATCTCGCGGCCTCTTCAGGAGGTGTCGGATTGATATAAAAACCGGAACCCCATTCAAAACCAGCGATCTTTGTGAGTTTTGGTAATATTTCTATGTGCCAGTGGTAATAATCGTTCGTTTCATTCTTGAAAGGCGATGTATGTATCATCAGGTTGTACGGGGGCATGTCAAGTACTTTGTCGATCTGTTTCAGTGTCTTCTGGAGTATCTCTGCAAGGAGCTTGAAACTGCCGTTTGGTTTAAAACTGGACTCATGTTTTTTAGGCAGTATCATTGTCTCGAATGGAGACCTCGGTGCAAAAGGGGCGAGTGCTATGAAGTCTTCGTTCTCGGAGATCACCCTTGTCTTGTCAGCTGTTTCCTGGTCGATTATGTCGCAGAAAATACAGCGTTCCTTATATTCATAATAATGTTTTGCATGATCAATCTCTTCTTCGACCAGCTGCGGGACGATCGGAAGTGCTATGAGCTGTGAGTGGGAGTGTTCGAGGGACGCGCCCGCGTCATCGCCTTCATTTTTAAAGACGAGTACATATTTTACGCGTTTGTCATTTTTCAGATCCGTGATCCTCTGGTGAAAGGCCCAGAGGGCGTCCTCTACCGATTTTAAGGGCATAGTGGAGAGCGTAAGGGTATGCTCAGGGGACTCGATTATTACTTCGTGTGCTCCGACCCCGTTCATTTGGTCATATATCCCGTCTCCTTTTCTGTCCAGATCTCCTTCGACATTAAGTGCGGGAAACTTGTTTGATACGACCCTGAGGGTCCAGCCGGGGGTATCAGACTTGCTCCCGTCCGGCCGGAAGGCCATAATCTCCGGGGGGGTGGTGCGTTCGTTTCCTTTGCAGAAGGCGCAGAACCCGCCTTTTTTTGGTGAGACACGCATCCCAAAGTCAGAGGGGCGCTTGCCTCTCTCGATCGATATAATGACCCATCTGCCTGAGACAGGGTCTTTCCTTAATTCAGGCATTCAAAACCTCCTCATGAACTGCTGCTGTATGATAAATGATTTCAGAAATAAATAATCAGCAAGATCCGCTTTTCTTCATATTATATCATTAATTAAGCTATAATTTTTCATGAAGCCATCTTTCCATACAAGACTGCTTAACGGTCCCTTTGAGGACCCAGGGCTTTATATGAGACTGCTCTGGGAAGGGCGGGCACTGATGTTCGACCTTGGACATACCGATAGCCTTTCTCCCCGTGACATTCTGAAACTAACGGATATTTTTGTCTCGCATACTCATGTCGATCATTTCATGGGGTTTGACAATATACTAAGAATTTCACTGAAAAAAGAAGGACCTTTGAGGCTTTACGGACCCGAAGGGTTCATTGATCATGTGGAGGGGAAGTTCAGAGGGTATACATGGAACCTTACAAAGGACTATCCGCTCGTTATAGATGTTTTTGAAATGACTGAACAATACATTGAGCATGCTGTCTTTAAAGCCGGGAACCGTTTCCAACGGGAGGATATGGAGAAAAGGCCCTCGAACGGCATCCTCCTGCATGATCCTTTTTGTAAGGTTTCGGTAAGGATACTGGATCATGAGATCCCCTGCCTGGCGTTCAGCCTGGAAGAGGAGTGCCACATTAATATCAATAAGGCGATGCTTACGGACATGGGTCTCACGGCCGGGTCCTGGCTGAGTGAACTTAAGGAAGCGATACGGGGGAATAAGTTCGATGCCGTTATCACTGTCGAAGGCCGGAACTTGTCGTTTCAGGACCTTAGGGAAGCAGTCGATATAACACATGGCCAGAAACTCTCGTATGTCGTTGACGTACTAGGCAGTGAAGACAACATAAAGAAGATCGTCGAGCTTGTAAAAGGGTCGGATCTCCTTTGTATAGAAACGTATTTTCTGGAAAGCGACAAGGAAAAGGCGAGGGAGAGATATCACCTTACTGCCAGAGAAGCCGGCAGGATAGCGAGGGAGGCCGGGGTCGGCAGGATGGAGACTCTCCATTTTTCTCCGAGGTATTCGGACGATCCTGAGGCGCTGGTCCGTGAGGCGCAGGAAGAATTTAATGGTAAGTAGGGGCACGGCATGCCGTGCCCCTACATAATGATTTTATGTAACCTTTTCAAACTGGTCCTTCGGGGCTCCGCAGACAGGACAGCTCCAGTCTTCCGGTAGCTTTTCAAAAGGGGTGCCCGGTTCGACACCGTTGTCCGGATCCCCTCTTTCAGGATCATAAATATAACCGCAAACACTGCATTCCCACTTTTCCATTTAAGCCTCCCAAGCAACTTTTAGTTGCGTAGCCCCCGCGTTTTAGATTTGCAAAGTCCATTACGTAGTTTGAGAATCAAACTATAGGGGACGTCAAATCTGCAGGGGGTTAAATTTATAATTCATTTTCTTAAGTAGCGCCTTCTCTGTAAAGCACTACCTTAACGGTCTTTAGCAAAATGATAATGTCCAGCCAGAGATTCCAGTTCCTTACATACCATGAATCAAGAGCTATCCTGTAGTTATAACTGGTATTACTCCGGCCGCTTACCTGCCATAGTCCGGTAATCCCCGGAGTTACGCCGAAACAGAGCTTGGCTTGCTCTTTATAGAACTCATCTATTTCATCTTGTGTGACCGGTCTCGGGCCTACAAGGCTCATATTACCCAGGAGAACATTGAATATCTGCGGCAGTTCGTCAAGTGATGTCTGCCTTAAGAATCTGCCGACCCTTGTGATCCTCGGGTCGCTGCTTAGTTTCCAGTGGTGGTCCCATTCGCTCCTCGCCTCTTTGTTGTTATCGAGCAGGCTGGCAAGTTTTTCTTCCGCATCGATATACATTGTCCTGAATTTATAGCACTTGAAGATCCTGTCGTTCTTGCCCACTCTCTCCTGTGAGAATATGGCAGGGCCCTTTGAGTTGACCTTTATGAGCAGGACTATAATGAGCATCGGAAGAGCAAGAATGATGAACAGGGCGCAGCTGACCAGAACGTCGAAGATTTTTTTGGTAATGATATTTACTGGTTGAGCAAGATTGTTCCTGACCTCAAGCCCGATCGCCTGTTCCTGAAAGAAGTGCAGGAGGTTTGTGCCGAGAACCGTTATCCCGAAGAGATCCGGGATAAGTATAATGTTCTGTGCCTTGTGCTGGAGCCTGTTAATAAGCGATATGCACTTATCCTTATCACAGCCCGGCATGGCTATTATGATATCTTCTATACCGCACCTGCCGATATATTTCTCAGCTTTGTCCACTCCAGCGTGTATCTTGACGCCGTGGAGCATCTTTCCCCTTTTTTCAGGGTCGTCATCGAGAAAACCGACCACATTGAGGCCGAAATTCCTGTCTCTCCTGAGTGCGTTGAAGATGAGCTCGCCGGTCTTGCCCGCGCCAAGTATAAGGACCTTGCTCTTAAGCATGCCGCTCCGCCTGACAAGTTTCTTCAGGTTGATCCTTAAAATCGGAAAGACTGGGAAAGAGATAATGCCCATCAGTACTATGACTGTCCTCGATACCTGCTCTGAGAATTTCCCGAGAACAAGGATCGCAAATACCCCGAGGGTCGAAAAGAAGATAACCTTCCATAGAATCTTGACCTCGTCCCAAAAAGAGAGCTTTTTTGAATAGAGTCCTTCGTAAGCGAGAAAAAAGAGCCAGACAGGGAATATCCACCAGAAAAAAGTGTAGTCTATCTGCGGAAACTCCGGGAAATTCCCAAAATAGGGCAGGATGTCTCTCCTTATCACGATCGCGATGTTAAGGGTGATAAGGATCGTGACAAGATCGATAATTAATAAGAGTACGGTACCGGAATTCTTTTTTAGCATATTCCCGATATTTTAGAGATTAAATATGATTAGGTCAACAAGGTGTGAATTACAGTTATTGCCGTGGTAGTTGGGGCGATTTCTTGGAAAATGAACAGTTCTCGTGATAAACTGATTTCATGCTTTATCTCAACAATAAACTTGTTACAGAAAAAAAGGCGCTTATTTCGGTTTTTGACCATGGCTTCCTTTATGGCGACGGGATATATGAGACCCTGAGGGCGTATAAGGGGGCCGTTTTTATGATCGATGAACATATCGAAAGGCTCTTCCGCTCTGCATCTATGATAGGGCTTGTTCTCCCAAAGGGACATGACGGTATCAAAGAAGCCGTTTATCAAACGATGAAAGCGAACGGGCACAAAGAGGCGTATGTGAGGATAACGATATCAAGAGGTCCGGGCCCGCTCGGGCTCGATCCCGCGCTCTGCCCTCAACCGACATTTGTAATCATCTCAAAGGAATTCATGGACTATCCCCGGAGCTATTATCAAAAGGGTGTTAATATCGCGATAGTCAACACAAGACGGAACTACAAAAAGGCGCTTGACCCCAAAATAAAGTCCCTTAATTTCCTGAACAATATACTCGCAAAAAGAGAGTCAATTGACAGGGGCGCTTACGAGGCGATAATGCTGAACCACAATGGCCATGTTGCCGAAGGCACCATATCGAACATCTTCTTTGTGAAAGATAATATCCTCTGCACTCCTGCTACTGGGGTCGGTATTCTGGACGGTATAACGAGAAGGATAATACTCGATGCTGCCCGCGAGCTCGGGATCAAGGTCAAAGAGGGAAGATTCAGGCCGGAAGATCTTTACAATGCGGATGAGGTCTTTATATCTAACACCACGATGGAGGTCATGCCTGTATCAGGAGTGGATGATAAAAAGACGCCGTTGAAATTCACTATCACAAGGCAGCTCCATAAGGCATACAGAAAAAAGGTTGCTGAGTATATAAAGGGGTAGCGGGGATAAATACGGAGGTTCAACTCATAAAATCTTCAAGGCCGAGTCGCTCTATTACCTCTCCCAGACGTTCTTTCTTTTTGCTGCTTCCGGGTCTGAATGCGACCTTCTCTTGATAGTGGCGCAGGACTTTCTCTATTATTTCGAACGCCTCGAAATCATCAACAAAAAGTGCACACTCCTTACCGAACATAACATTAGAACCTTCCTTGCCACCTACTGTTATTCTGAATCCGGTCTTTTTTATACTGAGTACAGTCTCAGGGCAGGACTCAACACATTTACAGCAGTAAGTGCATTTATCGTTTATTGTGATCGTCCCATTATGTTTCTCCATGGCATCGAACTGACAGGAACGGATGCACTCTTTGCAATCATCAGGACATGTCTTGTCATTTACTCCGACTTCGCCAATTGCCGTGATCCCGATGTCAGCATTTTGCGGTCTTGAACAGCTGTTTGAACATCCGGCAAAAGAGATGGCGACTTTGTTAGGCATATCCTTGTCGCCCGAGTTGAAGCTCACCCTCTCACCGAGTTCCTGCACGGGTCTGATCTGCTTTGAACACCAGTCAGGACAGGTAAAGATATTTCTTACTGATGTGCCGGCCCCTCCGGGGAAAAGGCCTGATATATACAGATCTTTTAGGACATTCTCGATCTCCTTCTGTTTTACTTCCGGGATCTCAAAGTTGTGTCTGGGACTTAGATGGACCTTGCCTGAACCATATTTTTCTATGACTTTTTTTATGGTCCGAAGCTGGGCGACAGAATACATGTTTTTGTACGGCCTCGCACATGTCCTGATGTTTACAACCTTCCCTCCGACAACCTCTATGTCTTTGGCCAGAACACCTTTTATAATGCCCACTTTCGGCATTTCAAGTTTGAATTCTGATTCATTGTCACTCATCTTTAATCTCCAATGCGCTCATGCCGAGCCTATCAATAACATCTCCGATGCGCTCTTTGTCATCAGCCACAGCAATATATCCGGCCAGTATTGCATCTATCTGCTTTACCAGCTCGTCTTCCGATTTTACATTTTTGAAAAAGTCCGCTTCTCTCGGTTTGACCCCGCCTTTTCCACCCAGAAAGATATCATAAGAATTGCTGTCAATTGCTATTGTTCCGGGCCTGCATATTTTCGTGCAGAATCCGCACCTCACACACCGTTCAGTATCGATCTCTGCCCCTTCATCTGTTATAGTGATCGCATCCATCTGACAGCACAGCGGTGCTTTAACGCAGAGTGAGCATTGTTTGCATTTTTTATCGGTTATTTTGATTTTTGTTCTGGCTATCACGCCGATATCGGAGGTCCTTGACCTGGTACACGAAAAGTCACAGCCGGATAATGAGATAAGGGTCTTTCCAGGAAGCTCACTGCCCTGGTATTTTCTGTTGAGCTGAGCAGCGAGATCACTTAAAGGGCTCGCATTATACAGACACCATCTTGAGCATGCCATAACATTTCGAATGTATTTGCCCGATGAACCTGTATATAGACCTGAATTCTTGATCAACTTTTTTATTTCATTAATAGAGGTAAGTTCTATATCCGGGATCTCGATCGTCTGGCGCGCTGTAACATGGACAGAGCCGGAACCGAACTTTTCCGCTATGTCAGCAATGATACCGATCTGTTCAGCTGTTAATTCAGCTGAATAGGGATCGTTGGAAGCCACTCTGAGAGTGCTTTTCCCCTTTGTACGGCCTTGAAGGATACCGGAATCGTTCATGGAGCTATATTACATGAGTTGAGGAGGGGTGAGTATGATTTGAATCATAATATGTTTGCGGGGTTAGCCCTCATATATATCTTCTCTTCTGTCCTTGAGGATATCGTTAAAGGGGTTCAAGCTCTTATCACTCGCGGTTTTCGGATCAATATCAACTATCATGAGTGCCTCTTCATCTTCTCCAGCCCGAACCAGTATCTCCGCCTTGGGTGAGACGATCTCGCTCTTTCCGATGAATGTAAGCGCCTTTCCCTCTTCCCGCTCCTCGGTCCCGGTCCTGTTCGCGGTTATGGCATAGACCCTGTTCTCAAGGCACCTGACTGGCATTGCGTCGGGGCAGAAGGGCAGGACAAGGTTTGCGGGGTGCGCGATGACCTCAGCTCCCATGAGAGCGAGGCTCCTTGCTGATTCCGGGAAGAACCAGTCAAAACATATCATGATGCCTATCTTGCCTATGGGCGTGTCCCATACCCTGAACCCCGTATCTCCGGGGCTGAAATAGAGCTTCTCTTCAAAGAAGAGGTGTGTCTTGCGGTAAGAGCCGATAAATCCCTCCGGTCCGGTAAAGACCGCGGAATTATAAAATTTATCACCCTCCTTTTCCGGCAGACCCGCAACAATGTAAATGCCTTTTTCCTTTGAGAGGTCCGAAAGAGCTTTGGTCGTGTTGCCGTCCGGTATCGGCTCGGAAAGGTCCGCAACTTCATCAATTGAAGTGAACTGGTACCCGGTCGCGAAGAACTCGGGCAGGACTATCAGTTCGAGGTCCGCGCCCTTTACAGCTGAGATGACCTTTGCGATGTTCTCTTCCTTCCTGCCGAAAGAAGGGGTAAATTGATAGAAAGCCGCTTTCATGAAGATAAAATAACATCTGGAGGTCAGGATTGTCTAACCAAACTGTCGTGTAGGGGCACGGCGCGCCGTACCCTTACGTTTTTGCAGACGGATTTCTGATAATATAAATCCATGTCAAAGGTATACATCCGAAAAGCTGAATATGATTACACCACACTGAGACCGCTTGTCTTTGAGCTCATGGATTCCATTGCAGGGGACCTGATCAAAAAGGGGAGCAGAGTCCTGATAAAACCCAATCTTCTTGCGGCGGCCTCGCCGGACAGGGCTGTGGTAACGCATCCGCTTATCGTTAAGGCAGCGGCTGAATATGTAATCTCGAAGGGAGTGAGGCCTCAGATATCGGACAGCCCCGCAGTCGGGTCGTTCGAAAAGATAATAATGGTGAGCGGTATAAAAGACGCGCTTGAAGGGCTGGACGTCGAGTATAAGGAGTTCAAGAAGTTTGTTTCAGTTGATGTAGGCAAGCCGTTCGATAAGATAGAGATAGCCGAGGACGCGGTCAACGCGGATGTCATCATTAACCTGCCGAAGATAAAGACCCACGCGCAGATGATGCTTACTCTCGGGATCAAGAACCTCTTCGGGTGCATTGTCGGGATGAAGAAGCCGGAGTGGCATCTCAGGGCGGGTGAGGACAGGGAGGTGTTTGCTACTTTGCTTGTAAAGATATATCAGGCGCTTAAACCAGCGGTCAATATCTATGACGGAATACTTGCGATGGAAGGGCAGGGCCCGGGCAAGAGCGGCGTTCCAAGAGAGGTCGGGGTGATCGTTGGCAGCGGCAATGCAATGGCTGCCGACCGCGTTATCTCTGAGATGCTCGGTGTCGGGCCGGATATGGTACTTACGAACAGGACCGCACTGGAGCAGGGGGTGGAAACAGGAGAAATACGTATTGACGGCGACCTCCCCCGTGTAGAGAACTTCAGGTTCCCGGAAATGGCGCCAATGGCGTTCGGCCCGAAAATTGTGCATGGTTTTATGAGAAGACACCTTGTTCAGAGGCCGGAGTGTGACAACTCAGAGTGCCGCCTCTGCGGCGAGTGCTGGGAGTATTGCCCGGCAAAGGCGATAACACATGATAAGAAGATACATTTTAATTATGACAAGTGTATTCGCTGTTACTGCTGTATTGAGGTCTGTCCGCATGCCGCGTTGAGGGCGGTCGAGACAATGACGGGTAAGGTTGCGAGGAAAGTCTTGAAGATTAAATAACCCCCTCGGTTCCCCTCTTAGATTAAGAGGGGTTAGGGGAGTTACTCAAATTCAACAGTCTCCTCAACAACAGCCATATCAACGACCGGCATCTCCGGTGCGTTCTTGCCGAGCAGTGTATTTGTAAGCGCCTGAGACGCGCTCCGGTATTTGAGTATCGCCTTGACCTTCAGGGGGGATACGGCACTCTCCGGTATATAGAATGAATAACCCTCGACCTGAAATCCCTTTGGCGGGACCCTGTGGTCATAGAGTATCCTGTCTGCAAGCGCAACATTGATTACCGGCTCACCCTTTTCATTTCCTAATATTGTATGAAATACAACGGCTTTCCTGTCAATATTGCCTTTATCGTCAAGGGCCCCCGAACTAAGGAGTACATTTCCTTTTGCATCGGTTATTATTATATCGAGCCACATCTGCCTCACCTCGGTCAGCCCGGTCGGGAGATAATGGCCCGCGCCTGAATTGATGACCTTTATTTTAATGTGAGAAAGGGTCTCTTTTTTAAATGGGCCGCATTTAATGAACTCCAGGTCCGCGGCGTGTTGTAATCGTTCTACGGCCATCTTTGCATGAAGGTCGCTGCCGAGAAGTTTTGTGACAACGGAATTGCCGCCGACAAAATAATGTGTCCAGATATGCTTCCTCTCAGGGCCGCTGTCGCACGCGAGTCCTGGATTATCCGGTCGTTCAGTTTTTCCAGTTGAGGGGATACCGGGTCTCTGTCTCATATGGCAGTCCTGGCAGTTGACCGTTGTTGTTGGGTCTCCGGTGTTGTACGGGCTGTCCTTCCATTCATTATAGGTCTGTTCTATCGGCAGGTTGTTCGCTGAGTGGGAGACATTATGGCAGAGCGCGCAGAATTCGGACCTTGTATGCAGTTCTGAATATTTTGTCGGGTGGTAGGGCGACTCAGCGTCCTTGAATGGCCCGAGCATGGTCGAGGGATCATCCTCTCCGCCTCCAGGTGCAACCTCATATCCCGCGTTCCCGAGATGTTTTACTTCACTTATATTATGACACCAGTTGCAGAATATTCCCTCTGCAGAGAGGGCGTCAAGTTTGTCGTAGTCTTCCGCAGGGGATGTGATCGAACCTGAGCGGAACCCGAGCGGGGTATGGCACTTTACGCATGCCTTCATCTCGAGCAGTTCCCCCTCTTTTTTAGCGTCCTTCAAAAAGAGCTTTGTGGCCGCCCGCCATATGGGGTCGGTATATGCATTGCTGTGCATGGAACCTTTCCACTGTTCGTATATATCGGAATGGCACCCTTCGCATATGTCCGGTTCTATGAACTGATCAACATTGACCTTTTTGAAATCGAAGATATCATGTCCTGCTTTACCGGCCTTATCTGTTTCTGCGCAGACAAAGGAAACAGAGATGACCGTCATAAGAATGGCGAATAAAAGTTTTTTCATTGTGTCTCCCGATCTGATTGGATTTCTGTATATTTAACAAAAATATAACAGCTTTACAAGTAATTTTAATTGTGGGAAAACAGGGTTTTATTCTGTTTCCCAATCGCTTGAATCCCAAAGTTACTCCCAGTAATTACCACTAGATGCTTCATTTTTTATCCCGCCTAATTAAATAGTATCCGAGAGAAAGGGCGAGGATGATTGATGCTATCCCTATCAAAGTAAGACTTGGTAGCTCTTTTACATCCAGGATAACGACTTTTCTGCCCACTGCTATCATAGCGACCATGAACACGACTTCTACATGAAAGACATTTTTTTCGAGATATACTTTGATCATCTCCAACAACTCGATCCCGATCAGCACCAGTAAGAACAGTCCGAATATATCGAGAAGCTCTGCAATATCAAGTAAAAAAACAGGCGGTGTTATGATGTCCTTGATAATTATCCATCCGAGTTCAACGGTTGCAAGAAGCACAACTAAAGTCATCATGGCAATAAGTGAAGTAATGATTATTCTTTCAAACTTCTTCAGGTATTCAAGCATAGATATCCTCCTCTTCCTGGTTTCTTCATCGTAGTTTAAACAGGGCGTCCCTTGTTAATCTTCAAACGAATCCATTTTTCGAGTCCAACCACAAAAAAGGCAATGAATGCTACTGCCAGTATGCGTATCCAGGCTTCAGTACCAATAGGCGCACTTTGAAACATCCTGTTCATAGCCGGTAAATATGTGAATAGACCCTGCAGAATCAGCATCGCCCCAATACCGCCATACACCCACAGGTTTGAAAATAATCCTACATGAAACATTGACTTTGTAAGTGATCGGCAGTTGAAGAGATAGAAAAGTTCAACCATAACAAATACGTTCACAGCAACAGTGCGTGCTTCTGCATCACTGGCTCCATGCATTAATTCCCACTCAAAAAGACCAAAAGATCCAGCAAGCAGCAGTGTACCTACTATTAATATTCTCCCTATGAGTTCACCTGTAAGTATCGGTGTTTTTGGATCGCGGGGCATGCGGGTCATAATGCCGGGCTCCTTGGGCTCGAATGCCAGTGTAAGACCAAGCAATACGGCAGTTGTCATATTGATCCAGAGGATCTGTACCGGAAGGATAGGCAAGGTCACGCCTGCAAATATTGCAGCAAGAATAACGAGACCTTCCCCAAGGTTCGTAGGCAGCGTCCAGACAATGAACTTGGTGATATTGTCAAAGACGCCCCTTCCTTCTTCCACGGCAGCTTCAATGGTTGCAAAATTATCATCTATAAGAACCATATCAGCGGCTTCTTTAGCTACGTCAGTCCCGGTGATGCCCATTGCTACTCCAATATCAGCCCTTTTCAGTGCCGGGGCATCGTTCACTCCGTCTCCTGTCATGGCTACAATATTTTCACTTGACTGTAAGGATTTTACAAGGCGGAGTTTCTGCTCAGGCGCGATCCTGGCGAAGACAGAAATACGGTTGACAACCTCGATCAGTTCCCTGTCGGGAATATCCATCAGGGTCCTTCCTGTGACCACATTGGATGGATTATACAGGCCAATATCTTGCGCAATAGCAGAAGCTGTAAGAGCATGATCTCCGGTTATCATCGTTACACGAATGCCAGCCTTGTGGCAATTCTGAACTGCCGTTATGGCCTCTTTCCTGGGCGGATCGATCATCCCCTGAAGCCCGAGGAATATCATCCCGGAAGTCGTATCTGTGTGTTGCAGTCCGTTTTTCTCTTCAGTGAGTTCTCCTTTTGCAAAAGCAAGCACCCGCAATCCCCTGGCTGCCATTTCCTCTACTACTCTATGTACCTGTTCAGCATCCAGAACAGCAGCCCGTCCTTCTGCATCAGTAGAAGAAGCGCATTTTTCAATGATGGCCTCTACGGAGCCTTTGGCATAGATAGTCCGGCGCTTACCCGCTCCTGTGTTGTGCAAGGTGGCCATGTACTGGTGTTGTGACTCAAAGGGTATCGAATCGATGCGGGGCATTTCTCCCATAAGCTCAGTCATGGACATGCCTCCCTTTATTGCCGAAACCAGCAATGCTCCTTCAGTAGGGTCCCCCTGTACCTCCCAGCGGCCTTCCTTCTCCAGTAGCAAACTGTCGTTGCATAGCAAACCTGCCTTCATGCAATCGGTCAAGGCAACAGACTTTGCATTGCCATCAGGACTTCCCTTTTTGAAAATCTGTCCGTCTGAACCGTAACCGGTCCCGGACACTTCAAACCGTTCACCACCTGCAAAGATTTCCTGTACAGTCATCTGATTTTCAGTAAGAGTACCTGTTTTATCCGAGCAAATGACCGTCGTACTTCCAAGAGTTTCAACAGCTGTAAGCTTTCTGATAATCGCGTGCCTCCGGGCCATACGGGAAACACCGATGGCCAGAGTAATTGTCATGGCCGCCGGTAATCCTTCCGGTATAGCGCCGACAGCAAGGGCAACGCCTGCCATGAACATATCAAAGGCAGACTCCCCGCGTATAAGGCCTACAACGATGGTAACGCCTGCGAGGGCCAGGATCGCATAGAGAAGAATGCCGCTAAAACGGGCCATTTTCTTTGTCAGTGGTGTTGCCAGTTCTTCTGTTGTAGAAATCAGCTGGGAAATACGTCCCACTTCTGTCCCGTCTCCAATGGCAACAACAATACCCCGTCCTTGACCATATGTGGTCAGGGCAGACGCATATGCCATATTCTTCCGGTCTGCCAGGACTGTGTCGTGTTCAAGGGCTTCAGGTCCTTTTTCAACAGGGACTGATTCTCCTGTCAGCGCAGACTCATCGATCTGAAGGTCCCGTGTGTGAAACAGTCGCATATCGGCAGGAACCTTGTCGCCGGACTGAAGATAGACAATGTCTCCCGGCACTAGTTCAGCCGCTGAAATACGTTGTTTAGTGCCTGCACGCAATACTGTGGCCTCAGCTGTCATTGTCCGGGCCAAGGCATCCATTGCCTTGACAGCCTTCGCTTCCTGTATATATCCGATGACCGCATTGACCAGAACCACACCGAAAATAACGCCTGAATCAACCCATTCCTGAAGAAAGGCTGTAATAGCTCCGGCTGCTATCAGGATATAAATTAAGGGCTGATGGAACTGGAGCAGGAAGCGCATCAACGGGCCCATTCCTTTTTTTACAGTGATCAAGTTAGGGCCGAAGTGTTTATTGCGATGCTCTATCTCGAACAAATCCAGACCCGTTTCACGATCACTCTCCAGAAGATCCAGGACCTCATCTTCCGGAAGGTAATGCCAGTGTTTACCGATTAATGTTTCCATATATGTTCTCCAGATTTTGTGAGGCTTAATCCAAGTTTACACTATTTTTGCATCAAAAGAAGCTCAATCTCATGTCAAGTATTGCAGATTTCTGCTTTGAATCCACTCTGAAAAGAGAAGCTTGAACACCGCGTTTTTTAGTCAAAATTTCACATACCAAAGACGAAAATATCAGGACGAAATATTGTATGTATAAGCAATACTAATTTTGGGAGAATAGGGTGGAGAGGCGGTAGCTTATTGAAGAGGAGGAATAGAATCCGAAAGCAGGCTGCGTCCATAGTGATCACAAAGTGATTACAGGGATTAAATCCCGGAAATGCGATGCATTTCACGGGACAACTAAAAGTTGCTTGGAGTGAAATTGGCAAAATCCACAACCTGCAAGTTGCATAGTTTCTGGGGGGTAGTCCATGTTACAACAAATGTTTATTTAAGTAAAAAATATATATACCTAAACTTCATTAATATGGTAGAATAATACCTATAATTCACAAACCGTACCTGTTTTTCACGTATACTCAAATACTTACTTTTCACAAACGTACATGAAAAATATCCATTTATCACAGGAAATAACTGTTTTTCACGGACGATCTGCTCCTGAAACAGGAAACATCGCGGGTTATGGTGCCATCATAGATGCGCTGGCACTGCCGGTGCCCCTGCCTCATACCCTTGCCTTGATCAGCAAAAAAAACCGCCGTTATGAAAAGGACGGCTGGAAAGTATTCACGTCTAAACATCAGCCAGAAGATAGCTTGTATAAGCAGCTGGTTTTTGCACTGAAATATGAAGGGGTAAACCTTCTGCTCTTTAAATGCCTCTTTTCCAAACTTGGCAGTAAGAAGGTAAAAGAACTGCTTCAGATTGAACCCACCGGACAGTATAGCCGGAAGATCTGGTTTCTATACGAATGGTTAATGGAGAAACCATTGGATATACCGGATCTTGGCATAAAGAATTATGTGCCTTTACTGGATGATAAAATACAATATGCCATCGAAGGACAGCGTTCGCCCCGCCACCGTATAATCAATAACCTGCCCGGTACGCCCGGTTTTTGTCCGCTTATTTTCAAAACATTCAAACTGGAAACTTTTATCAATGCAAACCTGTCCGGTAAAAAAGACACTTATTTAAGCACCATACGAAAAGACGTGCTGCAGCGGGCCTCGGCATTTCTTTTATTAAAAGACTCCAAAGCGTCTTTTACCATCGAAGGCGAAAACCCGGGGAATACCCGTGCCATAAGATGGGGGAAAGCCATCGGGCAGGCCGGTTCAAAACCGCTGAGCAAAGAAGAATTACTGCGGCTGCAGCAGATCGTTATTGAAAATACCCGTTTTACCAATATGGGATTTCGTAAGGAAGGCGGTTTTGTCGGTGAACATGACCGGACCACCAGTGACCCGCTCCCTGAGCATATTTCAGCCCGGTGGCAGGACGTGGAAGCTTTGATCGAAGGCATGATCGCCATGAACAAGATACTGGAAAACTCGGATTTTGATGCAGTGCTGGCAGCTGCCATGATCGCTTTCGGGTTTGTTTTTATTCACCCGTTTGAAGATGGAAACGGCCGGTTACACCGCTACCTGATACATCATATCCTGGCAGAAAAGAAATTTGCACAGCAGGGGATGATCTTTCCTGTCTCCGCATCCATTCTGGATAAGATAGATGATTACAGGAAGATACTGGAATCCTATTCCCATCCATTACTTGATTTCATCAAATGGAAAGCAACACCGAAACACAATGTTGAAGTCCTGAATGCAACAGCAGATTACTACCGCTATTTTGATGGAACAAAGCAAGCCGAATTTCTGTATGATTGTGTGGAAGATACCATGAGAAACATTATTCCCAACGAGGTGGATTACCTCAATAAATATGACGAGATGAAACGATACCTTGATGATAAATTTGAAATGCCTGATAAAACCGTTGCTTTGCTTATTAAGTTCTTAGGACAGGGTGATGGTCAATTATCTAAAAGGGCAAGGGGAAAGGAATTGGTTGCATTAACAGATGAAGAAATCCGGGATATTGAAAACAGACATCAGGAAATATTTCTTGAAGGATAAATGCCTACACAACCTGGACAAATATTAGTTTTTTCATTGTGTCCCCGATTGTATTGGTTTTTGTATATTAAACACAAATACGACAGCTTTACAAGTATTTTAATTTTGGGAGAACAGGGTGGTGAGGGCGTTAGACCATTAAAGAATAAAGCGGATTCCAGTAAAGGAATTGGTAGCGATGGCTGGACTCGAACCAGCGAC
>BDTS01000072.1 GCA_002897915.1 bacterium BMS3Bbin09 | reverse complement strand
AGGTTAATGGGTGGTTCCCTGACTGTCACGGAATCAGCAGAGCGATTGATCAAGGCCGGGATCAATAAAGAGGTTGTCATGAAGTCTATATCAGAGAATCCGGCGAGATATTTAAATAGCGGTTAAGTATTTATTTCTTACGGCAGGCGCAATCTACTTTACTTCCCTGTATCTTCTCGATGGTATGCGGAATAATGGAGAGTACTGCCGAGAGGTTTTCTTTTACGGCCTGCGGGCTGCCCGGGAGGTTGATGATCAGTGTCTTTCCCCTTACTCCTGCAACCGCCCTCGAGATCATAGCGAACGGGGTCTTTTTGAGCCCCTTGAGGCGCATTGCCTCCGCAATGCCGGGTATCTCATATTTTATAACTTCGCGGGTTGCGTCAGGGGTGACGTCCCTCGGTGAGACACCTGTACCGCCTGTAGTGAGAATAAGGTCGGCCTTTTTGCATAATGATATCAGTTTCTTTTTTATGAGCGTCTTTTCATCCGGGAGTATCTCTGAGGCCACGATCTCTGCATCGATCTTCTTGACGAGCTTCCCGATAGCAGGGCCGCTCGTGTCCTTCCGCTCACCATTTGAGCCCTTGTCGCTTAATGTCAGGATCGCTATTTTTATCATAATTATTAATGTAAGGGCGAATGGCCGTTTGCTCCTACAGGATCGTTATTGTGTCTCCGGTTCTGATAGTCCCGCCCTTGAGTACCTTGACGAAGATACCCTCTCTTGGCATAACACAGTCACCGGCCTGCTCATAAATGGCGCAGCGTGCGTGGCAGAGTTTGCCTATCTGGGAGACCTCAAGTTCTATATCCCCTATCATCATCTTTGTGCCGATGGGTAATATCGGTAGTTCAATGCCTTCGGTCGTTATATTTTCAGCAAAGTCTCCGGGACCCACATCAAGCCCTTTATCTGTCATCTTTTTGATGCTTTCAACAGCCAGCAGGCTCACCTGTCTGTGCCACTTGCCGGATGCGTGAGCATCATTCTCTATACCGAAATTGTCTTTCAGCATGGCAGAGTCAACCGCCTTCTTTCTCATGCCCTTTTTAGGGCTGATGTTGATCGAAATTATTTTACCAGCCATCTCTTATCCCTTTCTTTTAAATCAGTAGTTATCTTATTGAGGCTCCGGGGTTAATATCCTTTTCAGGTATCAGGATGGATAATACTCCTTCACTGTCAGTTGCGGCGAGCAGCATTCCGTTTGATTCCACACCCATCAGCTTTGCGGGTTTGAGGTTCGTGACGACCACGACCTTTTTGCCGGTCAGCTCTTCAGGAGTATATGCTTTGGCGATACCGGCAACGATCTGTCTCTTCTCGCCTGTATCGACCTGCAATTTCAGGAGCTTATTTGATTTTTCAACAGGTTCAGCTTCAAGCACTATGCCTATTTTCAGCTCGACCTTTGCAAAATCATTTATTGATATAAGATTATCTTTTTCAGGCGCATCGCCATGCACCCCTACAGTATTGTCCATAGTCTTTTCCTTTTTAAATTTCTTTTTCAGATCGATCCTCGGGAAGAGGGCCTCTCCCTTTTGGACCCTTGTCCCGGGCTTTAAGCCGCCCCAGTTTGAGGTTTCATCAATCTTTATGCTGTTGATATCCGTATCGAGTCCGAGCTGCTTCCATATATTGCCTGCGGTATCCGGCATGAAAGGATAAAGGTATATTGCTATTATCCTGAGAGATTCGGCAAGTGTATAAAGGATATTCGAGAGGGTTTCGTCATCCTCCTCTTTCCAGGGTACTGAAGCGGCTATGTACTCATTAATTTCGGCCATGATCTTCCATAATTCAGAAAGTGCGTTGTTGAAATGCAATCCTTCAAGAAAACTGTCATAGCTCCTTGATATATTCCCAGTATAGTTTTTATCGAACCATTGTTTGATCTTTATTTCCAGATCGTTCCTGTCTTTACCATTAACAGGAGCAGGCACGCTTCCGCCCCTGTATTTGTCGATCATGGTAAGGGTCCGGCTCAGGAGGTTGCCTATATCATTGGCAAGATCGCTGTTTGTCCGCTTTGCGAGGGCCTCTTCCGAAAAGTTACCGTCAAGGCCGAAAGTCACTTCCCTGAACAGGAAATACCTGAATGCGTCCAGGCCGTATTCATCGACTATCTTGTTCGGGTCAACAACATTCCCGATGGACTTGGACATTTTCTGACCGTCTACCGTCCACCATCCGTGAGCAAAAATATTTTTGGGCAGTTCCCATCCTCTGGCCATAAGCATCGTTGACCAATAAACCGCGTGGGTTGTAAGGATGTCTTTACCGACCAGGTGGTGTTCAGCGGGCCACCAGGGCTTATCTGTGTCAGAGAGATATATGGGGCCGGTGTAATAGTTCAGGAGCGCGTCGAACCATACGTATGTTACAAAAACCTCGTCAAAGGGCAGGGTGATTCCCCATGAGAGCCTGGATTTGGGCCTTGATATGCAGAGATCCCCAAGTTCATTGTTATTTAGGAAACCGAGAACCTCGTTCCTGCGCGTTTCGGGTAATATGAATGAAGGATTATTTTCGATATGCTTGATAAGCTTGTCCTGATACTTTGACATCAGGAAGAAATAGTTTTCTTCGTGTATCTGCTCGACTGGCCGGTTGCATTCCGGGCAGTTCCCGTCAACAAGGTCCTTTTCGGTCCAGAATCTCTCGTCCGGTGTGCAGTACCAGCCTGAATATGAGCGCTTTTCGATCTCGCCTTTGTCCCACAGCTCTTGAAGGACCGCTTGGACCCTCTCCTTATGCTCGCTATCGGTCGTCCTGATAAAGGCGTCATTCGTGATATTCAGTTTTACCCATAGTGCCTTGAAATTCTCAACTAATATGTCTGCATGCTCCTTGGGGGATTTACCCTTCTCCTGCGCCGCCTTGTCGACCTTCTGCCCGTGTTCATCAGTACCTGTCAGGAAGAATACATCTTTCCCTTTTAACCTATTGTATCTCGCGAGGATGTCAGCAGCTATAGTTGTGTAGGCATGCCCTATATGCGGGACGTCGTTTACGTAATAAATTGGTGTGGTGACATAGAATTTATTTTTTTTCATTTGCTGTATTTTTTTTATTTTTCCAGAATTTCCGGCGACTATTGCGGTTTTTTTTCTTGTCAGTCTGTTCAGTCTGAGGCTTGGCCTGCTCTGGTTTCACGGCTTCCACTTTTTGCTGGACCGGCTTTTTATCTGAAGGGCTGTCTGTCCGCGGTCTTCTTCTGCTCCTCCGTCTCCTGCCGGGCCTCTCCTCCCGTGCAGAGCCCGTTTTTACCGGGGTATCTTCAGCGGTTCCCCCCTTTTCCGTAACAGAACCGGAGGACCTGTCACGGGCAACTTCTTTCTCTTTTCCCTTGTCTGCGGTATTGGCTGCAGAGGCTCTCCTGTGCTGTGCCCTGGCTCTGCTTTCTTCTCCGGGCTCCCTGTGCTCGTAGCCGAGGCAGCACATCAGCCTGCCGCAGATGCCTGAGAGTTTGCTCTGGTTTATCGAGAGCTCCTGCTCCTTGGCCATCCTGATGGTAATCGGTGCAAAGGAACTCAGAAAGAGATTGCAGCATGCCTGTCTTCCGCATGCGCCAAGGGCCCCGATCATTTTAACTTCATCTCTTACACCTATCTGGCGCATCTCTATTCGAGTTTTGAATTTCGCGGCGAGGTCCCTTACGAGCTCCCTGAAATCGATCCTCCCGTCAGCGGTAAAGTAGAAGACGAGTCTCTTCTTGTCCAGGGTTGTTTCGGTAGTTACAACTTTCAGTTCAAGATTGTATTCTTTTGCCTTTTCAGCACAGAAGGCCTTCGCCTCCTCCTGGAGGAGGCGGTTGCTCTCGATCTTTTCGATATCCTTCTCCGATGCCACCCTGAGCACTTTTTTTAATGGCTCGTTGCTTTTCTTGATGGTATGTTTCGGCACAACGACGTAACCTACGCCGAGACCCGTATCGGAATCAACGACAACCTGTGTTCCTGTGGCCAGGTCTATATTCCCTATCTCAAAGTTGTATATTTTGCCGCAAGATTTAAACCTTATGCCGACTACATTATGTCCGATCTTTTTTTCAGGCTTTTTTTCTATTTCTGTTGAGTTATTGTCCTGTGACATATGATTAATGATCCTTCTTTCCGAGCATTTCTTTAAGTAAAAGGCTTGTGTAATTGAAAGTAAGCTGTTTATTTAAGTTGAAATGTAATCTTTCTTTTATAGTATAAAATTCCCGGGATAATTTAAGTATACCTTTTAATTCCGAAACATCGGACATCTTTTTTATTTCATCCTTTTTGTCTCTGTTGATGAGAAGGTCCGCCCTGCCGGTTGTCTTGTAGACAGCTATGTCCCTGAGCAGGAGCTGCCCCCATTCGAACCATTCCTCCATGGCGTTCCTGTCTTCCCATATGTTGTCTTCGGGAGCGCCGAGCATCTGATTGAATATGTCGAAGGACCAATCTCTCTGTGTAACAAGGTTCTCGTTCAATGCGTATCCGAGTCTTCCACCCGAGAGCGTGCTCAGCAGTGAGGCATGTTCATGATCGAACTCAGCATGCTTTTCCTGGAGCAGTCTGCTCATCGTATCTATGGGCAGCGGTGTGAAATTTATCCTCTGGCACCTGGAGCGTATTGTAGTGAGGAGCATGTCCGGCCTGGAGGAGATCAGTATCAATATGCTTTTTTGAGAAGGTTCCTCGAGTGTCTGGAGAAACGCGTTGGCCGCTGAACGGTTCAATCTGTCCGCGTTGTCAATGATCGCTATCTTCCATTCACCTTCAAACGGTTTGTAAGAGAGTGATTCCTCAAGCTGTCTTATGGCCGATACCGTTATCTGCCCGCCGTCGCCTTCCGGGCCGAGAAAAAATATGTCGGGATGGCTGCCTTTGTCTATCTTGATGCAGGAGGAGCATTTGCCGCAGGCATCCTTAAATACAGCGGTATCCTGTTCTGCTGGCACGTCGGCAAAAAGGTCCGGACCGTCCGATGTTCCGGTGCAGTTAAGGGTCTTGGCGAAATTGATCGCGGTGAGTTTTTTCCCTATCCCTTCGTCACCTGCGAAAAAAATAGCATGTGGGATGCGTTCTTTATTGATGCAGCCCTTTAATATGTTTAAGGCCTTTTCCTGGCCTATAATGTCTTTTAGTGCCATGATTTTTCCAATATTTCAATTACTTTCCTGCTGACGTCTTTCGCACTCACGGAGGCGTCGACTATCTTTATCCTTTCGGGCTCCTCAGCGGCTATCTGGTGAAAACCCTTTCTGACGCGGTTATGAAATTCGACGGTCTCTATCTCGAACCTGTCCTCTTTTT
>BDTS01000071.1 GCA_002897915.1 bacterium BMS3Bbin09 | reverse complement strand
CGTCTTGCCCGAACCGGGTGAGCTTATAAGATTCATGACATATATGCCCTTTTCATCGAAATGCTTTTTATTGGCGATCGCGGCATCTTCATTCGCCTTCAGCAGGCTCTGATTCACATCGACCGTCTTTGTCTCTACATCATGTTCATGATCATGGTCACAACCACAGGTATTACACAAAGCTACACCTCCAATTCAACATTCTCGATATCCTGCTCTTCTCCTGATATCAATGTCAGGTTAAACGAGTCACATTCCGGACATGACGGAAAATAAAAATTATCGGCTTCAAATGACTTATCGCAGTCATTGCAGTCATATATAAGCGGCACCTCATTGATCGTCAACTCAGCAGTCAGCATAACAGGGTGCTCAAGCTTGACCGCGTCAAAGGCGAACTTGAGAGAATCTGTCACTATCCCGGATATCTTACCTATCTTGAGGCTGACACGGGTGATACTCTTCGCGTTATTCTCCCTGCCTATCCTGAGAAGCTCGTCCACCATTCCCATAGCAATGGCAACTTCATGCACTCTCTTCTTCCTCATCCATCATCCGGAGCACCTCCTCCAGGGCTTCCCATATCTCATCCGCCATCTTCTTGTCCACCTTTTCAATGGCAAAGCCTACATGCACGATCACGTGGTCCCCGATAGCAAGGCTGCCTTCGGGCATAAGCTGCAGGCCGATCTGTCTCTTGACCCCTTTGGCCTCCGCTACACCGGCAGGGTAATCTATCTCAACAAGCTGCATTGGTACGCCGACACACATAGGTCCTCCGTTAATGATCCAATAAATGACCGTATCCCCGCGACCTAGATTTGGAACAAATCTGCGGGGACGAGCCTCCTGCTTCGCAAATCGTGGGGGTAAGCCCTCCAAATTCAAATATTTACTATTTCCCTATTCTACTATTTTTTCGAACCACTTCCACTCCCCACGCCTTCAATCTCTCGATCACCTTTTCAAGCAGGGGTTCCACCCCTTTGCTTACAACATCCGACATCTCGACAGAGGTCGCCATTGACTCGGGCTGTATACCGATCAGGCAGATCTCAGGAGGGAAGATGTTCGTCAGCTTCGCAGCAAAGAGCAGGTCAGGCAGACCTATCTGATGGACCGACAGCTTTTTACTCAGAAACGCGGGGATCTTCTCGCCCTCTACCGTGCCTATTGTCCCCGGCTCTTTATTGAAGTTTGCCGCATCAATTATCATGACCTTGTCCCTCTCCTCAAGAAAGGGGAGCAGGTCAAGCCCCTTTGTTCCGCCGTCGATCAATTCAACGTATTCCGGGAGATCGTATTCTTCCTTCAGCCTGTTCAGGGTATGGACCCCTACACCGTCGTCACTCAGGAGAATGTTGCCTATTCCAAAAACAGCGATGTTCAATAGTTCCTCCAAGCAACTTTCAGTTGCGCAGCCCCCCGAGCAATTGGAAATTGCGAAGCCCCCGTATCTTAGTTTTCGCTAGAAAACTACGGGGGGCAAAATCCTGCTCCGCAAATCTGCAGGGGCCTTTTCAATGATTTTATTATTCAGCAAAATTAAGCCCCGGAAGCCTTTGACCTCCGGGGCCTGAAAAATTCAGCTTCAATAAATTGTTCCTGCTCTTTACTGCATGTCTTCTTCAGGTATGGACTTATAACCGGTGAAGATGGACATCAGTAATCCGGACTTCTCCATGGAATCGGAAAAGATGGAAATGTAAATGTGCAGTAGCGTAAAAGCCAGTATCACATACATGAACATATGGTGCCACAGCCTGATGGTCTGAAGGTACATTACGTTGGTCAGCCATCCACCGAGTATTGTCCAGAGCATCCCTGAATGGGTCACGGAATAAAGCGCGAACCCCGAGGTTATCTCGAAGACAAAGACACCCAGCAGTAGGAGATACGTAACACCCCCGAGCGCTGAATGGCCGACATGCGCCTTTGATCTCTTGCTGATAAGCAGGTAGACCTTCAGGTCATCGATCACCTCACCGATCTTCTTGCCCGAGAACGGGAGCCAGCCGCACATACATGAGTACTTGTTTCCCATTATCGACCAGTAGAGCCTGATGATAATGCTCATCAGGAACGCGTATGCACAAACGAAATGGATGAACCTCATCCATCCCATTATATACTGGTCAGGAGACTGGGCGTAAATAAAGGGATTACCGACATAAAACCCGGTAACAGAAAGGGTCAGGAGACAGATCACATTGATCCAGTGCGTCAACCTGACGGGGAATTCCCATACATAGACTTTTACTTTGTCGTCTTTCATATCCGTTCCCCCTTTCTTATTTCACCTTTATTTTTATGACCTCGTTACCGTCCGTGTCAACCACATGAACAGCGCATGCCATACAGGGATCGAATGAATGTATCGTCCTCAGTATCTCAAGCGGCTGGTCAATGTTGGCCACAGGCGTCCCGATCAGGGCCTCCTCAAAAGGGCCCCTCTGGTCATTCGCGTCTCTCGGGGAACCGTTCCAGGTTCCGGGAACAACGATCTGATAGTTTTCGATCTTTTGGTCCTTGATCTTTATCCAGTGGCCGAGCGCACCCCTTGGTGCCTCGTGGAAACCATATCCCTTTGCCTCTGCGGGCCATGTGGACGGGTCCCATTTTTCACCGTTGTGGATCTTGAGATCGCCGTTCTTCATGTTAACGGCAAGCTCGTTCAGCCAAACCGGTATCATCTCTGCTGTTATCTGGGTCTCGACCGCGCGTGCGGCTATCCTTCCGAGTGTTGAGAAAAGGACCGTTGCGGGCAGGTTGCCCAGTTTCCTGAGAACGCCGTTCACAGCTCCCTGAACCTTTTCATGTCCTGAAGCGTAAGCAACCAGCATCCTTGCGAGCGGACCGACCTCCATTGCCTTGTCATCGTAACGGGGCGCCTTGAGCCATGAATACTTGTCGTAGTCGCTCAGATATTTGTCCTGATAAGGCGGTTTCGGACCGGTGTACTTATAGTCTGTCTCTCCGTCATACGGGTGTTTCGCGTTAGCGTCTCCGCCGGAATAGTTATACCATGAACGCGTAACATATTCCGTTATCTTCTTTTGGTCAACCGGATGGACCTTTGAGAGGTCCTTATTAAGGATGATACCGCGCGGCAACCACATGTTCTCTGTGTTGCTTACCGTATCATTAGGGAACTCCCCGTAACTGAGGAAGTTGCCCACACCCGCGCCGTAACCGGCCCAGTCCAGATAGAAAGGAGCAACAGCGAGTACGTCAGGGATGTATACCTGATCGACAAACTCCTGCGCCTTTTTGGCGAGCCCGCTTATGAATGCGATGCTTCCGGCATTAAGCGCGTTCTGGCTCTCGGGGTCAACAGGTATTGACATGCCGCCGACTATGTAAGTCTGCGCATGGGGATTCTTTGCGCCGAGCAGCGCCTGTATTTTAATAACATCTCTCTGCCAGTCAAGCGCCTCAAGGTAATGGGCGACCGCCATGAGATTGGCTTCAGCCGGCAGTTTATACGCGGGGTGGCCCCAGTACGCGTTCGCGAATGGACCGAGCTGTCCCCTGTCGACAAATGCCTTTACCCTGTCTTTGATACCTCTGAAATAATCCGTGCTCGACTTCGGCCAGTCAGATATGGACTGTGCGAGGGCAGATGTCTTGGCAGGGTCCGCGCTCAACGCGCTCACGATATCCACCCAGTCAAGCGCGTGCAGATGATAAAAGTGGATCACATGATCCTGTACATACTGAATTCCGCTGATAAGGTTCCTTATGATCCTTGCGTTATCAGGGATGGTAATTCCTAATGCGTCTTCGACCGCTCTCACCGAGGCGGTTGCATGAACCGTGGTTCAGACGCCTCATATACGTTGAGTAAAAGCCCATGCGTCACGGGGATCTCTGCCTTTAAGAATAAGCTCTATCCCCCTGAACATTGTGCTTGAACTCCAGGCATCGACAACTTTTCCGTTCTCAACCTTTGCCTCGATCCTGAGGTGTCCCTCAATTCTGGTTACAGGGTCAACGACTATTTTCTTTGCCAATGTTCCCCACCTCCTTAATAAATTTTTATCTGTGTAATCTCTTAATAATCTGTGTAATCAGGCAGTGTAGATGCCTTTATTCTTTATCTTCTTTCTTTGATGAAACAGCTTTGCCTATGCCGTGAAGCGCCAGACCGGCTGCAGTCGCTACAGCGAGTCCTGCGCCTACCTTGTCCGCAGTCTTCTCAACACCAAAACCGGGAACATTCGGCAATCTCTTGTATATCGGTCCCATCGAGTCCCAGAAATTGGGTTCCGCGCATCCGATACATCCGTGTCCTGCCTGAACAGGCCAGCTTGTGCCCTCGTTGTACTTGACTGTCGGGCAGTTGTGATATGTCTCGGGGCCTTTGCAGCCCATCTCATATAAACACCATCCCTGTCTGTGGGCCTCGTCGCCCCATTTCTGTACGTACTGTCCGGCATCGAAATGGCCCCTTCTCTCGCAATTGTCATGTATTCTCTTGCCGTACGCGAATAACGGCCTTTTAAACTTGTCGACCTGCGGCAGTCTTCCGAATGTCAGGTAGTGAACGATACACGCGGTAAGGTTCTCAACATTAACCGGACAGCCCGGGAGGTTGATCACTGTTGCGCCCGGAACAACTTCCGATACGCTCACGGCTCCTGTAGGATTGGGAGATGCTGCCGGGAGTCCGCCGTACGCGGAACAGGTGCCGACAGCTAAAACCGCAGCCGCGCTGCCGCATACTTCTCTGGCAAT
Source organism: bacterium BMS3Bbin09 (assembly GCA_002897915.1). GTDB lineage: Bacteria > Nitrospirota > Thermodesulfovibrionia > UBA6902 > UBA6902 > BMS3Abin09. The sequence goes on along the minus strand of BDTS01000071.1, from coordinate 2,265 downwards.
ATCGACTGAACTCTTTCCGCCTATACAACAGTAGACTCCGTCGTCCGCCATTGGGATAGCTCCCTCAACAACAACAAAATACTCTCCCTTGTGGTTGTTTACAACGTCCATCAGGGACTTCGTTGCCTGGTCTCCTGCTGGCGCCATTATTGTCTCGTGATAATCTACGGAAAAGATATCAAGGATAATATCTCCGACAGTCGGCTTTGTCGCCCTTAATAATGCCTCTGTATCACCCGCGCAGTCCTGGAATTCAAGCCATACCAGATACGGTTTTTTGCCGGTCATTGCCTCGGCGATCTTTGGGATAAACGTGGCCGGTAAGGAGAGTAAAGCAGCCATACCGGTACAGAATTTCATAAAGTCTCTGCGGGATAAACCTTTTTCCCTGGCAATAGACTCTATCAAATCCGGAACATCATTCAATGAATCATCGGACTTAAATTTCATGAATTCAGATTCCCCCTTTCTCTAACGGAGTTATGTTATGAAAAAAAGTAAGTTTAATACAGATGGGTTACCATGAAAATTATCATAAACACATAGTGTTGTCAATATAATTATTCATTTTAATACAAGCACTTCAGGTATCTGCCTAAGGAAAAATAGAAATCGGGAAAATTATTTGCCAAAAAGGTAATCATTGATCAATTCCGGCCTTTTTCGAGCATTTCTTCGGCGTGTTTCAAGGAGACTTTCGAGATCTTGCCGCCGAGCATCCTGGCAATCTCCTCGGTCCTCTCATCCTTCTTTATCTTATTAATCTCGACTGTAGTCCTCTCTTTTCCGGCCCTCTTTTCGATCTTCAGGTGCCCGTCCGCAAAAGACGCTATCTGGGGAAGGTGGGTTATGCAAAGTACCTGATGATATGATGAGAGTCCCTTAAGCTTATGGCCGACCGTCCCGGCCGTCCTGCCGCCGATGCCTGCGTCTATCTCATCAAAGACAAGGACCGGCATCTCATCGCCCTTTGCCATTATCACCTTGAGGGCGAGCATGATCCTCGAAAGCTCGCCGCCCGAAGCTATCTTCGAGAGTGGCTTGAGGTCCTCCCCGACATTGGGCGAGATCAAAAACTCTATTCTGTCAATACCGCTGCTACGCGCTTTAAGGCCGTCCGTTGTGTCGTCACCACTCTCATGTGTTATCCGGACCGAGAACTTTGTATCCGGCATCGAGAGTTCATTCAGCTGGGCAATTACCTCAGTCTCTATTTTCTTCGATATCTTCTCTCTCTTTTTCGAGAGCTGTCCGGCCTTTTTTGTTAACACGGCCTTTGATCTTTCGAGGTCCTCCTTCATAGACCCGAGTTCCTCTTCGGAATGGCGGAGCCCTTCGAGCTCTTCCACGGCCTTTTCTCTGAATTCAAGTATCTCACGGACGCTCCCGCCGTACTTCTTCCCGAGCCGCTTTATCAGTTCGAGCCTTTCCTGCACCTGTTCGAGCCTGCCAGGGTCAAAGTCCAGGCTGTCTTTATAGTCTCTCAGGAAATATCCTGTCTCTTCAAGGAGCGGGAGGGCATCTTTCACAGACTTTACCGGCTCATTCGCGCGGGAATCGATCTCCGCGATCTCCTTCAGGTCCTTCAGAATGTCCGAAATGACTGATATACTGGACGCATCAGATGAATAAAGTGACTCATACGCCCTGTTCGAGAGTTCAGCAAGGTGTACGGCACTGCCGAGGATCTTCTCATCTTCGGCAAGCTGCTCTACTTCACCGGGAGAGAGATCAGCGGCCCCGATCTCGTTGACCTGAAAATCGAGCATATCCAGCCTTTGCGCCCTGTCTTTCTCTTTCTGTTCAAGCCCTGATATATTGCGTTTGAGTGCGTGCAGGTTCTCATAAAGACCTTCAACTTCTTTCCTATCTTTAAGGAGTCCGCCGTATATATCGAGTAGATCGAGTTGCTTCTCCGGAGATAGGAGCGACTGGTGCTCGTACTGGCCGTGGACGTCGATAATGGCCCTACTCACGTCCGAGAGGTTCTGCACATTGACCATCGAGCCGTTTATATATGCCCTGCTCCTGCCCTTTGCGGAGATGATCCTTTTCAGGATAAGGCCGTCGTCAATATCGATGCCATTGTCGTCAAGGAATTTTCTTGTGGAAGGGTCCAGGACTTTCGGGGTCACATCAAAGAAGGCCGCTACAACCGCTTCTTTTTCGCCGCTCCTGATAAAATCGCCCGTTGCTCTCTCTCCGAGTGCAAGGCTGAGGGCATCAATGATGATCGATTTTCCGGCCCCGGTCTCGCCTGTGAGT
>BDTS01000070.1 GCA_002897915.1 bacterium BMS3Bbin09 | reverse complement strand
TCTGCCATTATGGCGGATAAATCTTCTGTAGAAGCCGTCTCCTGAAAAACCTCTCCTATATCACTGCCAACGACAATATTATGAATACCTCCAAGGGAGATATCAATCGACCTTCCGTCAATCAACCTCCGATAGTTGGTGTCTATTACAGATTCAATCACCTCATGCTCAAAATTCGTCTCTTTACGGGCATATGGCTTCAGATCCAAAGCAGCCAAAAGCGGAGAATAGCGTGCACCGCACCTGCAACATTCCACAACCCTCACTGGCAGTTTGAGGCTGCCAAATACTGTAGAAATATTCCGGGGCTCCTGACGATAACCTCGTTTCCATACCTTACGCCCGCTACAAAATCGGCCTTCTGTTTCTCCCTTCATGATATGCCGTCCCATACCCTTCCTGTCTTTACTTGCATAAACCTTTGTCTTGCTCAATCGCTCCGCAATGAGATCATCATAACTCATAAGAATCTTCTTTAAAACCTCCAACATAACAGTATCTCCAATCTCTTTCAGCTTATAGACGATCTCATTTAAATTGACTTTCCCTGTTGCAAGATTTAATCTTAATGTAATATTGATCTCTCGTTCCATCACGACCTCTTCCCTTTGGTATTTGTCTTGTCAACATTAACCATACAGGAGGTCGTGTTATTATCTCAATCCATCATTTGCCACAACTTTTGAACGTTACTAAGCAATTGAGTTTAGAAGAGCGGGACAGGATAACGGGTTGTAATGTGCATTCGTAAGGGCAATTCATGAATTGCCCCTACACGGCAAAAAAATGACAGATCATCTGGAGTAGTACTTGTCCGGGTCGTGGATCCGGTTTGGAATGAGCAATGCCCCCTCATTTTTGTTCTGCTGTTCGAACTCTCCGGCCCAGAACCTGACAACCTTCAAATAGATTGCACATATTCCTCTGTCCGTGGCAAGTTCCTGAACAGGGTTCTGGGTCCAGTAAGGGTAGTGTGTCTCAACGTTTTCGAACGGATGGGGATATACCAGCGCAGGGTTTATATTATCCCGGTCTATTATGCTTTTGAAGTCCCTTTCTGTAGGCACCCTCCAATCACAATAACCAAGATAACATATGTCCCTTAATCTCTGGACCTCCGCCTCTGCCTGTTCGAAACCAACCGTTGTCCACAAATTGAATGGATGAAAGTTCTTGGGCCACATTATCCCTTTTTTTGTGTCTATTACAGTATTCTCGTCAGATACAAACCTGCTCTTATACTTTATGCGGTACAGAAAATCGTTTTCATCGCTATTTTTTTCTGAATACACAGGGCCTACCAGAAAAGCAGCGGACATTATTACAATAACAAGTGATATAAATACCGTCCTCAGTTCCTTAAGTGCCAACCTTACTGTCTGTTTCATCATCACCACCAATATCTTGATCTATGCATTAAATCGAATCTGACTTTGCAATATGTTAGTGCATTATACCAGATATCCTGATGCTTTTTTCATAAAAAAAACTGAAAATAGCGGCAAATATTAACTATTTGTAAAACAATGGAATTCCCTAGCCCGCATTAAATCTGTTATTATATCAATCACTATGTCACAGATAAAAATATGCCCTGAATGCAACACCGAATTTTTTCATCATGTTCAGAACTGCACTGACTGTGGCGCTGACCTGCTACTGCCCGAAGAAAACAGGAAGCTCCAGGAAGAACGGGAACAATGCAGGGAGAAGATGATCGAGAACACGGTAACTGTCAAAGAAGGCGACCTCGACTGGATCGATGAGCTCTACAACATGCTTCTCGACGCCAAGGTCCCCTGTGTGATGAAGGCAAATACCGGCTGCGGCTGCAGCGGACAACCTTACGTGCTGCTCGTTTCAAAAGAAAATGCGGAAAATGCAACCGGATTAATAGAGGAACACTATGCAAAGGTTCACCCCGAGATCAAGGCATCCAACGAACTGGTTGACCAGGGCAAGTGTCCGGCCTGCGGGTCCCCTGTTGGTCCCAACGATCCGGAATGCCGCGACTGCGGCCTGACCCTGATGATAATTGAGTAGCAGAAAAACTAACCCAGCCTCTTCCTGAACTCCTCAAGTTGTTTCGTAAGCCTTTCGGGCAGGCGGTCGCCGAACTTTGCAAAGTGCTGTTCGATATCAGGTATCTCGGCCTTCCATCCGTCGGTATCAATACTCATGATCTCCTTCATATCTTTCGCCGATACTTCAAGGCCGTTTGTGTCAAGGTCTCCATCCTTCGGAACCAGACCGATAGGAGTTTCATCAGCCCCAACCTTGCCGGAAACACGTTCACACATCCATTTGAGCACGCGGCTGTTGTCGCTGAACCCCGGCCAGAGGAATTTGCCGTCTTCACTCTTTCTGAACCAGTTCACATAAAAACACCTGGGCGCCTTGTCTCCGAGTTTATTGCCCATATCGAACCAATGCTTGAAATAGTCACCCATATTGTAGCCGCAAAACGGTGTCATCGCGAACGGATCGCGCCTGAAATTGCCCACAGAGCCTATGTTCGCGGCAGTGGTCTCAGACCCGGCTGTCGCACCAATGAAGACACCATGGTCCCAGTTGTAAGCCTCAGACACAAGCGGCACCAGTGTGCTGCGCCGTCCGCCGAATATAAATATATCGATCGGAACGCCCCCCGGTTTTTCCCAGTCCTCACAGATCACCGGGCACTGAGCTGCGGGTGCGGTAAAGCGCGCATTTGGATGGGCAGCGTCCGTACCGCTCTCAGGGGTCCAGTCGTTCCCCTTCCAGTCGATCGCATGCGCGGGTGCATCACCATCCATTCCCTCCCACCATACATCGCTGTCATCAGTCACAGCGCAATTGGTGAAAATTACATTTTCCTTTATTGAGTCCATCGCCATCGGATTGGTACCGTATGATGTTCCCGGGGCGACCCCGAAGAAACCGTTCTCGGGATTGATCGCGTAAAGCCTGCCGTCAGGGCCTGTCTTCATCCATGCAATATCATCACCAATACATTCACATTTCCAGCCCGGCACAGAAGGCTGCATCATTGCCAGGTTGGTCTTTCCACAAGCAGACGGAAAAGCTGCCGCAATGTGGTACTGTTTCCCCTCCGGATCGGTCAGACGTAAGATAAGCATATGCTCAGCCATCCAGCCCTCACGCCTTGCCATTGCAGAGGCAATACGGAGCGCCAGGCACTTCTTTCCGAGCAATGCGTTACCGCCATAACCCGAACCATAGGACCAGATCAGGTTGTCTTCGGGAAAGTGACTTATGTACTTGTTCTCGATAGGAGCGCAGGGCCATTGAACATCCTCCTGCCCTTCTGCAAGCGGCGCGCCTATCGAATGCAGACACGGGATAAAATCTGCGCCTCCGTCAAGGAGTCCCATTACTTTATCACTCACCCGGGTCATGATATGCATATTGACGACCACATAGGGGCTGTCCGAGATCTCAACACCTATCTTGGAAATAGGCGAGCCTATCGGGCCCATTGAAAATGGTATCACATACATCGTGCGCCCCTTCATGCACCCCTTATAAAAATCGAGCATGGTCTTCTTGAGCTCATCAGGCGCAAGCCAGTTGTTTGTCGGTCCCGCGTCATCCTGAGAAGTGGTACTGATATAAGTGCGGTCCTCGACACGGGCCACATCACTCGGGTCGGATCTGAAGTGAAAACTGTTCGGCCGCTTTTTAAGCGGAACGGCGCTGCCGCTCTTTATCATCTTCTCCATCATGAAATCGTATTCTTCTTTTGACCCATTGCAGATGTAGATATCATCGGGCTGACAGAGGTCCGCAACCTCTCTGATCCATTGGTTAAGCTTTTCGTTTTTCACGGTAACATTCATATATTTCTCCCTGGATCTCTGATTATCTGTTTCCCGCAGATCACGTCCCTACGCTCTTACAGATACTATAAAGAGATATAAATTTATTGATTAATAGATGGATACTTACTATTGGGATAATTATACAGACTGGCAAGTAAAATTTCCATTGCCCGTTCAGGGAACAATTTGGTTTTATTCAAATCTCAACATCCTGGGTATATAAAACGTCTCGTATTCCCCTACCATACGGGAGACCTCGGACGAGGTCAGCTGATTAATACGGCTTCTCGAAAATCCAAGTGCTGAGAAGTTCAGGTATCCATCTTTCTTATGACAATCAAGGCAGATCACCGCCTTTTCAGACAGATTATCTTTATGTATCAGCATTAAATCTTCCCTGTGTTCGGTTTGATACTGCTTCTCCTCCAGGGATGAATAGAAATTTAAAAAATTCTCATCAATAAGTTTGTCCAGCCGTTCGTGCCGACCGTTTACTTTTTTAACCGGTACGATCCTGGAGTCATACTTGCCGTACCCCCCCTTTGCCTTCATCGATCTTTTCCCTGTCTCAAGATCGACCCACGCGAAATAGTGGTTGCTACCCTTAAATTTCTTGCGAACATGGCATACCTCACAGGCCATAAAACCGACATGCAGGTTCAGGAACGACAGAATCTTATTGTCTTTTGTATGAGGATATATCCCGTGGCACTTAAGGCAGATCGGCGGCTCAGCCTCCAGTCTAAAAAGGTTCTTATCGGTAATATGAAAGTGTTCTCGCGGTATCGGCTCCTTGCCTTTCAATATCCTCTCTATCATCGCTTCATTACGATTATACTCCGTGCTGATGACCGGCGCGTCTGCACCGCCCTCGGAGAAATAGAGCATCTTAAGCAGCCATATGCTGAATACAAATAATGATCCAATACAAAATGTCTTCAGCAGCAAAATAAATAATTTTTTCAAAAAACGTACCGCCTTACTCATTACCGGGCTTCCTTCTTATATATATCTTCTGAAGTTCCGGATCAGCCATGATCTTTTTATAATGTAGCGGATACTCCGCCTTCATCTCCTCTTCATCTATCAGGCCCGTAAAACATAGGTTGTCCACCGGAAACTTGTGCGGCCTCAAGTAGACCTCATACATGTGCCACACAATAATTGCCAGAGAGGCCAGGATCGCCTCCATGCCATGGATAAGAACGGAGATGTCCAGAACGAACTTGCTCCAGCTGGATTCGGTCCACAGAAGCAGGCCCGTAACAGCCATTACCATGTTTCCGAAATAAAGGGCGAAGTACTCAAATTTGTGTTTATAGCAGAACCGGTCATATTCGGGATAGGTATCTTTGAAGTCCATGTAATAGCTCAGGGTGTCCTTCAATTCCTTAAAGTCCCTGCCCCTCATCATCATATCCGATATCCACCTGCGGCCAGCCGGTTTAAAAATAAGATAATAGACATGATACAGACTCACCAGTATCATGACCGTGCCGGCCGCGCGGTGCAGGATGGTCCTCCAAAAAAATACCGTTTCACCGGCCGATCCCAGTACCATTAACGCCTCTTCAGGAATGTTCAACATAAAACCGGTAATAATAAGAGTAACAAAACATACGGCAAGGATAAGGTGCTGTACTCTCTCCGAATAGTTCAGCCGGACAAAATACAGCTTCTCCCTTTCTCCTTTTTCCGTCTCACTCTTGATGTCTATTACTTTCTCTTCCATTACAATATCCCTTTACTCAAAGTCTAGTGGAACGTCTTCCCTTTTTTTGTTGCCCGCCTGTAATCCAGCAGTTGGTGAAAAAACATAAAACCTATTGTACAGCCGATCAATATCTTATATATGAGCCTGATCGCTGATAAGACTCTATAGTGAAACAGATCTTCCTTCGCAATATCGGCCCTTGCCTGTTCGGTCATCAAGGACCTGAACCGTCCTTCCATATTGACCCCTCCGGTCAGCAACTGCGCCTTGGTCCCGTACTCGTGCACCCTGCCCTCTGCAAAAGCATGCGTTGCGTCCGGGTGGCAAGTAAGCGCTCCTACCCCAAAACTGCATGTCTGCAGCCTGTTCTTGATATTAAGGGGAGAAAGCAGATCGCTCTCCGGACGTATTGTATGTGATGAAAAACCTGTCGGCACATGGCAGCTGATACAATCTGGCGCGTTCTTGACTCCGTATTTAATGGCCTGCCAGTGAAAAGTGTCCTTGAATGTCTTTATGCTTTCAAGCCCGTGTCGAGTCATCTTCTCCTCGTCTTCATGACAGCTCGCGCACAACCTTATAACATCGCGCTGACTCCGAAGCAGCGTGGCGGCATGCGCCTGGTCATCGCTTCTGCCGATTGCCCTTCCCGTAGAATAATAGTCCCGGTTATCATGGCAGTATGTACAGTCAGGCAGGTCTTCGGGAAACGGTTTCAATTCGAACTTCGGTCCCTTGCCATGAACGCTTGCTTCAAGCTTTCCTACCACTTCCATGTGTGAGAAGGCTTTTTTTGTGGACAAGTTATGAAGGTGGCATTTTACGGAGCAGTCCACTTTCCTCAAATCAAAATGAGGTATCCTGTTGAGCCCGCGGTGGCAGTCGGTACAGTTCAGCTTTCCATGGACCGAAGACGCATAGTCCTTACCATCTATATAGAAGATCTTCTTTTCACCTGCCTCATCAAATCTCCCTATCGTGGGATATCTGTGGCACAACATGCAGTTCTCGCTGTCCCGAAACTCGTATGGCTGCGCGGAGACGGTATCAAGAGAAAAGAACAAGGGAAACACTGCGAGGACCAATATAAAGATCAATTCAAATAAGTCAGATTTCAAGGGCATAATCTCAATATAATATAGAAATGGCCTGATTATTACTATACAGTCTATGATTTTCTCCTGGAGTTGAGTTACAATAGCACTGCAATTATTATGGACCAAAACACTATCAGACAATTGATCATTTCAGTTCCCGCACTGGTTTTCGCGATCACATTCCATGAGGTATCGCATGGATACGTTGCCAACAGGCTGGGCGACCCCACAGCCAGGCTCATGGGACGGCTGACACTTAATCCGATCAAACATATCGATCCGATCGGGACAGTATTAATGCCTATATTTTTATATTGGATCTCTGACGGACGATTTATCTTTGGATATGCAAAACCGGTTCCTATTAACCCTCACAACTTTCAAAACCCGAGATCAGGCATGGCCATTTCTGCCGCTGCCGGCCCCATATCAAACATTATACTTGCTATTATTAGTTCACTACTTCGTGTATTCATCATTTTTCTACTTTCTATATTCTCACCAAATACATTGATCACTGGCATTTTAGTACCATTGACACTAATGCTTGAATATAGTATTTATATTAATATTTTTCTGGCTGCGCTCAACTTAACACCTATAGTACCTCTCGATGGAGGAAGAGTACTTGCCGGTCTATTGCCTCACAAGCAGGCTAGAGCGTACAGTAAAATTGAACCATATGGTATTTTCATAGTATATGCATTATTTTTCACAGGTATTATTGGATATTTTATTTTTCCACTTGTTAAATTATTATATCTTTTTGTTCCATTTGTATAAGAAAAAGGGGATTTTAATTGTCTAAAAAAAGAGTTCTTAGCGGAATACAGCCGAGCGGCAATTTACATATAGGGAACCTTGCAGGGGCACTTCAGAACTGGGTCAGTCTCCAGGATGACTATGAATGCTATTATTTTATCGCTGACTGGCACGCCCTGACATCGCAGTACGCGGACACATCTCTGCTGAAAGAGAACGTAAAGGATGTCCTGATCAACTGTCTTGCAGCTGGGCTCGATCCTGAAAAAGCAACAATATTCACACAGTCGCGCGTTCTTGAACACGCTGAACTTCATGTCCTGCTCTCGATGATAACACCACTGGGCTGGCTCGAAAGGGTCCCCTCATATAAAGAAAAACAGTTCGAGGTCAAGGACAAGGACCTGAACACATACGGCTTTCTCGGCTACCCGCTGCTTCAGACAGCGGACATTCTGCTTTACAGGGCCAATTACGTCCCTGTGGGCGTTGACCAGATGCCGCATCTCGAGATCACGAGAGAGATAGGCCGGAGGTTCAATACTTTTTACGGCGAGGTTTTTCCGGAACCAGAGGGACTGCTGACAAAGTTTCCAAAGGTGCCCGGAACGGACGGCAGGAAGATGAGCAAGACTTACGGCAACTGTATTTATCTCTCTGATACACCTGAAGAGGTCGAGAAAAAGGTAAAGACAATGACAACCGATACACAGCGCGTCAAACGTACTGATCCAGGTGATCCCGAGCTCTCTCCAGTATTTCAGCTCCACAAGATATTCTCATCCCAGGAAGAGCAGAACGAAGTTGCCGAGGGCTGCCGCACTGCCGGGATTGGATGCATAGACTGCAAGATGGTCCTTATAAAAAACCTTCATGCTCACCTGGAGCCAATTTGGGAAAAACGCAATGAGCTTCTTGATAAATCAGACCTCCTTGAGGATATAATCGAATCAGGCTCAAAAAAAGCTGCTAAAGCTGCAGAGGAAACAATGCTTCTGGCAAGAAAGGCCATCGGACTCGACGGCCTTGTATAACAAAAGCTGCAAGACCAAAAACCGCTAAATAACAATATGTATCTCTTATTTATGCCTTTCTTTTATATACCCTTCTGAATCCCAGTATCGCGCCTCCGACAATAAAAAGCATTGAGCTGACCGGTTCGGGTGCGACTGCGGTAATGCCGTTGAGGTTATGTAAATTATCTGTACTGTCCTGGAACTCGGTATAAAAACCAAGATCACTTACCCTCTCATCAACAGTAAAACTGAATCCGCCAAGTGACCCACCAGCTGATATATAATCGGATGGATTCAAGCTCATCGCATCTATATACGTTGTTGTATATGTCCCGTCCCAGACAGTTCCTGCCCATCCACTGGGAAGAGGTTCACCAATGACAGTTACAGGATCATCAAAAAAGAAGAATACCTTGTAAAGAGACTCTCCAGCATCGGATGTATTGTAAAATGTATAATCATATTCCCAGAGACCTCCCCCCAGGTCATTTTCCTGATACAAAAGACTTGCCCCTGTAGATGCAGGAGCTTGAGTAGAGATCACGGAAAGTCCCGCTATGATAATCAATAACATTAAAAGCTTTACCGGTTTCATTTATCTTCTCCTTTTATTTCCTGTAATTTGATCTTATCTTATGTATTTTAATTAAATGTTACGGTATAACTACTTCCATCTACGCTGACTGTACCGGAATCATATACAGTGCCCGTAGAGTCAGAAAACACCAGTCTCACTTCATCATACGGGGTACCATCAGTAACTGTCGCTGTGAAAGTATATCCAGTTACACCGTTTACTAATCCCGCCCCCTCAATGGTCACAACACCCGCTAACAGAGTAACCGCTGTAATAGAATCACTTGTTAAATAGTCGTTTTGATAGGAAGCTGCTATTTCGCTGCCTGACAATGCTCCTTCATTTATATCCAGTCTAATGCTCTCTATGAATCCGTCTATGTCATACCAAGCACCATGTCCCACTGCTGTAACAAGAGGGTCTGAAACTATCAGATCAATTGACATCTCACAGAATGTATAGTTGGTACTGCTTGTGAACGTAACTATTCCAGTCACTGGATCTATATCCACAACTACATCATCAAAAAGCAAATCAAGCCCTGTATGGTCGGCAACAAAAGAATCCTCAAGAGGATTGACACCGGAAACACCATAAGTATTCAGCAAACTACTCAATATATATTGAAGACCAGTTAGAGCCTGGTCAAGGCTGGTTTGGTTTATGGATCCACCAGTACCATTGTAAACATCTGCCGGGTTTTCACTACCCGATGCCACCGCAACTATCAGATTTGTCAGTGGATTAATATTGCCTGTTCCCGGCCCTGTTGAAACTGAATAAAGATCCGCATCCGTTGCCAAACCATCATTATTCACATCGACATAAATGTAAAACGGAGCCGTAAGTCCCGTCACATCAAATGAATAATTTCCATGACTGTCCGTTAGTTCCGGTCCAATTACTACGCCGTTTGAATCCTTCAGGTAGACATTTTTATCAGCTATCGGATCGCCTGAAGCTGCAACGCCCGAGACTGTTACAGACTGTGCGCTCGGGGTGTTATCACCGCCTCCTCCGCCGCCTCCGCAGGCTGCTAATGCAACAGTCATAACAACTGAAAATAATACGCATAATATGTTTTTAAAGACATTGTTACCCATCAATCCTCCTTAATATCTTATATCTTTAAGACTATCCGAAATTTATTGTTTATTCTCCAGATTTCCGGTTAATCAAAACAGCGGGAGTGTCCACATAAAATAATCTTGCTTAATTTAATGCAATTTCCTTGCCATGCCATAACACTTTGATTTTTAAGCCAATTAATTAATTATCAGGTGTGCAATACAGATAAAAAGCTTACACATATGTGCCATGTCACATTTTAAAGTTGTAAATCAAGGTATCTCCATCTGGCTTCCTGGAAACGGCAGCAAAGATATCTCAGACGCTTTTTTGCTAATATAATTCACATTATCAATAGGGCATTATGAAAAAATGAGGAATATCAAACTAATACTACAATATGACGGCACCGATTACTCCGGCTGGCAAATACAAAAGAATGGGGCAACGATACAGGAACTTCTTGAAGACGCGATATTCAGTGTAACGAATGTGCGTTCAAAAGTCGTTGGATCAGGAAGAACAGATGCCGGGGTACATGCGTTCGAACAGGTCGCTATCTTTGAGACAACCTCAACATTATCTCCCGATGTCTTTCTACAGGCGCTCAATGCCAATCTGCCCCGGGACATCGGGATAACGGGATGTGAAGAATGCCCGGAAGATTTCCATCCCCGTCACAGAGCAAAGGGGAAAAAATACTCATATATCATTTCTAATAAAAGGCCCGCTCCGGTCTTCCTGAACAGGTATTCCTGGGAATTGGGCTTTCAGCTGAATATCAAGGCCATGAGGGAAGCTTCGGAATACCTGATCGGCAAGCATGATTTCTCAAGTTTCCAGGGATCCGGCTGCAGCGCGAAACATCCTGTCAGGGAGCTGAATAACATCACGATATCCGACATGCCCTCGCTTGAGTTCATCACATTCAGAATAGATACCCCTGTAATTAAAATAACCATCGAGGGCAGTGCCTTTCTCAGACATATGGTCCGGAACATTGTCGGTACGCTCGTCTACATAGGAAAGGAGAAATATCACCCTGAAAAGATAAAAGAGATTCTTGAATCAAAGGACAGGAGGAACGCCGGACCGACAGCCCCAGCCTGCGGGCTTTTCCTTGAAAAGATAAGGTATTAGCTAACCAGGTTTAACCTACTTCATTAAAGTTCCTGATACTTAACCTAACGCCTAATTCACTGGCAAGTTCCCTGCATTTCTCAACATCTACAAGCGGGATATTGACGACTGTAACCTGGACCTCAGAAACGGTTTTCTTCGCCTCTTTAATAAAGGCTATGACCCCTTCAAATGCATCTTTGAACTCAGGCTTGCAGGCCTTATTATATTTTTTCTTATTCTCTGCATCAAGGCTGATAGAAAAACTGTCAACGATCCCGCTGAGTTCAGGCAGGATATCCCTGCCATGGATCATATTGCCATGGCCGTTCGTGTTGACCCTCACCTTCCCGCCTTGTTCCTTGATCCACTTCGAGACCTTCTTTACAACGTCGAGTCGCATCAACGGCTCCCCGATCCCGCAGAATACGACCTCTTTGTAATCCTTGGGGTCCTTTATCGCCTTTATAACCTGCAGTGCTGTCGGCTCCTTTTCGAGTCGCAGATTGTGCCCCTTCACATAATTGGTCCGAAACCTGACACAAAAACTGCACCTGTTCGTGCATTTGTTCGTGATATTGAGATAAAGGGAGTCCCTTATCCTGTAAGCAATCTCCCCTTTGGCGGGTTCCCCTATTCCGAAGAGCCTCTTGGCATTATGTGTCGTGATCCTGGCTATGTCCGAATAACTTATGCCCCTGATCTCGGCTATGACCCTGGCCGTATGCTCAATAAACGCCGGCTCGTTCCTCTTGCCCCTCATAGGAACGGGACTTAGGTACGGCGCGTCCGTCTCAATAAGCAGAAATTCATCCGGAACGATCTTGATCACTTCCCTTAGTGTCTTTGCATTTTTGAAGGTTACAGGGCCGGCAATCGATATATAAAAGCCGAGTTCCATGACCTTCTTGGCCATATCCAGATCCCCCGAAAAACAGTGAAGGACCCCGGAAGTCTCTGTTGTCTCTTCCCTGAGCACCCTCAGGGTATCGTTCTTTGCCTCTCTGCTGTGTACAATGATCGGGAGCCCGGATTCTTTTGCAAGGGATATCTGCCGTCTGAAGGCCTCTATCTGGACCCCCTTGGGGGAATTCAGATAGTGGTAATCGAGTCCTATTTCGCCGACTGCAACTACATTCGGCTGTTTGACCCATTTTTTCAGCTTGTTGTATGAGGGATCATCCAGGGTCTTTGAATCATGCGGATGGATACCTACAGCGAAATATATATGGGGATACTTGTCAGACAACTCAAGCCCCTTTATATTGCTCTCCATGTCGGAACCGGCATTTATGATATATTTCACGCCTGCCTTGTCAGCACGCTTGATCACATCACTTCTGTCATTGTCAAAGGCCTCCATATCAAGGTGACAATGTGTATCAATTAACATGAATTTCCCTTTGTTAAGTTTGGCTTATTAAATGCTTGTAACGGGGAATTAAACCATGAAATCAGGAAAAATGCAATAATATACATATAAACCTGATATTACCTGATAAGTTAATAGCTGTTAATTTTTTAATCTTAGTGAAATATTGAAGATTTATCAAAGATGCAACCTTGTATTTTTCCGTAAAATATGGTAATTTTTCACTTTATTATAGAGAGGAGGATATTACATGAATGAAGCAGAAGTGATTAACACCTTAAGGAGCGAAAACGAAGAGTTCAAGAAAATTGAGGAAGAGCACAGAAGACTTGAGGGGTCTCTGGCTGATATTAATAAAAAGAAATATCTTACACCTGAAGATGAGATGATAAAAAAGAATATTCAGAAGCAGAAGCTCCAGTTTAAAGACAAGATGGCCATTCTCGTCCGGGGATATAAATAAGATCGAAAAATGAGAGCCTGGGAATAATTATTCCGGGCTTCTATTTCCTCTCATATTTTTCTTGGTTTTTAATATTATGAAAAGCGATGCAATTAAAAAAGGGTTGGAAAGAGCACCCCATAGGGCGCTTTTGTACGCGACCGGAATTCCGCGCAGCGAGATGAACAAACCTTTCATCGGGGTTGCCACAAGCTTTACGGACATTATCCCGGGGCATACAGGTATGCGTGACCTTGAACGGTTCATCGAAAAAGGCGTGCACACGGGCGGAGGCTATCCGTTCTTCTTCGGCGTACCCGGCATATGCGACGGGATCGCTATGGGACATAAGGGAATGCACTACAGCCTGGCCTCAAGAGAGCTTATAGCCGACATGGTAGAGAGCATTGCCGAGGCGCACCAGCTTGACGGCCTTGTACTGCTAACAAACTGCGATAAGATCACTCCCGGTATGCTAATGGCGGCCGCAAGGGTAAACATCCCGGCAATCGTGGTTACCGCGGGTCCGATGATGTCAGGGAACCTTAGGGGCAAGAGACTCTCTTTCGTTAATGACTCGTTCGAGGCCATCGGCAAGTTCAAAAAAGGACTGCTCAACAAAGATCAGCTTTCCGAGATCGAGATGTGCGCATGCCCCGGCACCGGTTCCTGCCAGGGCATGTATACAGCGAACACAATGGCATGCGTCACCGAGGCACTCGGCATGAGCCTGCCCGGATGCGCGACGGCCCTGGCCGTATCAGCTGAAAAACGGAGGATAGCATTCGAGAGCGGCGCGCGTATAGTTGAACTCGTAAAGAAAAAAATCACTCCCGGTAAGATAATGACCTCAAAGGCATTCGAGAACGCGATCCTGATGGATATGACGCTCGGCGGCTCTACCAATACAGTTCTGCATATACCCGCGATCGCGCACGAAGCCGGAGTGGAGCTGCCGCTTGAACTGTTTGACAAGATCAGTAAAAAAACACCACATATATGCGATATGCTGCCGGGCGGTGTCAATTACATGGAAGACCTCCACTTTGCCGGAGGCATCCCCGCTGTAATGAAAAGACTGAAAAAGAGGATCAATAATATTATGACCGTATCCGGCAAAAAGACACATGCCATTGCAGACGCCGCCGAAATAATGAACGGTGACGTCATAAGGCCGCTCAATAAAGCCCATCACAAAGAAGGCGGCATTGCTGTACTGAAGGGCAATATAGCTCCTGACGGAGCGGTAGTAAAGCAGACAGCGGTAAACAAAAAAATGATGAAGTTCAAAGGAAAGGCCAGGGTATTCGATTCTGAAGAGGCCGCAATGAAGGCCATAATGGCCAATAAGATAAAAGCCGGGGATATCGTGGTCATCAGATATGAAGGACCGAAGGGTGGTCCCGGAATGAGAGAAATGCTGAGTCCTACTGCCGCTATTTCGGGCATGGGTCTCGGCAATTCTGTCGCGCTGCTTACAGACGGACGGTTTTCGGGCGGAACAAGAGGCCCGTGCATCGGCCATATTTCTCCAGAGGCAATGGAAGGCGGACCTATCGGCATTGTCAGGAACGGAGATATTATTGCTATAGACATACTTAACCGGAAAATAGATCTGGTCATTAGCAAAAAGGAAATGGAAAACAGATTTAAAACATTTAAACCAATTAAGCCCAAGATCAAAAAGGGCTGGCTTTCAAGATACGCCAAACTCGTAACATCTGCGAGTACCGGCGCAGTAATGAAGGCCTGATAAATTTAAACAAGGTTGGAGATCAAATGAAAATAAGCGGAGCAGAAATACTAATAGATTGTCTAAAAAAAGAAGGGGTAAAACACATCTTCGGATATCCCGGGGGCGTGGTGCTCAATATTTTCGACGCACTTTATGATGAAAAAGGATTAGAACTCATCCTTACAAGGCATGAACAGGCTGCGGTGCATGCTGCGGACGGCTACGCGCGTTCAAGCGGCAAGGTCGGTGTTGCCCTCGTCACATCAGGACCGGGCGCCACTAACACTGTAACCGGCATTGCAACGGCCTCGATGGATTCCATACCGCTCGTTGTATTTTCCGGACAGGTGCCGACCATGCTCATCGGTAACGACGCCTTCCAGGAAGCGGACATAGTAGGAATAACAAGGCCCTGCACAAAACATAACTATCTCGTAAAGGACATCAAGTACCTTGCTCAGACAATAAAGGAAGCGTTTCATATAGCTTCCACCGGAAGACCGGGACCTGTACTGATCGACCTGCCGAAAGACGTAACAGCCGGCATGACGGAATACATGCAACCCAAGGAAGTTCAGTTAAGGAGCTACAACCCTACATATCAGGGAAACAAGTGGGTGATAAAGCAGGCCGCCGGAATGATAGCAAAGGCAAAGAATCCCGTTATCATGGCTGGCGGAGGCGTTATCCTGTCAAACGCGGCAAAGGAGCTGACCGAACTCGCGAAGCTCACTAACGTGCCTGTCACAATGACCCTTATGGGACTCGGCGGTTTCCCCGGCTCACACAAGCTCTCAATGGGCATGCTCGGAATGCACGGCACATATTACGCGAACAAAGCGGTCCAGAGCGCGGACCTCCTGATCGGCATCGGCGTAAGGTTCGATGACCGGGTTACCGGCACAACTGACTCGTTCGCACCGAACGCAAAGATCATACAGATCGATATCGACCCCACTTCCATCAGGAAGAACATAAGGGTAGACATGCCCATCGTTGGGGACGTAAAGAATGTACTGAAGGACATGATAAAGATTATCAAGGATAATAAAGAGAAGCGTCCTGCCCGGACCACGTGGTTAAAGCAGATCGATGCGTGGAGAAAGGAACGGCCGCTTTCTTATAAATTCGACAAGAAGGTGATCAAGCCCGAATTCGTTGTAGAGAAGATATATGAAGTAACAAAAGGCGATGCTATCATATGTACCGAGGTTGGACAGAACCAGATGTGGGCAGCGCAGTTTTACCACTATAACTGGCCCAGACAGCTCCTCACTTCAGGCGGACTCGGTACAATGGGATACGGCCTCCCGGCCGCGATCGGGGCGCAGTTTGCGAACCCCAAAAAGGTTGTCTTTGACATTGCAGGTGACGGGAGCATCCAGATGAATATACAGGAGCTGGCAACAGCTGTCCTGAATAAAATACCTGTTAAGGTTGCAATACTTAACAACGGAGTGCTCGGAATGGTAAGGCAGTGGCAGGAACTGTTTTTTAAGGAACGTTACGCGCATACCATTCTACACACAGATAGAGTGCCTGATTTCGTAAAGGTGGCCGAGGCATACGGCGCTGTGGGCCTGAGGGCGACAAAGCCGGAAGAAGTCGTTCCTGTTCTCAAGGAATCTCTCAAGATCAAGGACAGGCCGGTCTTTATGGACTTTGTGTGCGACTGGAAGGAAAAGGTATTCCCGATGGTACCCGCAGGCGCGGCCATTGATGAAATGATCTTTGACGAGGATTAAGTAAATCACAATCGGTTCGAAAACCGTTCAAATGTTTAGAGGAGAATTATGAGGCATACAATTTCAGTACTTGTAGAAAATAAGTTCGGAGTGCTCTCGAGAGTATCAGGGCTTTTCAGCGGAAGGGGATTCAATATCGAAAGCCTCTCCGTGGGTGAGACGATCGACCCTGCCGTATCTCTCATGACGATAGTTACGATAGGCGATGACCAGATAGTCGAGCAGATCATCAAGCAGCTTAACAAGCTGATCGACATCATAAAGGTAGTGGACTATATGGAGGTCGATCATGTCGAACGTGAGATGGTGCTTATCAAGGTCGCCCCTAAAAAGAACGACAAGACCGAGTTCCTGAAGATCGCCGAGATATTCAGGGGCAGGATCGTCGATTCGGGCGCCTCTACATTCACTGTCGAGATAACAGGCGATGAGAAAAAGATAACGGCCTTCATTGAAATGATCAAGCCGTTCGGAATAAAAGAATTTGTGCGTACCGGCACGGTCGCAATCGCCCGTGAAGGAATAAAGAAAACTAAATAATAACATACGACGTGCGCTGTATGACGTGCGGCAAAATATTAGGAGGAAGCAGTGAAAATTTACTACGATAAAGACATCAAGAAAAACCTTTTAAAAGGGAAAAATGCAAAAACAGTATGCATCATGGGTTACGGCAGCCAGGGACACGCGCATGCCAACAACCTTAAAGACAGCGACATCAATGTAATAATCGGCGCCAGAAAAGGCGGAAGCTTCGATAAGGCCAAAAAGGCCGGCTTTAAGGTCATGTTACCTGCGGAGGCGACAAAGGCTGCTGATATAATAATGATACTCCTCCCTGACGAAACTCAGGGAGATATATACAACAGTGAAATAGCTCCGAACCTGAAAAAAGGCGCTTACATCGGTTTCGCCCATGGGTTCAATATCCATTTCAACCAGATCGTGCCTCCCGCAGACGTAAACGTATTTATGGTCGCTCCAAAAGGACCGGGGCACCTTGTTCGTGCTGAATATCTGAAAGGCGGCGCTGTTCCATGTCTGCTCGCAATGCACCAGTCCCCTTCAAAGGACGCCAAGGACGTTGCCCTCTCATATGCTTCCGGCATTGGCGGAGGCCGGGCCGGCATAATCGAGACCACATTCAAGGAAGAGACCGAGACAGACCTCTTCGGAGAACAGGTCGTCCTATGCGGCGGACTTACATCACTCATAACCGCGGGCTACGAGACACTCACAGAGGCAGGCTACGCGCCTGAGATGGCATATTTTGAATGTCTGCACGAGGTAAAGCTCATAGTCGACCTCCTCTATGAAGGCGGCATCTCAAACATGCGCTACTCGATCAGCAACACCGCCCAGTACGGCGACCTCACAAGGGGCCCGAGAATAGTGACAGAAGATACCAAGAAGGAAATGAAAAAGATCCTCGGTGAGATACAGAACGGTGAGTTCGCAAGGGACTGGCTGCTCGAATGCAAGGTCAACAAGCCCTCATTCAATGCCCTTACCAGAAAAGGCGAAGAACATTCGATCGAGAAGGTCGGCGCGAAGCTCAGGGCCATGATGCCATGGCTCAAAAAAGGCAAACTTGTCGATAAGTCGAAAGCATAATGAAACTCAGATCTCAGACTTTGGGTTCTAATTAATATGTTCCAGCTCGCAAGGGAAGGCTATCCATTCATAGTGTTTTTTGCCATTGTCACCATGGTCTCGCTCTTTTTCAGGATCAACTGGTTAACTGCGATTGCTCTAATACTTACGCTCTTCATGCTCCATTTCTTCAGGGACCCTGACAGAAACACACAGCATGACCCCGATGCCTTCATTGCCCCGGCAGACGGCAGGATCGTACTGATCACAAAGGCAAAAGAAAATGAGTTCCTTGACACTGAAATGCTGAAGATAGGCATTTTTATGTCTCCGTTGAATGTACATGTAAACAGGGCTCCATGCGACGGGACAGTCAAAAGCGTTAAGCATTATCCGGGCAAATTCTTTAACGCCTCCACGGACGACGCCTCAATACTCAACGAACATATCACCATGGTACTTGAATGCAACGACCATGGCCCCATAGTAGTAAAACAGATCGCCGGCACGGTTGCGAGGCGCGCGGTCTGCAGGGTAAAGCCCGGTGACACGGTAAAGCAGGGAGAGAGGTATGGTATGATAAAATTCAGTTCAAGGGTCGATATCTTCCTGCCGCTTAATACGGAAGTTAAACTGAAATTGGACGATAAAGTAACGGCCGGGAAAACAGTAATAGCGGTCAGGAAACAAAAACAAGCCGACAACGGTCATCAGTCAGCAACTGATAGCTGATACCTGATAGCTGAAACCTGCCTGCCGGCAGGCAGGGCTGAAAGCTGAATTATGAGAAAAGGCATTTACATCTTACCGAACACTCTCACCCTTTGTGGAATGTTCTGCGGTTTTTACGCCATACTCGCATCATTCAGGGGTGATTTTATTCATGCAGCGTCGGCCATACTTATAGCGAACATCTTCGACGGCCTTGACGGCTGGGTCGCGAGACTGACTAACAGTACGACAAAATTCGGGGTCGAACTAGATTCACTTTCAGACCTTGTGGCATTCGGCGTCGCCCCTGCGGTTCTTATATATAGCTGGACACTTCAGTCCTTCGGACGTATCGGACTCGGGGCTGCGTTCATATTCGTTATATGCGGGGCATTGAGGCTCGCCCGATATAATGTTCAGAAAGAAACAACCGAAAGCAAGGCGTTCACAGGACTGCCCATTCCGGCTGCCGGGACCGCCATTGCCTCACTGGTCCTGTTCTATACCGAAATATGGGGAACAAACGTTGAACTCAACTCAGCTATCCTGCTGCTGCCTTTCTTTCTGGCGGTACTCATGGTCACAACCCTCCGGTTCCACAGTTTAAAGGAACTTGACTTTAAGAAAAGAAAGCCCTTCTGGCTCCTTGTGGCCATAGTCATGGCAATTCTATTTATAATTATGTATCCTGAGACAGTGATATTTGCATTCACAGCGACCTATATTATATGGGGAGTTATCGAGGGCACGTACATAATTCACAAAAAGAGGAAATACAAGGAAATTATCTGATGAGGACGATCAAGATATTCGATACAACATTAAGGGACGGTGAACAGTCACCCGGCGCGTCAATGAACACAGCCGAGAAGCTCCAGCTCGCGAAACAACTCGCGCGAATGGGAGTGGACATTATAGAGGCTGGATTCGCCATAGCCTCCCCCGGTGATTTCGAAGCGATCAAGACGATAGCAGGAGATGTCGAAGGCCCGATCATCTGCAGTCTCGCACGCGCAAAGGAAGAAGATATAAAACGCGCATGGGCGGCTATCAAGGACGCGCCTAAAAAGAGGATACACACGTTCCATTCAACTTCTGAAATACACCTCAAACATCAGTACAGGATCGGGCCCAAAGAGGCGTTAAAGAGGTCCGTTGAAATGGTTAAACTCGCAAAGAGCTTTACTGATGATATCGAGTTCTCACCCATGGACGCGACACGTACAGATATCGGATATCTCTGTGAAGTGATCGAGGCGGTCATAAAAGCAGGTGCAACTACAGTAAACATACCGGATACGGTCGGGTACAGTATACCGAGTGAGTTCGGGGCAATGATAAAAAAGATACGCAAAAGGGTAAAGAATATCGACAAGGCAGTGATCTCGGTACACTGCCATAATGACCTCGGCCTTTCCACATCAAACTCCCTTGCAGCGGTCCTTAACGGCGCGGGCCAGATAGAATGCACGATCAACGGCATCGGCGAAAGAGCGGGCAACTGTTCTATGGAAGAGGTTGTGATGGCCCTGAGAACAAGGCGCGATCTATTCAACGCAGACACGAACATAAACACGAAAGAGATCATGCGCTCCAGCAGGCTCGTCACCTCGATCACAGGAATGAGAGTACAGCCGAACAAGGCGATTGTCGGAGCAAATGCGTTCTCACATGAATCAGGCATCCACCAGGACGGCCTCTTAAAGGAAAAAACGACATACGAGATAATTACGCCGGAGTCCATAGGGCTCGGCAAAACAAAGTACGTGCTCGGAAAGCACTCAGGCAGAAACGCGTTCAGGACAAGGCTCAGTGAGCTTGGCTATACATTGAGCGACGATGAGATCAACAATGCGTTCAAACTTTTCAAGGAGATCGCTGACCAGAAAAAAGATATGTATGATGAGGATCTCGCGGCCCTCGTAAGCTCCGAGGTCTCGACTGTTCCTGAAAAATACAAGCTGATCAAGATGAGTGTATCATCAGGGACCGACCAGAAACCTTCCGCCACAATCAAGATGCGGGTTGGAACAAAAAATATACAGAAGACCCAAAAGGGCGATGGTCCTATTGACGCGATCTTCAAGGCCATCACCGGAATAACCGGCACAAAAAGCAGGCTCCTCAAGTACGAGGTCAAAGCGATCACAGGCGGTACAGACGCGCTCGGAGAGGTTATTGTCTCGCTCGAAGAGGACGACATATCCGTAACCGGCCACGGTGCTGACACCGACATCATCACCGCATCCGCCAAGGCTTACATCAATGCGCTGAATAAGATCACGGCACGGAAAAAATAGTTTTTTGTAAGGGCACGGCATGCCGTGCCCCTACATTCCCACGTGCAATCCCCCGCCCAGAAATTGACTAAAACCCCATGTTTTTAGTACTATTTCCAGTACATCTATAGATAATTTTGGAGGAACAGTGACTATTACAGAAAAGATACTCGCGGCACACGCGGGCAAGGAAAAGGTCTCACCGGGCGATCTTTTGAACGCAAAGGTGGACCTCATACTCGCAAATGATATAACAGCGCCCATCGCTATCACTGAATTCGGAAAAACCGGAGCAAAGAAGGTCTTTGATAACAAAAGGGTCGCACTCATACCCGACCACTTCGCGCCCCAGAAAGACATCAAGGCAGCGGAGCAGTGCAAGATGCTCAGGGAATTTTCAAAGGAACAGAACCTTGACCTTTATTTCGAGGTCGGCAGAATGGGAGTCGAGCACGCGCTCCTTCCTGAACAGGGGATAGTTGTCCCGGGCGACCTTGTAATAGGCGCAGACAGCCACACCTGCACGTACGGCGGCCTCGGAGCGTTCGCGACAGGCGTAGGTTCTACCGACGTAGCGGCCGCAATGGCATCAGGCGAGTGCTGGTTCAAGGTGCCTGAGTCAATGAAGTTCATTTATTACGGAAAGCTTAATAAATGGGTCAGCGGCAAGGACCTTATTTTACATACGATCGGTGACATCGGCGTTGACGGCGCACTCTACAGGGCAATGGAATTCGAGGGAGAGGTCATTAATTCGCTCCCGATGTCCGGAAGACTCACGATGTGCAACATGGCGATAGAGGCAGGCGGCAAGAACGGCCTTATCGTACCCGATGCGATCACAGAGGCGTATGTCAACGGCAGGGCAAAGAGGCCGTACAAATTCTACACGTCCGACAAGGACGCGGTCTACGCGGATATAAGGGAATACGACTGCTCAAAAATAGAGCCGACAGTGGCCTGCCCTCACCTCC
Organism: bacterium BMS3Bbin09; assembly: GCA_002897915.1. GTDB lineage: Bacteria > Nitrospirota > Thermodesulfovibrionia > UBA6902 > UBA6902 > BMS3Abin09. Next base: position 16,022 of record BDTS01000070.1, on the reverse strand, counting down.
CCTCGAACACGAAACAGGCCTCCGAGCTTTCGTCCATAACCATCGACCAGGTGGTTGTGGGTTCATGCACGAACGGTAGGATCGAGGACCTGAGAGAAGCGGCAGAGATAATCAAGGGAAAGAAAGTTAACCCGAACGTGAGGATGATCGTCATCCCCGCGACACAGCAGATATACCTTCAGGCGGTCAGAGAAGGACTTGCCGAGATATTCGTCGAGGCAGAGGCTGTATTTTCGACACCAACTTGCGGGCCGTGCCTAGGCGGACACATGGGCATTCTCGCAAAAGGCGAAAGGGCGCTGGCAACAACGAACAGGAACTTTGTCGGCAGGATGGGAGACCCCGGAAGCGAGGTCTATCTCTCGAACCCGGCTGTTGCGGCAGCGTCTGCAATAAAGGGAAGGATAGCTTTACCAGAGGAGACGATATGATATTAAAAGGAAAAACCTGGAAATTCGGGAATAACATAGACACGGACGCGATCATACCCGCGCGTTATCTCAACACATCGGACCCCGAAGAGCTTGCAAAGCATGTAATGGAGGATGCTGACCCTGACTTCCCGAACAAGATGCAGAAAGGCGATATGATAATAGCGGAAGCCAACTTCGGCTGCGGCTCCTCACGGGAGCATGCCCCTATTGCTTTAAAAGCCTCGGGCATACAGGCCGTTATCGCAAAAAGCTTTGCAAGAATATTCTACCGCAACTCATTCAATATTGGCCTGCCGATATTTGAGTCTGATGAAGCCGTTGCAAAGATAACACAAGGTGATGAGATAGAGGTAAACGCTGACAACGGTGTAATAAAGAACATCTCAAAAGGCGAGAAATACTCCGCAAAGCCGATCCCCCCGTTCATGCAGGAGCTTATAGCCGCAGGCGGACTGGTCGAATGGACGAAGAAGCGGCTTTAAAAGCTATATTAAAGCCAATAATATTTGATCATCTGTTATAATTGTCTATGATCAAACTCGGGATTTTAAATAATATTATGAGACTCTCTGTTATTAAATATTTTCTGCTTATTCCCGCTGTCCTTCTATCCGGATGCGCCACCATGGACAACAATCATCGAATAAACTCTCTCGATACAACAACGGCCAATTACCGGAACGCCATACGATGGGGCCTGTATGATGTCGCGGACAATCTCAGAGGAGCAGAAGGATCCGAGAAGAATTCCCGGAAACTCGAGAAACTCAAGAAGATACAAGTGACCGGTTATAAATCTGTTCATAAGGACATATCTGATGACGGAAAAGAAGCAAAACAGACTGTCGAGATAAAGTACTACCATGAGGATCAGATGGTAGAAAAAACACTCATCGACATGCAGGTCTGGAAGTACAATTCAGAAAAGAAGGCATGGTATCTGCAAAGCGGCCTGCCTGAATTTAAATAAAAAACTATTAATTGCTCACAAGGGGAATCATCATGAAAAACAAAGAGCCATACATTCTTATTCTTATTTTGGTCTTCATACTGGCTGCATGCAGCACGGCCTACAAGGCAACACCGCTTCCTTTTAAAGACCCGAGTTCCTTTGAAAATTCCCAGGAAGCATTAGGGGCCGTCATAGCCGCGAAGGCATATTCTAATGCCAAAGAGGCAAGTGAGGCGTTCGGCTTTAATATTCGCGAAGCCGGAATGCTGCCTGTCCAGATAGTATTTGATAATAAGAATTCCAATACAATCGAGATCGACCCCTCGCAGACATTTCTTGAAGACAAAGAGAATAATCTCTGGCCAATACTAGAAAAGAACTTTGCATATGAACGCGCGACAAAGTATGCCCAGACAAAAGAGATATTCAAGGAAGGTTCTTACAACGCCTTTCTCGGCGCAACAGCCGGCGCTCTGATCGGTGCGGCCGTAGGTATTGTAACAGGCGATGATATTGTAAAATCCGCAGGCAAGGGAGCGGCCGTGGGAGCGGCTGGCGGCGGAGTCATTGGAGGTGCTGATGCCTTCTCGTCAAATGACGCGACAAAATCCATCACGAACGACCTAAAGCAAAAGTCGCTTCAGACCAGGTCGATCGGACCCAACAGCCTGGCGCATGGTTTTATATTTTTTCCAGGAGAGGCCAAATCAGCAAAACAGCTCCGCTTGAAGATAATAGATGTTGATACTGGTTCATCATACGTTCTCTTCTTTAATTTTTAAAATATAAGGTTATTATGTATTTTATTGAAAAATAAGTTATATTCTATACATTACCAATCGTCATAATACGTTTTTATAAAGGAGGCTAAATGAACGAAGACAGAAGAAAGTTCTTGAGATTCGATATTCCTCTTGATGTAAAGTTTAAATCGTCCATTGCCGCTGGCAATCATTCCAAAGGCACGACAGTGAACATTTCCCGTTCCGGACTCTGTTTTGAAGCAAAAAAACTCGATTATAAACTGAATGACCTTATGGAACTAAAGGTAAAAATGCCGAAAAATGACGATTACATCTCTGTTACCGGTGACCTCGCCTGGAAAGAAGAAATTAACGATTCCAGATGCCTTGTCGGGATAACATTCAGAGAAATAGACATTGAAGCAAAAAATCATATTCTGGACCATGCCTATAACGCGTGGTTACTCAATTTACGAAGATAGAACTTTCTCACATACCAACGACCATCCCCGTTCAAAGCCCTGATAATAAATTAAGTTCCTGAAAATATAGATCGGCAGTTTGACATCCGCCGGGACGGTATGTTTTAATTAAGTCCAGCCACGAAGGCTTGACCGGTCAGAAGACCGCGATACACCTTCGTGTTTTTTTGTTTTTAAAAAAGGAGGTCAAATATCATGCACATGGCAGACGCACTGCTCTCACCTGCGGTTGGAGCGACTTTATGGACTGGTACATTAGGCGCCATAGCTTATTGCACCAGAAAATTAAGGAATAACATCGACGAAAAGATAATACCCCTGATGGGAATACTCGGCGCGTTCATCTTTGCGGCGCAGATGATAAACTTTACCATCCCGGGCACAGGATCCAGCGGCCATATAGGCGGGGGAATGCTTCTGGCCATACTTCTCGGCCCTTATGCCGGTTTTATCACTATCGCATCCGTGCTTATAATACAGAGCCTTTTCTTTGCCGATGGCGGGATACTGGCCCTCGGCTGCAACATCTGGAACCTGGGGATCTATCCCTGTTTTATCGCGTACCCGCTGATATTCAAGCTATTAGTTAAAGAAGATCTCAGTAAATCAAGGATTACTCTTGCATCTGTTATGAGCGTTGTTACAGCACTGCAGCTCGGTGCATTCAGTGTAGTTGTCGAGACACTTCTTTCCGGGAGATCAGAACTGCCTTTCGGGGCATTCACAGCAATGATGCTCCCGATACATCTCGCGATCGGATTGGTCGAAGGCTTCATTACAGCCGGTGTCGTTAATTACGTCAGGAGCGCAAGACCCGAAATCATAAAAAGCACTTTCGACTCTAAACCGCTTGCCCCGGCAGTATCAATAAGAAAGGTCGTCCTGACTCTCGGGATCGCGGCATTGATAACAGGTGGTTCTCTCTCATGGTTCGCGTCAACACACCCTGACGGACTCGAATGGTCAGTCGAAAAAGTACACGGAAGTCCCGAACTCTCTTCATCCGAAACAGGAATAACCGCTATGTTCGAAAAGATACAAACCATGACTGCGTTGCTGCCGGATTACGGTTTCCGCCAGGAAGAAGGCGCGGAAGGAACTGCCGGCGCTAAAAGCTGGCCCGCTGTAAATAGCGGGACATCAATATCAGGAGTGATAGGTTCATTAATGGTCCTGGGCACGGTGCTGTTGATCGGTCTCTTCATAAGGTCAGGGAACAGATCAAGGGCAAAGGGATAGTATCATGTCAGCTTTTAATCCTGAATATTTCAATATAGGACATCTGGATACCCTTTCGTACAGGCATACATTTGTCCATGACCTGAATCCCGTGATAAAGCTGATCGTCACGCTTGTCTTCATTCTACTTGTTGTCTCATTTCCGAAATATGAGATCCAGGGGATCGTCCCATTTTTCATGTTCCCTCTTTTCATGATCATAGCCGGAGAGATTCCTGCCGGGGTTATTTTTAAAAAACTCCTGGTGGTCTCTCCCTTTGTACTTTTCATAGGCATATTCAATCCCATGCTCGACAAAGAAATTATTTACCGCGTCTTCGGGGTCCCGGTTTCCGGCGGATGGATCTCATACGGCTCCCTGATCATCAGATTCATACTGACCGTAAGTTCGGCCCTGCTCTTGATAGCTACCACTTCATTTCCGGGGATATGCCTCGCGCTCGAAAAGCTCCGGGTGCCGAAGATATTCATTGTCCAGCTGCTTTTTCTCTACAGGTATACCTTTGTTCTCGCAGAAGAAGTAATGAAGATCATAAAGGCCCGGAACATGCGCTCTTTCGGTAAAAAGGGCAAAGACATCAAGTCTTTTATAAGTATAACAGGAGTGCTTCTTGTAAGGAGCATAGAACGGTCCGAAAGGATCTACCAAGCAATATGCTCAAGAGGCTTTGACGGACAGATCAGGCTCCTGAAAGATTTTAGACTGCGGGGAACAGATATATTGTTTGCGCTTGTTACGATCTCGATCTTTATCATATTCAGAAAATATGCCATTGCCGATATGCTGGGGGGCCTGCTGATATGAGCCATCATATAATAGACTTCAACAATGTTCACTATACTTACCCTGACGGCACAGAGGCATTAAAGGGAATAAGCTTCAGGATCACACACGGCGAATCTGTGGGGGTCGTGGGCGCGAACGGCGCAGGCAAGTCCACCATGATATCACACATGAACGGATATCTCATGCCCTCCTCCGGCACAATTACGATAGGCGATTCAAAGCTCGATAAAACGACCCTCCATGAAGCAAGGAGGTCCGTGGGCATCGTTTTCCAGAACCCGGACGACCAGCTCTTTATGCCGACTGTCTTTGATGATGTTGCCTTCGGGCCGCTCAATCTCGGACTGCCGAAAGATAAGGTGATCGAGAGGGTCAATGAAGCATTGACCACAACAGGATGTTTCCATCTCAAGGACAAGCCCCCTCACCATCTCTCGCTCGGTCAAAAAAGGGCCGTAACAATAGCAGGGGTGATCGCGATGCATCCGGACATACTCGTGATGGACGAACCGGCCTCAAACCTCGATCCAGGGTCACGCAGAAATCTTATCGATCTCCTTCTGCAGTTCAGGCATTCAAAGATAATCGCATCACACGATCTCGACCTCATACTGGATGTCTGCGACAGGTGCATCGTGATCGGCGACGGCAGAATAAGGGCGGACGGGCCTGCAAGAGAGATCCTGCTCAATGAAGAACTGCTCAGGGAAAACAACCTTGAACTGCCACTCTCATTTCAAAAAAGAGAACATAAAAACAAACTCAACTCAACAGGAGGGAACATGACGGAACTCGAAAAATTAAAACACTTGCTGAAACACTGGATGGAGCACAACGAAGCCCATATGAAAACCTACACAGAATGGGCCGAAAAAGCGGACGGACTGGACCGAAAGGACATCTCGGACATCCTGAGACAGATAGTTGAAGACAGCAACAAGTTAAACGGGCTTTTCAGAAAGGCTGAAGAGATCATATAACGTAGGGGCAATTCATGAATTGCCCTTACAATCCCATGATAATTTCTTTTAATATCGGATAGTTATCCCCGACAAACTCAATGTCTTCCTTAAGCATCCTCAGACCTTCAGGCACATACTTCAGGAAGTACTTCTTTCCTTTCACCTTTGAGAGAAAACCGTAGGCCCCAAGCGCCTGCATATGCCTCTGGAGCCTGCATGTAACGAGCGAGTCCCTGAATGAACTCTCGTCAAAACCACCTGTTTTCGCGATCATAAGTTCGACATAGTATCCGATCAACCGTTCCCTCAAGGCATCATCAAGGCAATGATAAGGGTCCCACAAGAGTGAGGCGATATCGTACGCTGGCGGCCCAATCCTCGCGCCCTGAAAATCGATCAGCCGCACTCCATCTTTAATGACCATAATATTCTGCGACTGGAGATCACGATGGATAACGTTCTTCGGTAGAGAATCAGCCATTAGCGCAAGTGCATCCAGTTCTTTCCCAAGAATAACGCCCTTATAAATACTTATATCCCAAAGTCCTTTCACGAACCGCTCAATAAAATAATCCGTCTCCCATTGGAAGTATTCATGATCAAAGACCCTTTTGCCAAGAAGTGGGAATTCCAGAAAGGCCTCTTCTGAAATAGTATGCATACTGACAACCGCGTCAAGGGCCTTCCTATAAATACTTTCGCTCTCTTCACCGGTGCGAGGGCATTTCAGCCAGCTGTAAAGCGACATGTCCCCCGCATCCTCGAATATTGCACGCATATTTTCAGGCTCGGCGCTTATTAATTGCGGGACCGGAACGTCATGCTTAGTAAAAAACCGGGTGTATTCCAGGTGACGCTCATATTCGGGATCATCCTCATCGCACTGCATGAGCACTTGCGTCCCCTCCCCGTTTGTTACTCTGTAATATTTTCTGTCCGAGCCGCCCGTGCCTATAAGCTGTCTTCCTTCTTGAGTGGGACCGAACATATCTGCATCTTCCAGGAGCACCCTGAACCCCGGGCCCATTATGTAGTTCTCACCCCCCCTTAGCCCCCCCTTAGCAAGGGGGGGATGGGGGGGTAACGCCCCTGCATTGGAGCCAGGAAGCAGGATACAGTTATTTAAAGAAGCAATCCCCCTCAGGTCACATCCATCCTCGATCACAACATACCCCTGCATCTCCAGGGCTTCACACTTCTTTACTGAAGGATGAACGTACACTGTCTCTCCATCCTGCCTTAACATATTAAAGACCGCCGATGCATAAGTAGACAGTGTCCCTATATCGGTCCAGTAGTGTCCTGTCACATCAAACGTGCCGATCCTTTCACCAGCTGCAACACCCTTCAGCCATGCGTCAACAACACTTGACGCGCCATCAGGCAGGAACTTCAGGAAGCCGGGTCCATATACGGCAATGCCGGTAAAGGCCACCGTAGGGGCGGGCAGAGTGCCCTTTGGGTATTTCAAACCCGCCATTACGTCAATAAGATATCCGTTCTCATCGAGAAGAACTGTATTGAATTTCGGGTAATCATGTACGGCAAGTGTAGCGAGATTGCCTGATGCATTATGATGCTCAAGGAGTTTATTAAGATCAATATCAGAGAGCACGTCTGAATTATGCACAAGAAAGGCCGAGTCACCCAAAAACCCTTCAGCGTTCTTTAATGCCCCGCCGGTTCCGATGACCGCATCCTCCTCAAAGAGGGTGATCTCATCTTTGAACTGAGATTGATCGACCCATTCCCGGACTTTCACTTTCATGAAGCAAGCATTCACGCCTATCCCTTTAATGGGGAGAGCGGATACGCGTTCTATCACGCGCTGCAAAGCGGTTTTACCCAGGACCGGCATCAGGGGTTTTGGGAAATGGTTCGAGATCGGCCTCAACCTCTCTCCACGGCCCGCGGCAAGTATAAAGATATTTATCCTGTTCTTATCCATTGGCACTTAATATATACGGAAAAGGCATTCCGTTACAAGTTGGCCCAATTAATTATTTGACATTCCAATATTGAAATTTCTGGAATGATGGAGCATAATAACTATCGAATTTATAATAGTTTCTGACATTTTTGTAGTTTTGGGAGTCAACACGATAAATCATGCATAAAGCCAGAAAAATCTCAATAATAGAAGACTTCTTGCAGCTTGAATCCTCGGGCGGTATAATGCTCATGGTGGCCGCGTTCTCTGCCATGATCCTGGCCAATTCGCCATGGTCCCACTACTACCATGATCTGGTCGAGACCAATGTTACGCTTGCTATCGGTAAATATAATCTGACCAAGCACCTCATCCACTGGATCAACGACGGACTGATGACTGCATTTTTTCTACTTGTGGGTCTGGAGCTGAAACGCGAAATTATTGATGGCCAGCTCTCAAAGATAAAGAATGTCATGCTGCCGGCCATAGGCGCTCTCGGTGGAATGATAGTCCCGGCGGTTATATATTATCTGTTCAACGATTCCAATCCGGTGAGCATGAGAGGCTGGGCCATTCCGGTTGCGACCGATATCGCCTTCGCACTCGGGATATTATCTCTGCTCGGTTCGCGCGTCCCGGTCAGCCTCAAGATATTCCTGACATCACTCGCGATCTTTGACGACATCGGAGCCATCATTATAATCGCTATTTTCTATACAATGGACATCTCTCTTGCCGCACTAGTAGTTGTAGCTGTCTGTATGGTTATACTGTACATTCTGAATAAAAGCAGGATCGCTGAAAGGAGTCCTTATCTTGTGGTAGGGTTCATCCTCTGGCTGGCAATGTTGAAATCTGGTATCCACGCGACACTGTCAGGTGTTATTCTCTCTATGTTCATACCGCTGCGGCTCAAGGGAAGAAGAGGCGGCTCCCCGCTCAAGGAACTGGAGCATGACCTTCATACCACAGTCGCGTTCTTTATACTGCCTGTGTTCGCCTTTGTGAATTCAGGAATCGGCCTGCACGGCGCAACTGCCGCCTATATATTTCACAATGTATCTGTCGGTGTCGGAACAGGTCTTTTCATAGGAAAACAGATAGGGGTCTTTCTTTTTTGCTGGATCGCAATAAAATTAAATATAGCGAGGCTCCCCAGGTCCATATCCTTCAGCTCACTTTACGGGGTATCCATTCTCTGCGGCATCGGCTTTACGATGAGTATCTTTATCGGCACCCTCGCCTTCCACGGGCCAGGGGCAAGTTATCCTTTTGATGAGCGTATAGGGATCATAATAGGTTCCGCATTGTCAGGTATAGTAGGGCTTGCAGTCCTTAACAAAAGCCTGCCGTCTATCGAAGAACTGCAGCAGGCTGATGAAGCTGAAAACAAAGGTCAACAGCAGCAAGTAAAGCCTTAATTATTTATACATCAGAAAGGACCCCTAATTTTCCTATGTCTAATTCAATTCTCTCTATACCCAACTATGGAGAAACTCCAAAATGAGCCAATTCGTGCACCAACGTCACAAAACCGGATCCAGACTTACGCGTCCACGCGAGCTTGTTATTGCTTGCGCCCCCATGCGCAGTAACGTTAATGTCTCGAGCATTGCCCGGACAGCAAGTGCCTGCGCTGTCGAGCAGCTTATTTTAACCGGCAATGCGAGCCTTATTTCAAAAATCGCCCGGGATAGTATTTTTGAGCTGAAGATCTCAGTTCATCGAACATTGGCGCCGGTGCTCCAAAAGCTGCGTAATAACGGCTATCGTCTGGTGGGTCTTGAACAGACCACCAATTCAACGAGCATGCATAACTACGTTTTCTCGCGACGTACTGCGCTGGTAGTGGGTAACGAACGCACCGGATTAACGGCAGATATCCTTAATATATTAGACGATGTGGTTGAGATCCCGGTATACGGCCTTCCCCATAGCTTCAACGCCGCAACCGCGGCCAGTATGACGCTATACGAATATTGCCGACAGTTTCCCAATGGATAAGGAGCATGAAAAGTAAACTTCCTGACTCTCAATAGATCAGATATTTCTTTCTAACCTTCTTGTTGAAACCCAGCCGCTGCTCATCCCACCACTGTTCCATTTGATTAAGAGACTTCCCGCTTTCGATATCTTTCCGAAACCTGTCGGTCCCGGCGAGGATATCTATGGGCTTCTTCTTTTGCTCATACTCATACGGCGGCATGTTCCATTTGAACTTGCGGGGGTAAAGGTCATACACAGCCTTCAGAATAGCCGTACCTGTTTTGAAAGCCTTAAACCTGCCTCTGTTCGTCACATGTATCTGCGCACCACCGCAGAGCTTCCCGGCGTGCTTCTGAAATGTCGGTTCGAAATTTAACGGTCTAAAAACGACCCCGGGGAGCTTAAACCTGTCGAGTCTCTTTATCAGTATCTCCGGGGCTATAAAAGGCGCCCCGAATATCTCGAACGGACGTGTAGTGCCCCTGCCCTCGCTCAGGTTCGTGCCTTCAAGCAGGCACATGCCCGGATAAACGAGAGCAGTATCCAGCGTCGGCATGTTCGGAGAAGGCATGACCCAGGGAAGGCCTGTTTCATCAAATAACATCTCCCGCTTCCAGGATTCCATCTTAATGATATGAAGATCCAGAGCAGGATTAAATTCGCTCTTTAAATAGCTCCCGATCTCTCCAATAGTCATTCCGTGACGAATGGTCAGAGGACAGAGCCCGACAAAAGATGAATGATCAGCATCAAGGACCGGCCCATCAGTAAGCTTTCCGCCAATCGGGTTCGGCCTGTCCAGTATCACAACCGATATGCCAAGCTCGCTGCATGCCTGCATGCAGAGTTCCATTGTCCAGATAAATGTATAATAGCGGGACCCAACGTCCTGCATGTCTATTACGAGTACATCTATGTCCTTCAGCATTGAAGGCTCAGGCTTGCGTGTCTTGCTATAGAGGCTGTAAACAGGGAGTCCTGTTCCTTTATCTTTGAAACTCTTCCATTCAACCATATTGTCCTGGGTCTCCCCGAGGATACCGTGCTGCGGGCCGAAGATTGCCTTCAGTTCGACCTTGCGGCTCTTTTGGAAGAGATAGGCCGCATGCTCCAGCTTCCGATTAACAGAGGCGGGATGCACAATGAGTCCCGCCCTCGCACCCTTTAATTGTCCGGGCCATTTCTTCTCAAATAAGTCGAGACCTGTTTTTATCTTCGGTTTCATAATGTATTAAGATAATCAAGAACTGCTTCTTCTTTGTAATCCACCTTTGTTTTATAAACCTTATCCAACATCAGTTTATTATTTCTTATCCAATCATGCAATGGTTTTTCTGTAAGAAAGGCATCACAATATGGTAATGCCCAGGCCGTATGCGAAAAATCAATAAAATCATTCTTATCATATCGCTGCCCCTTATTATATCTGACGAAAGCATAAAGACTAGCGTTTATATGAAAAAAAGGCAGCTCTCTATTGATTTTTTTCTGATCAAATGAGTGGTAAATCAAATTCGTTAATAACTTAACACATTCTGATTTGTGTATTTCTTCTGGAGTAATAGAACAGCCCTTATCATTTGCATAAAGATATATCCAGAGTTTTTCAATATCATCTTTTACGATGTCCAAGATTCCAGCAATTTCATACATAAATACTTCATGAAAGGACTTCCAGTCCTGATTATCGTCCTTCCCTTTATTGAGGTGGGCAATCAGATCCTCAGAATTTCTTTCAGGAAAATCACTATTCAAAGTATTTAATATTTCAACTAACGTGAATTTTGAAAGGTGATCAAAAAATTGAATTCGCATATCATTCATTTGTTCATCAGAAATTCCCTCTATTGTTGGATAAAGCTCTCCCATAACAAAGGGGACTTTTGTAAAGACATATCTTGTGGGAATAAAGAGGGATTTCCTTTCGGCTTTGGCCTGACAGTTACGCACAAAGCTAAGGAGTTCTTGTCCCACTATATTAAGCGGCGATATAAAGCAAACTTGACGGCTTAACTCATCCATTACCTGTGCCATAATCAATCTCTTTTCTTTGTCCCCTATATTCATAAGTTCTAAAAATATATGGGGGCTTAAAGGACAAATTACAATTTCTTTTTGAACAAGGTCTCTTAGTTTTTTGTAAATTTCTATTCTTATTAGAGGTTCCTTTCCAAGAAAGGCATCACGCATATAAATCCAGTATTTCGTATCAATATAGATTCGGTGTTTTTTCAACACCATGTCTCCAATATCGATCTTGAACTGTTGAGTGTAATTTTCCATTAACCTACCTTAAGCGCATTAGAGAGACCCCTCAATTATCTTCCTCTCCTCCTCCGTCACTCCATAAAGCCCATAGACGATATCATCTATCTTCTCATCCATGACCGCAATCTCACGTTCAACTTTTTCTCTTTCTGCTGATGGAGGACTGGAGTTTTTCTTTTTGTGGAGTTCAAGTATCTTATCAACAAGGGAGACGAGCTTGTCGTGAAAGGTTTTTTCGGAAGGATTATTAAGTTTAATGCGACGGACAGGGAGTTGCTCAATATAAATAATTTTTAGCCTGTAAAAACCACCTTGAACTCTATCGCAAATGTGTGTGAGGATAAATCGCATCAGTCTTGAATTTAGTATTCCAAGTAAATAACGATCATTGGCAATAATTAATTGGGTATTATCATTTCCATAAAAGCCTTTCTCGTCAAAAGCAAATGCTGTAACCTCTGAACTTATACCAGGCCAAAGAATTTTAGGCTTATCAAATTCGGAATAATAATCCACAGCATCTTGAATCTCATACCATTTATATGTTCCCGGCTTTCGTCCCGGCCACTCGTCACCTTTCCAATCCTTCGGCTTAGGTGTAAGCTGTTTTTTATAAGCCAATAAATATCGTTCAATTGCCGGATATTTCTTGATATTAACTCCACGTCTTGTAAATATCAGATACTTGTCACTTACTGAAGGCGCATAACGTTTAATGTCGCGTCCCACGAGAAAAGGCTTTATAAGTTCCACGCTTTTCGGGTCTTCTTCTGCCAATAGGTTCTTTGTCTCAGTGTCAATGACAAATGCCTTATTTAAGCCGGTTAAGACGCCTCGATAAATCTGTCCTTTAACATAATCCCTCAATGGCACACCAATTGACCGTAGTTTATCGAAAAGCTCCTGCGACTGTTCATTTGCAAGGAACCAACCCTTGTCGGATAGGGCTGTTTTATTAACGCGATAAGCAATATCTGCAGCATAATCAGTAAGATTATTAAAGTTCAATGTATCAACCTGTATTGCTTCAAAATATGATGCTGCCGACGCATTGCGTATTCGGATTATACAAGTATATGTCGTAGCTCCTTCAAATACTGGCAGGTCGCCAAAGTCGATAATCTCTTCAATACGCTGTTTCTTAAGCCAGCGTCGGAGAGATATGCCATAATTTACCCGCATCCATTTGTTTGCAACTATGTAACTGAATAGTCCTTTGTCCCTCAGTAACGAGACGCCTTTCTCGATGAAATAAGCGTATAGATCGGCAGTGCCCTGATAAACCTCATAGTGTCCTTGAAAATATTCTTTAAACTCTCCTATCGTCTCCTGCCTCACATACGGCGGATTACCGATTACTACATTAAACCCGCCATTCTCCATTATCTCTCCAAAACCAACTGACTTTGAATTCCAGTCAAAGGGGTTGATCCTGCTCTTTGTGTCATCGTCAAAGAGTTTGCCATCGAGAATGTCATAACCGATAAGACTATTGCCGCATTTAATGTTATTGCCAAGAGACGGCAGCAAGTGCTGTTTCTTCGGTAATATGCCCCTCTCGCCTTCCAGTGCCTTGAGATAGAGGCTCATCATGGTTATCTCTGTCGCCTGCGGGTCAATATCCACCCCGAAAATATTGTTCTTCAGTATCCGTGCCTTCTCATGAATGGTCAGACCTTCTTCAAGAATATCCCTTTTAAAATAAGGATGCTCCAGAGTTAATCTATCTTTAGGATGCTGGCGGTAATAATTAATATGGTAATCAATAAGATACTGATACGCGCCGAGCAGAAATGAGCCGGAGCCACAGGCCGGGTCGAGTATCTTTATCTTCTCTATCTGCCTCGGCGTCTTTCCCTCAATGACTTTGCCGACTGTGTTTTTAACGATATAATCAACAATATATTTCGGCGTGTAGTAAACGCCGCCTGCCTTTCTAACTTCCGGTTTTTCCTCTACCTTGACCCTTTGAGGCGTTACCCGTATCGTGCTTCCGAGATAACGCTCATAGATGCTGCCAAGAAGCTCAACGCCAATTGCGTCAAAACGGTAGCGGCTTTTGGGAAAGTAAAGGCTCTCAATTAGCTCCGCCATTATGACTGAATCCACGTCTGCCGTTTCACAGGCATGTGGTTTGAAAATATCTCCATTAAGGTCGTCGTTGATCTCGTGGAAAAGGTCTTTCAGATGCGTCATGATGGACTTCCGTCTGCCTTCTTCTTTCCACTGAGCAACGATCTCCCACAGCTCCCTGTCGGGTCTAATCCTCCTATCCTCTGCGATGCGAATGAAGATGATCCGATCCAGCATTCTCTGAACAACGTCATTCAGAAGGTTTACATCAAATTCAGGATTACGCTTATGAATGTCCTTCGCAAGCTCTGTCCGCCATATTGTGAGGTCTTCAAGAAAGGATTTGTCAGGAGGGATCCTGAGGCGCTTGCTCTTAGTATCTTTGGGAAGAAGGGCTTCAAGCGAACCTTGCTCAACCCTCTCCTTTGACAACTCCCACAGCTTCTCAAGCTTATCTGGATATTCAGTGTATTTGAAATCAAAGATAAGCCCCTCATCCGGGAACTTCGGATTCGGCTTAAGGGAAGCGTCATAAAGCCTGAACTCTTCAAAGTCGGTGAGGATTACAAAATAGACCTCTTTGGTGGACCATGCATAGCTCTTTGCCTGAAGGATGTGGTCAACATTACCAAGCACAACAGAAGGGGCCTTTGCTTCGACAAAAAACTTGGTAGCGCCGTTTATGCGAAAATTGTAATCCGGTCTGAGTGTTGTCTCTGGAGACAGCTCAACAATGACGTCTCTTTCATGCGGCGGCTTATGGGCCTTGTTCTCAATATCCCAGCCGAGTGACTTAAAAAAAGGATTTAAGAAATCAACTCTAACCTGCGCTTCGGGATAGCCTTTTGAGAGATAGTGATTCTTGTCCTTCTCAAATTTTAATATTAAAACTTGGAGATTTTCTCTAAATCGATCAATGTCCCGCATTCGTGAAATTATATCACACAACTATTTAATTTTATTCATTAATGCCTGTTAAATAGAAATTTCTTGACAATGCCTCCATCCATTCTTAAGATTAAGATATGAAAATCAGGGGAATTAAAACTTTTTGCAAGACTCACGGCATTGACCTGCTCGTTCTTTTCGGCTCTTCCGCCGGTAATAAACATGAAATTTCCCGCGATATTGATCTGGCAGTAAAGTTGAAAAAAGGGACAAACATTTCAAAGCTTGATCTTATTTATAAGCTTGATGACTTTTTCATGGGGAAGAAGATAGACCTTGTCCTGCTTACGGCAGACACAGACCCCCTGCTCCTTTATGAAATATTCATGAAAGGTGTATGCCTTTTTGAACAAAAGAAAAATCTTTTTGAAATGGATAAATTACGAGCTTGGAAGCTCTATCTCGATACAGATAAAATCCGTAATATGCGCGGTAAATATCTGAAAAACTTTGTAAGAAAGGTATCTGATGTCGCCTGAAGTCGTAAAGAAGAAACTCGAATCCATCACGAATTACCTTAATGATCTATTGCCATATAAGAAGATCACATTTGATGAATTCATGCAGAAGCATTATGAAATAGAACGTATACTCGAACTGCTTGTGACGACAGCCAGTGACATTGTCTTCCATATGATTTCAGATAAAGGGGAACCGTCTCCGGCGTCCTACAAAGCTGCTTTTCTGCGAGCAGGCGAGTTAAAGATAATAAGTAAGAAATTGAGTGAAAGTCTGGCCCTCAGTGCAGGACTCAGAAATATCCTTGTACATGAGTATGAGGAATTAGACTATAAGATCGTTCACAAAAGCATCCCCTCTGCTATCAAAGATTTCACGGCATTCATAAAAAAGCTTTCTTAGTCTTTTTCCGGGATTTCAGGAAAATCGTCAACTCTGGTAAAATTACCTCATGTCGATATCACTGTATGTTCATATCCCCTTTTGCGTGAAAAGGTGCATTTATTGCGATTTTGTGTCAGGTCCATACACGCCCGAAAAAGCCGCCGATTATCTAGCTGCTCTGAAGAAAGAGATATCCTCTATCCACGTGGACAGGCCGCTCTCGACCCTTTATATCGGAGGGGGAACCCCCACCGTGCTGACAGCGGACCAGCTCTCGAACTTAGTAAACCACATCTTTGAACATTTTAATTTCATTGACGATCACGAATCGACAATAGAGGCCAACCCGGGGACACTGGACAGGGACAAGCT
>BDTS01000069.1 GCA_002897915.1 bacterium BMS3Bbin09 | reverse complement strand
CGAGCCCGATACAAAGGGCTGTCAGGGAAAAACACATTAAAATGACGACCAGCAGTGACAATGACATCATCTGTGACGAGACATCAAGCATATAGTTCGAGATCATAATTAACGGCAGACTGATACAGATTGAGGCAATGCTGTTAAGCCAGAATTTCTGCATCAGCAGTTCCCTCACCTGAATGGGTGCCAGGCCGAGTATCCAGAACCTCTTGCCCTCAAGGCTCAGCTGCGGAAAGACAAACCGCACTGATAAAGAAGCGAGCGTCAGGAGCGTGGCCGCCAGGTTCAGAAAACTTATAATGTTCTTCCAGAAGGGCACTACGTCCTGGTATCCGAGGTTGCGGATATTGGCGAAATAAATGGCCAGCAGGCCGAAAAATATCGTGAACTGCGACCATTGCAGCGGGTCGCGCCAGAATAACTTGATGTCCTTCATGATCAGCCCCTGCATTGCGGGCTTTATAAACCCCGAACTCCGAAGGAGCTTTTCAACAAGACCCTCCCTGTCACCGTATTTCTTCTTACTGCCTGCAAATGAGCTTCTCACCCACCCCGGGTAATAGATAGTCCTTGAGAATTTATACACTACAAGACCGAGAAACAGCGCGTTGCTTATAAGAAGAAGCAGCCAGAACGCGCTCTTTTGATATGAGGCGGAAATCACCTTAAATATACCTTCACTGATCCAGTAGTTAGGTCCAAAGGCAAACTGGGTAAACCCGAAATGGGGTATGATATTCGTGAGCATAAAGACGGCCTCGTTCTCCGATTGGGCCGCGGCCCTGCCGCTAAGGAAGAGCCAGGCACAGCCCACGATAAAAATAACGGCAGTCAATATGCCGGACATCCTGTAAAGCCTCATGGGAATGAACCTGACCGCGAACATTGTAATAAGACACCCGATCGCCCCGGCAATAACCGCGAACGGGACAAAGAATATGAACATCGAGGCATAAAATGTCCACTCGAGGTCCCTGACCACGCCATAGGCGCTCAGGATCGGAATCAGGAAACTCAAGAACATCCATGAACTTAGAAATATCGAATCAAGGAATTTAACAAAAAAGAGGTCGGCATGATCAATGGGCATGGTAAAGAAAAAGGTAGTCTCACCCGCCTTGTACGCCGTTGAGTAGCATATAATGCAGTTCGAGAAGATGAGCATGATAAAGAGGCCCATAAAAAGCAGATAGATCATACGGTCAATGATCACGATCCCGAAGTGCCCCATGGTCTTGAGAAAGAGGAACGACTCATAAGGCACATAGAAAAGTGCGGCTATTATCCCCGCGGCCATGAGCCATACGACAACAACCTTGAGAAGCGAATGATCCCACACACCCGAGAGCTTGTTGCTCATTATCTTAAAGCGTGCGCCGTATATGGCCCTCACCATGTTCATTCTATATCTTCCTGGGTCAAACGCAGGAAGACATCTTCCAGCTTCCCCTTGATACCGGCCGACTCGCTCAATTCCGCTACCGTGCCCATGGCGATCAGCTTTCCCTTGTCTACGATGCCGATCCGGTCGGCCAGTTCCTCGGCAACATCAAGGGTATGGGTCGAAAGGAATATAGTAACTCCCTCTTTCGCCCTTGTCTTGAGTATGTCCTTTACGATACGTGCAGAATATGGGTCCAGCCCCACCATGGGTTCGTCTATTATCATGACACGGGGCTTATGAAGGAGCGCTGCTGCAAAAACCACTTTCTGGCGCATGCCGTGCGAATAGTTCTCTATCAGATGGTGCTGCTGGGCCTCGAGCCCGAACTGGTGCAGAAGTTCATCCCGCAACGCGGCCTGTTCGGGCGCGCCGTGCCCGGGATAGAGCTGAACGACGAAATCAAGGAACTCCCGTCCGGTAAGTTTGTCATACAGGAATGGGAAATCCGGGATATAACTTATCAGGGACTTTGCCTTGATGTATTCACGCTCTATGTTATGGCCGCAGATATATGCAGTGCCCCTGGTAGGGCGGAGAAGCCCTGTCAGCAGCTTGATAGTGGTCGTCTTGCCCGCTCCGTTCGGACCGAGAAACGCAAAGAACTCTCCTTCCGGTATATCCAGAGAAAGCGAATCAAGTGCCGTCAGATCACCATAGCTTTTAGTAAGATCCTCTA
This sequence comes from bacterium BMS3Bbin09, assembly GCA_002897915.1. Taxonomy (GTDB): domain Bacteria; phylum Nitrospirota; class Thermodesulfovibrionia; order UBA6902; family UBA6902; genus BMS3Abin09. The sequence continues at coordinate 2,213 of BDTS01000069.1, read as the reverse complement.
TCTTTATCATCTCTGTTCGATTACCTCCAGTTTAATTTTGGACAGTAGCTTTACAATATCGAGCTGTCTGTTTATATCTCCTTCAAGGAGCTTGATATGGCCTGCATCGGCAATGTCCTGCCCGAATGTCGGGTCCATCTCGACCCATTTGCCGACATAGACCCCCGGCCATGCGTGGTAGTAAAAGCGCCCTCCGGTATAAACAAGCCCTACATTGATCTTTGCAGGAATACCGGCTGCACGTGCCAGCGCCGCGAAGAGGACCGTATGCTCATTGCAGTCACCCTCCCTCGTCTTAAGCACGTCTATTGCCGAAGGAATACTCACGACCGGGACCTTGTAGATATTCTTGAAAAGCCACTGGTTTATCTTTTGGGCCGCAATAAGGCTGTTCTTCTCACTGCCGACAATTCTGCGCGCAAGTGATATGATATCGTCATCTCGAGACTGAATAAAATCAGAAGGTTCCAGAAATTCATGCATCTCATCTATCGGAAGGGAGAGCGCCTCCTCTATATCAACCGGCTCGGTGTTTATCTCTATGATCTTGCTTTCACCTTTTCTCTCAACTATCCTCTGCCGCTGACTTTCAAGGTCAAAGCCTTCCCCAACTCCGTATATTATGATCCTGACATGATTCACGCCTTTACGCAGTTCAACGTTCGAAGGCACCGAGACAAGCTCAGCCAGTTCAATGTCCTTATTGGAAGCGTTATTGCGCATACGGCTTACAATACTGGCATCCTCCTTTAGCAGTACCCAACCCATGCCGGTCTCTTCTCTTATGACCTCACCCTCCGGGCTGACCCATGAAGTCTGCTCGAGTCCGCGGTAATCCGACTTGACAACATACACCTCGATCTCTTCCCCGTTATACAGAGTTTTTTCTTTTTTGGTTACATCCAGTGCAAGTGATTCAAGTTCGAGGCTGAAAGGATTAAAGACCTTCAGGCTGTAGCGTTTACCGACCTTGAGTTCCCCGAATGAATGGAAGGGGCTGACGATGTTAGCGAGGATCACGCCTTCCTCCTGCGGCAGCTTGATCTTCTTCTTTGATATTTTCCCCCGGGAATCTATTTCGACCTCCATAAACTCTCCGATGACCTTGCCGGAAACACCCATTTCATGCGCACCCGAACTGAGACTAAAATCAAAGTTTCTGAGGCGGTAGTCCTCATCTACAAATACCTCTGCCTCAAACCGGACCAGACTCCTTTTTTGAAACAGCATGAAGTTCATCCGGGTATCGTTCAGTATACGGTAGCCCGAACCGCCCTTCTTAAAAGTATCCGGTTCAATCAATGTGTGGACAAAACCAACCGGTGAGTCGTTGAAATATATCCCCATCCACTGGTCTGAAAGGAGCTTGTCCTTTGAAAGAAAGGGCTTATATGCAGCGGTCTTCCCTTCGTCAAAGAGTTCCTGCTTTAGGAGCAGTCCCATCATCAGGACCCAAAATATTATGATAATTACGGGCAGGGATTTTCGAAAGATCGATCTCACAGATCTATTATAAGATTTCGGGGGTTTTTTTATAAACTCTGGAGAGGACAGCCATCACACTTTGGCTTCGGCCTGCAGAACTCCTTGCCGAGCATAACTATGAGAGCGTGATATTCATTGAACAACTTCACGTCCTGCGGCAAATTCTCATGAAAGATATCCTGCAGATCGTGATATACCATTTTTTCCGACACAAGTTTATGCCGTGACAGTATCCTTTTCGTGTACGCATCTATCACAAAGACAGGTTTTTCGAGCGCGTAGAGCAGGATCGAATCCGCTGTCTCCGGACCTATCCCCTTTACATTGAGAAGCCTCTCTCTCAGGGACATTGTCTCTTCCGCCCCCATCTTTTTCATGCTGCCGTTATAGTGGTCCGCAAGGAAATCGATAAAGTGTTTGAGCCTGTCCGCCTTTATATTGAAGTAGCCGGCCGGCCTGATCAAGGAAGCGAGTTTTTTGCGAGAGATAGCGTGCAATGCCCTGGCGCTAAGCTTTTTTTCTTTCTTTAAATTAGTGATGGCTTTCTCTACATTGCCCCAGTTCGTGTTCTGGGTAAGTATGGCCCCCACCGCTATCTCAAACGGTGTGTCACCCGGCCACCAGTGCTGCGGGCCGAAATGACCGTAGAGCCTGTCGTAGATCTCGGTCAAAACCTTTCTGTGGCTTTTTTCTTTTTTTGGCATTTAATATATAGGGCGAGGCAACGC
>BDTS01000068.1 GCA_002897915.1 bacterium BMS3Bbin09 | reverse complement strand
CCCTTTTTCAATCTCGTAATCACATGCGACCCCGATGATCCCTTTCAGCTCTTTCCTGTGGACCAATCTCTTTGTGAACCCGACGCTCGGGGTAATATAGAACTGGTATCCCTTGTTTAATGCAGATCCCTGTATCCCGGCACAACCGCAGAGGTCGCATTTCTTACAGATGATCCCGTCTGTCTTTGAGAATTTGGCGGGGCATTTGTCACCTATCAGGCAGTGAGGAAGGATTACGCCGATATCTTTTTTATCCAGTTTCTGGAAAGCGGGACGGTAATACTCGTTTATTGCCTTCATAATATCAGAGCGTTCGAGCTTGAGGAGGCCCTGAAGCCTGTAGATGCCGAGATTTACGATCAGTTTTAATTTATTTAACATTTCAAAAATCCCTTCATCCTAAATTCTAATCCTAAACAGAATTATAATCAATACTCATAATTAAATAAGCAGGAAATAAAAAGGTTGACAGGAGCTGAAAAATAAACTATTCTATGTTCATGAAACTATCGAACTATGCAAAAATCTTCAAGGCACTCTCAAATGAGCAGAGGCTGAAGATATTCATGATGATCTACAAGAACTGCTGCGCACCCAAAGGATCTAAGGTGGGAGCAGAGTTCAGGTTCAAGGATGAATCGCCCAGTTGCTGTGTAAAGGGCGGGCTTGAGAAGGCATTTACAAAGATCTGTGATTGCATGGATCTTTCTCGGTCAACTATCTCGCACCACTTTAAGGAACTTCAGAACGCGGGACTCATTACTTGCAAGAGGGAAGGGCAGACGTACATATGCATGGTCAACGAGGATGTTGTAGAAGAGATAAAAGATTTCCTGAAGTGATTTTTTTTATCTCTAATGTTCGATGGTTGCAAAACAATAAGATAAGAAAGGAGGTGAGGTAAATGAAAAAAGATTGCTGTAATTGCAAGGTCACTGAAACCGATAAGGGATTTCAGATCGAGATCGAAGGTGAGAATATTAAGGAAAAATGCAAGACCATGTTTGAAAACTGCTGTTCAGATGAGAATATCAAGAGTTGCTTTGACTCATGCTGCGGATCGGCTAAGTAAAAAGGAGATTGTTGAGCGATAGGATAGAGAGCGCCATTTGACTCGTTGTCACGTGGCGCTCTTTATTGTATATATTGGAATGAGCCGTCCCCTTTTATGCAGGAGGATATTTTTATGAGATAATGTATATAATGCAGCAGAATTGATCGATATGATAAAATTATTTCCCCTATGGATTGCGAATGGGCGGTTCAGGACAATGGTCATAATTATATTGGTCGAATCGTAGATTGTATAAAAACATAAGTTATAATAGGGCAACCTATTGAAATTATCATAAATTAAATAATGTAAAAATATGGGGGGACAAATATAATGAAAGCAAAAAAGCCCGTGAAAAAAAAGGCCGCTAAACAGTCAAAAACGAATAATGTAGTGAAAAGGAAAGAGGGCATAGGTGTTAAAAAACAGTATCTAAAGACCGGGAACGTATGCAATGTTACCTTTAGACTGCCGCAAGAGGCTGCTTCTGACGCCACGGTTGTTACAGTTGTTGGTGAGTTCAATAACTGGGACCTTAGCGATACTCCTATGAAAAAACTCAAGAACGGCAGTTTTACGGCAACCCTGAAACTCCCCTGCGGCAATGAATACAGGTTCAGATATCTAATTGATTCGAGCCGCTGGGAGAACGACTGGTCTGCCGACGAATATAAGCAGAACGCATTCGGGGGCGAAGATTCAGTGATCAGGATCTGAGGGTTTCCATTAACTATCGGGTTCTATAATATGCTCGGTAAATTCGCCGCTGTCTTTGGTCCGGTCACTATGGGTGGGGCAGGGCAGGGCAGAAGTCAAGTATCTGGAGGACCGGTAGGTAAGATTAGCGCCTATTCTCCCATGATCTTTACATGGACGGTCCTGTCGCGCGGCCCGTCGAACTCACAGAAGTATATAGCCTGCCATGTGCCGAGCTGCAGTTTGTTGTTCTCGATGATAATAGTCTCTGAAGAACCGACAAGTGAGGTCTTGATATGCGCATCTGAATTGCCTTCCATGTGATGGTAATCGGCCCTCTGTGGAAAGTGCTCGTTAAGTGTTGATGTCATGTCCCTTACAACGGCCGGGTCAGCGCCTTCATTGATAGTTACAGCTGCAGTGGTATGCGGGACATAGATATAGCATATGCCGCTCTTTGTGCCTGACTCATCAACGATCTTTCTTACATGGGATGTTATGTTTACGAATTCGGTCCTTGTGTTTGTTTTAACTTTTATGGTCTTGATCATGAAACCCTCCTTCAAGCATATTAAATATATGATCATAAAAATCTTTATCTACCGAGAATTCAATTTTAAGGGCCGAGATGTTTTCCGGTATATTCAGGTCTCTGAGTTTTACAAGATCTTTTTCAGTAGTAATTATCATATGGTTCCCGGCGTTCTTCCTGATCTCATCTATCTCTTTCTGTGTGTAAAGATGATGGTCCCTGAATTTTCTGGAGCCGATTATTTCCGCGCCTATTGACCTTAAGGATGCCTGGAAATAAGCGGGGTTCGCAATGCCTGAGAATGCGTATACCTTTTTAGTATCTAAGGTTTCCGTGCCTTCTGTCTCTCCCGAGTTGCTTATTACTGCGACCGTTTTGTGGAACGCTCTGAAGACAGGAGCGTTGCTGTATTTTCTGATCTCGTCTGTGATGTCTAATACCGCACCGTCAGTCGCAACATCCGATTTTGTTATAAGGATAATATCCGCGCGTTCGAGAGCGCTGAAGGGCTCTCTCATTGTTCCTTCCGGAAAGAGCCGCCCGTTGCCGAAGGGGTTTGTCGCGTCTATAAGCAGAACATCGATGTCCCTGTGGAGTCTCCAGTGCTGGAACCCGTCATCGAGCAGGAAGAGCCTTGACTGGGGGAGATTGATGATAGCGAGCTGGTCGTATTCCAGCGCCATGATACCGGCCCTGAACCTGTCGCTGCCCTTTACAATAGGGACACCTCTCAGTGTCTCTGCCATGAGAAATGCCTCGTCTCCCGCCTGTTCCGCGTTGAGCAGGGGACCATCACCCTTGCTGATAAAACATGTATCCTTTGATTTGCCCTTATATCCCCTTGTCAGCACACATGGGTTAAGGCCCCTTTTACTCGCTTCACGGGCCAGGGCGATCACGGCCGGGGTCTTGCCGGTCCCGCCGAGGGTGATGTTGCCAATGCTGATCACCTTTGCGGGCAGACGGTTCGGTTTTCGCAGGTGGTCATAGCAGTATCTTCTGCATTTCAGGGCAAGGTTGTAAATTGTGCTAAGCGGTCCCAATGAAGCTCCTTATAAGTTCAACAGCTCTTTTAACAGCGCCTCTGTTCTTTTCAACGATCTCTTTTGCGTTCTGCCCCATACTATCTGATTTTGTCCTGTCGCCGAGTAATTCGATCACACTCTTTGCCATATCCTCCGGGCCTTTGATCTGGCGCGCGGCATCCTTTTTGAGGAATTCCGCGTGGATTGGGAAGTTGTCCATGTGCGGCCCGAATATTATTGGTTTGGACCAGTATGCCGGTTCCAGGATATTATGGCCCCCGACCGGCACAAGACTCCCGCCTATGAAGGTGATCGAGATACTCGAAAAGGCCATAGAGAGTTCACCTATTGTATCCATGAGAATTATATCATGCTCCTCTGCGGCGTATTGCTCTATATTTGATCTCCTGACATATTCAAGGTCCCTATCTTTGATAATATCCTCTACCTCATTGAACCTCTCGGGGTGTCTGGGCGCTATTATCAGTTTCAGTCCTGGCAGTTCCTGCTTGATAATATTGTATGCATCGAGCATTATTCCCTCTTCGCCTTTGTGAGTGCTTGCCGCAAGCAGGATATCTCCCTTTATATTCTTGAGCCACGGCAGGTCCCCGGATTCCTTCATGTTTATATCGAACTTGAAGCTCCCCATGACGCCGACCCTGTCTTGCGCAGCACCGAGTTTGATGATCCTGTCGGCGTATTCTTCATCCTGCATATAGAAGAAGTCGATATTGGGCAGGAGCCATTTCAGGAGAGGTTTTATTCTTTTGTAGCCCTTGAAGGAATTATTAGATATCCTCCCGTTCAGAGTGACGAGTCTTGAACCGTTCTCTTTAAGTGATTGGAACAGCATTGGCCATAGCTCGGTTTCGATCACGACAAATATTTCCGGCTTTAATACATTAACCACCCTTTTTACGCAGAGGGCTGTATCAACTGGGATATACATTATCCTGTCCGCTTCGGGGAAGCTCTCCCTGGCTATCTTCTGGCCGGTGTATGTTGTGGTAGAGACGGTGATGTTTTTTTGCGGAAATTCCTTTTTCAGCATTTTCAGGAACGGGAGAGAGGCGATAATCTCACCTACTGAAACAGCATGGACCCATATATCTGTTTTTGAGTATTCTGAGAGGCCGAGCCGTTCCCTGATGAACGTCCGTCTATCCTCGGGACCTTTTTTGAAAAGGATCCAGGGCAGATAAAGCAGCAGTGCTATTGATGATAGAATATTATATAGCAGTAGCATCTTTGTTTTCCCATCCCGCAAGTTCCCCGGCTATTGCTGCCACCCTGGCAGAAGGGTTCTTTCCCTTCATGGTCTCTCTTATTTGTTCGAGTTCAGAGATCATGTTGTTCCTGTACGCGTTGTCTGTTAGTATTTTCTTTAGCGCGTTAAAAATATTATCCGGGGTTGCTTCCTTTTGCAGAAACTCGGGAACGATCTCTTTGCCTGCAAGGAGATTTGCCAGGGCAACATATTTAATACTTGATAGTGCATTGACAAGGTGAAAGGTAAAAGGGGAGGTCCTGTAGAAGACGGCCATTGGTATGCCGAGCAGGGCTGTTTCGAGTGTTGCAGTGCCTGAAGTTACGGCTGCTGCCTCTGAACATGCCACTGCTTCAAGGGTCCTGTTATTGACCGTCACTGTATAGTCAGGGAGTGTTACATTGAGTTTTGTCCCCTTGACCAGCGGGACAACGATCTGCATATCAGGGAGCTCTTTATGAATTTTTCTGGCGAGCTCCAGGATAATTCCCTGGTGTCTCTCTATTTCACCCGGCCTGCTTCCGGGCAGTAATGTTACTACATCCCTTTCCGGGTCGAGTCCCAGTTCGGACTTCAGTTCGGCCTTTGTACGGCCTATGTTCATTCTCTCTGTAATGGGATGTCCGACGAATTCAGACGGGAGTCCGGTCTCTTTGTAGCAATCGACCTCGAACGGAAAGAGGACGGCAACCTTGTCCACAAGGGCCGCTATCTTGTGTCTTCTACCCTTGCGCCATGCCCAGACCTGCGGGCTGACATAGTAAAGTATCGGGATGCCTGCCTGTTTTGCCTTTTTAGCGAGGAGCAGATTGAAGTCGGGGTAATCTATAAGAACGAGTAAGTCGGGCCTGTTGCTGATCAGGGCGCTCTTTGCCTTGTTCAATGTCCCTATGAGCTCTCCCAGATGCTTCACTACCTCAACTATGCCCATCAGGTGTGATATCGGGGCGATCAGTGAAACACCTTCTTCTTTCATACGCGGGCCGCCGATACCGGAAATTTCTATATCGGGCCAGAGCTTTTTGAGCTCTTTGCACAACATGGCTCCGTACAGCTCCCCGGAGGCCTCCCCGGCGCTTATCATCAGTTTTTTCGGCACTTGTTAAGATATCATTATTTCAGGGGTTAATTCAATTGCGGAAAGAGGGGTAAGGCGGACTCAGATCTATGAAAATATGGCTTTTTTGCCCTTGTATGTTTTCCAGCGGTTGTGCATCCAGAGGTATTGTTCCGGATATTTTCGTATTATAGATTCCATTTCCCGTGTCATTTCCTCGGTCAATCTGATTATCTCGGTTTTTTTGTCTGTATACTTACCGGGCATTATAGGATCGCTGACAAAACATTCATACTGGAACTCTTCTTTTCCGCGGCAGACTGAAATGACAACGATCGGTCTGTTGTATCCGATAGAAAGCAGGGCAGGGAGTGGGGTGGTTGTAGCAGTGCGCCCGAAGAAATTTATCATCAGGCCCTTCATAGTACTCTGGTCAGGTAGTATTCCCACTGAATTGCCATCGCGGAGGGCCCTCCTTAGAGAGGAGAGGGCGTTCTTTTTGGAGATAATGACCTGGCCGCTTGAGGAGCGGTTTGCGAATATGAGTTGCTCAAGGCGTTTATTGTCCAACGGCCTCACAATGACCACAAGAGGGATGCCCGAAGAGGCGGCCACGCGGGGGGTCATCTCCCAGCTGCCTAAATGGGGAGTTACGAATATACATCCGCCTGATTCATCATGGATCTTCCGGGCCTTTTTAAATGTTTCGTTCAGGTTCGCGGTCTTTTCCTTCATCATGTTCATGGTGTCTGGCTTGCTAAACAAATAATTGAGCTTTATTGTTTCGAGAAAATTATCGAAAAAGGTCCGGCAGCAATTGCGGGCGAGTGTCCTTATCTCTTTTTCACTCTTATCGTTAACGAATGCATGACGCAGGTTCTCGATAGCGATATTGCGCCTTTTTTTCGAAACAAAGAAGAGAAGGTCACCGAGGAAGTTACTGATAATTTTAACGATTGCCGCAGGAGCCCGGCGTACAGTGGATATGATCAAATACGCCGCTGCGTATTCCAGGTGTTCCTGCAGTTTGCTCTTTTTTCTTTTTCCCATTTTGTGCAAAACCGTCCGACCATTAATTCTTTGACGAACTATTATACATCTTATTTGCTACCTACTGCTGATATAGCTGAGTTGAATAGTGAAATTATTTAATTCCATCTATTCGTACGAAACTTATGCCTGTTGTATACCCTGAATGCTGTAAGAAATAACAGTATATTCTATCAGAACAAATTGTTAAAATTGCGTACTTAAGGAGTCTTGAAAACCGGTTTTCTTATTCCAAAAAATATTTGAAAGGAGAGAAATATGAAAAGGAATATATTTGCAAGGATCTGCGTCTCTGTGGTGATACTCTTTGCGGCCGCTCTGTTTCTGGGTAGTATGGCGTTTGCTGATAATAATGCGGGGCAGGCGGTAATTGATCTTAACGCCGCTACAGTTAAGGAACTGGCGGCACTGCCGGGTGTCGGCAAGAAGAGGGCGCAAGCGATAGTTACTTACAGGACCGAGAATGGTAAGTTCGAGAGTATTGATGAGATCATGAAGATCGACGGCATAGGCAAAAAGACTTTAACCAAGATCAGGGAGCGGGTTATTGTGGAGTGATAAGCGCATAAAAAGGGGGGCCGGAGACGGCCCCCCTACTTATTAAAGTTAAAACCTTGTCTTGAAAAGGGAAGCAGTGTACTGAACGCCGCCCTCTATAGGAACAATTACTGGAGTAGGAATGGCCATTTTTATTTTGTTATCTTTCAGTTCCACAAAGGTGCTTGTTTCATTGAGACCGTAAGCCAGACCTGCAAGAGTACCTATGATCACCCCGGTTGAGATCTTTGCGCCGAAGTCGTTCTGGTCGGCAACGTACATCGCGCTTCCTAAAAGCCCGCCGATCGCGGCTCCATAAAAGGTATCGGTGAATACTACTTCCCCGTCAGTATCGAATGCGAAAGCTGAGCTCTGAAAAAGAACGAGTGACAATATTGCTATAACAATAATTTTCTTGATCATGATTTCTCCTCTCTTTTTTGAAAAGTATTATAAACCATATTGCATAGTTTTAGGAATATTTTTTTGGACGGGGGAATTTTTATACTACGGGCATAAGTCTCATTGAAGCGGATGCTGCGCACCGCTTAATTCGGCTTTACACATAATATCTGAAAGACATATAATTATATCGTTAAGCTGCTACACATACAGATATTGAATTGACAGGGAGGAATTAATGAAGAAGATTGTGATCGTTGGCGCTGGAACGGGCGGTACAGCTGTTGCGAATAAATTAAGAAAGGCGCTGCCGCGTGATGAATGGGCGATCACTGTTATTGACAGGGACGATAACCATGTCTACCAGCCCGGCCTTTTGTTTGTCCCGTTCGGCCTTTGTTCCGTCAACAGCATCATAAAATCGAGAAAGAGATACATATCCGGCGGTATAGACTTTATCATCGATCCGCTGAAACGCATCAACTATGAAAAGAACAGGGTCGAGACCGAAGGCGGTACTTTTGATTATGACTGGCTGATAATTGGCACCGGATGCCGTCTGGCCCCTGAAGAGAACGAGGGCCTTATGGATGAATGGGGCGAGAACGCTTTTTCATTCTATACCCCGGAGACCGCGGCAAGGCTCAGTAATGTCATTGCGAACTTCAGCGGCGGCAAGCTGGTCATGTCTGTCGCGGCATTACCCTTCAAGTGTCCCGTGGCTCCGATAGAGTTCATCTTTCTTGCTGACTGGTATTTCAGGCAGAAAGGAATAAGGGACAAGGTCGAGCTTACCCTTTCCACTCCCTTTATCCAATGTATGCCGAACTGGCCCAAGGGGCGGCTTGTCATGCAGGAAGCGGCCAGGAGCAAGAACATTACACTGGTTACAGACTTTGTGCTTTCGGAGGTCAGCAGGGAAGGAAAATACATCAAGTCTTTCAAAGGAGAGCAGGTAGAATATGATCTCCTGGTTATTGTGCCGACCAATGTCGGAGATGATGTGATCGTCGAATCCGGCCTTGATGACGGCAGTACCTATGTCCCGACGGACAAACATACCCTGAAGGCATTGAACCACAAGAATATCTATGTCATAGGGGATGCCACAAACATCCCGACCTCAAAGGCCGGTTCCGTTGCCCATTATGAGGCCGAAATAATAACCGATAATCTCCTGCGTGAGATCAGCGGGAAAGAGCCCGAACCCGCATATGACGGCCATTCGACATGTTTTATTGTCTCGGAAAAGGGCAAGTCCTTTCTTGTTGATTTTAATTACGAGACCCAACCTCTCTTCGGTAAATTTCCTCTGCCTCTGATCGGGCCCTTCGACCTTTTGAAAGAGACGAGGATAAACTGGGGAGGTAAGCTCGGTTTTGAATGGCTCTACTGGAATATCATGCTTCCCGGCAAGAAGATGCTGCTTCCGCCCACACTTACCATGGCCGGAAAAAAAGAATCCCCGTTCTAATTTTGCTGTAACAACCGTCAACAGATCTGTGACGAAATAATCCCCTTGCGCCTGTTTACTTATGCAAAGCCATACCTGTAAAATGTATAGAAGATATTTGACTTGTTGTATATAAATTTTATAACAGGTTAAGGGAAGTGTTTGATAAACCGAAAATACATATAGTTAGAGGTGGTATTAAATGATCGTTCATGTTTCCAGATATATAATATTGTTCATAACAGTTCTGACTCTCGGCTGTGGCTCCAACACAGGCGTTGTCAAAAGAACCGACGTGGCAGCCCCTGTTGCTGCCCCTCAATCAGAAACTGTCAATAATGAAGACAATGACAGTCCGCTCATTATTCCTTTGCAGGAAGAAGTTGTTGTGGATGATGTAAATCACGTTAAAGAAGAGCCTCTGGTCAACGATTCCCTTGTTTTGACAAAAGAGGAAAACGAAGAGAAACAGCAGAATATGCTTGATACAGCCCTGGATTTCTGTAACGCGTCGCAGGAATACTGGTCCGAGGGCAACCTTACAGAAGCAATCCAGGCGCTGGATAATGCTTATATGCTTGTCATGCAGGTGCATACTGAAGAGAACCCTGAACTGATCCAGCAAAAAGAGGACCTTCGTTTTATGATCTCCAAGAGGATACTAGAGATCTATGCGTCCCGATATACCGCAGTTAACGGGAACTATAATGAGATTCCGCTTACAATGAACAAGCATGTGGAAGATGAGATCAAAAAGTTCCAGGGTCCTGAACGGAAGTTCTTTATAGAGTCTTATAAACGTTCGGGTAAGTACATGGAAATGATACGGGAGTTGCTGCATGAGGCGGGCCTCCCGGCGGACCTTGCATGGCTTCCCCTTATAGAGAGCGGGTTCAAGGTCAGGGCTCTTTCACGTGCCCGCGCGCTCGGTCTATGGCAGTTTATCCCTTCGACCGGATACAAGTTCGGCCTGAAGCGGGACACCTGGATAGACGAAAGGCTCGATCCTGAAAAAGCGACTGTTGCCGCGATAGCTTATATGAAGGAACTGCACCAGATATTCGGAGACTGGACTACCGTTCTTGCCGCATACAATTGCGGGGAGGGCAGGGTTCTCAGAACGATAAGAAACCAGCAGATCAATTATCTCGATAATTTCTGGGACCTCTACACACAGCTTCCGAGTGAGACGGCGAGGTATGTGCCGAGGTTCCTCGCTACACTGCATATACTTAAAGATCCGGCCAAGTACGGTTTTGAGTTTCAGGATCCGGCGGAGCCTCTTTTATATGAATCAGTAGACATAACGAAACAGGTCCAATTAAAGGTTCTTGCGAAGGAGATCGGAGTTGATAATATAGAACTTACAGGGCTTAATCCAGAACTTCGGCAGCAGGTCACGCCGCCAACTCTTTATTCCCTCAAGGTGCCCGCAGACAAGGGCGAAGTGCTGCTCGCAAAAATGGATAATATACAGAAATGGATACCCCCGCAGGACGCCTATGTGATCCACCGCGTCAAGAGCGGAGAAACTCTGTCTCTTATAGCGAAGAGGTACCGTACCAAGGTCTCATATATTCAAAGGGCGAATAATATAAGGCAGAAGCACTTTATCCGCGCCGGACAGAAGCTGAAGATACCTCTGCGTGGAGGTTCCTCAGAAAGGCTGTATGCCTCGAACGAGCTCCTGCCTGATGGGAAATATAAGATAAGGAAGGGTGATTCGCTCTGGCTTATAGCGAAGAAGTTCAATACCAACGCAAAGACACTCCAGAGGATGAATAATCTGAACGATGCCCGCCTGTATGTAGGTCAGTACCTGATGATCAACAAGTAGAATCTTGAAGGCGGAGATGCGGAAGCTTGGAAAGCCTTTCCGCCCAGTCAGACTATCCTTGCTTCCGTACCTCATCCGCTTTATAGTCACTCGATAGATTAATATATAAAGCAATATTGATACCAGTATGTAACAAGTTGATTTTATTGAAGACCTGGATCAAATGAAGTGAAATGCACGGTTACTTATGTATACATTACTGTGTCAAGGCACAGAACAATAGTGCAGAAGTATAGGGGATAGGCGGTGCCTTGCCCAATATTTATTTATCCTATCGCTTTCAAGACCGTCTCCGCAATATACTTCGCATCTTCCGGATCAAGTTCAGGATACATTGGAAGCGAGATTACCTCTTTGGCCACGGCCTCACTCTCGGGAAGGTCGCCATCTAAATAACCGAGGTACTTGAATGCACCCTGCAGGTGAAGCGGAAGAGGGTAGTAGACAACAGATGGTATGTTCTGCTCTTTCAGTAAGACCTGGATGTTGTCTCTTTCAGAGCTTTTCATGGTGTACTGGTGATAAATATGGGTACGGTCATCCAGCTCGACAGGGCATTGAATGGCATTGCCGAGGATCGATGTATATATCTCCGCGATCTTGCTGCGGTTACTGTTGTATTCGTCAATATGCCTTAGTTTTATTCTTAGGATCGCGGCCTGTATCTCATCGAGCCTGCTGTTATATCCGATAAAACTGTGCTGGTAAGGGGCGGTTGTACCGTGGTTGCGAAGGAGCCTGACCCTTTCGGCCGCTTCTTCATTATTGGTTATCATCATACCGCCGTCACCGTAGGCCCCGAGGTTTTTGCTCGGATAGAAGCTGAAACATCCGCAGTCGCCTATCGTGCCGACTGGTTTTCCTTTGTATTTGGCACCGAATGCCTGCGCACTGTCTTCAATGACCTTGAGGTTATGTTTTTTGGCTATAGCCATGATCTCATCCATGTCCGCGGCCTGTCCGAAGATGTGCACTACAATGATCGCTTTGGTATTCGGTGTGATCTTCTCTTCTATTTTTGAGGTATCTGTGTTCAGCGTGTCTTTCCTGATGTCGACAAAGACAGGCTTGGCCCCGACATAAGCAATCGCTTCGGCAGTTGCGATAAAGGTGAATGGTGTCGTAATGACTTCGTCCCCCGCGGTTATTCCGAGGGCATTGAGAGAGAGATGCAGGGCATCCGTGCCGGATGCAAGACCAACTGCGCTATTGACGTTATGGTATGATGCAACTTCCTCTTCGAATGAACTGACGTTCTGTCCGAGTATGAACCGGCCGCTTTCTATTATAGCTTTTAAAGCGCTCTTGATCTCGTCCTTGAGAGGCAGGTACTGTGCCTTAAGGTCGAGCATAGGGATGTTCTTTGTCTTATCTGTCATTTCACTTTAATATCTTAAGGCCGTCCTTGACCAGATCCGATACCTCTAAAACTACCTTCAACGCTTCTCTGCCTTCCTGTCCGGAGACTATGGGCTGTTTATTGTTTCTGATGCAGTCGATAAAGGATATGAGCTGTTCTTTTAAGGGTTCTTTTTCTTCGGGCCTCTTAATTTCCTTTCGTACATTACCGTCCTGTTTTGTATAACAGATAATTTCCTGGGTTTGATAATCCAGGTCAATAAAGGTGTTCTCCTGGAACACTTTGAGCTTCCTTGCCTTGTCGTTCGCTATTCTGCTTGATACGGCTTCCGCGATACAACCATTCTCGAATTCAATCCAGGCATGAGCAATGTCTATGTTCTCAGTCAGTACATGCGCCCCTGTTGCGCGGAGATCGGTGATTTCTGAATTTACCAAACTTAATATTATATCTATGTCATGTATCATTAAGTCAAGTGTCACGTCCACATCGATCCCTCTGCCCAGAAAAGGGGAAAGTCTTTGGGATTCTATGAACCGGGGATTCTTTACCATGCTGCTTATCATAGAGACCCCCGAGTTAAAGCGTTCAAGGTGTCCGACCTGGAGTACGAGGTCCTTTTTTGATGCCTCGGATATGAGTTCATCGGCCTCCTCAATAGTTGTAGTTATCGGTTTTTCTACTAGGACGTTCTTGTTGTTCTTCAGAAGATCCATACTGGTCTGGAAGTGCAGGGTGGTTGGGACGGCAATGCTGACCGCGTCCACATGGTCGATCATATCTCTGTAATCACTGTATGCTCTGCAGCCGTACTTTACTGCAAGTTCTTCTGCCCGTGCTTTATCAGTATCAACGATCCCGGCAAGCTTCACGTCATCAAGGTCTGAGAATATCCTCGCGTGATGCTGTCCGATCGATCCTACGCCAATAACTCCGACTTTAATTATTGCTTTGCTCCATTGCTAAATTATTATTACTGGTTCCTGCAACTACTATCCCGTATTCGTTGGCCTTGTTTACGAAGTTCTTAATATCAACAATAATACACCTTCCGGCTTCGAGGACAAGTACCCTGGCGCCCGTTTTTTTCATTATATGGAGAGTATCTATACCTGCGACAGGTACATCGAACCGCATGTCCTGATTCGGTTTGCTTACTTTGATGACCACGGCGTCTTTTTTTGATAGATCCCCGCCGCGCTTAATGGCTTCGTCGGTCCCTTCTATTGCTTCAACGGCCATTACTGCCATATCTTTTACGACCACGGTCTGCCCTATATCAAGCTGCCCGATCTTCTTGGCGATATTCCAGCCGAACTCTATGTCCTGCAGCTCTTTTTTGGTAGGTTTCTTACGGGTCAGTATCCCTTCGGGAACGAGAAGGTCTTTGGTGAAATCGGTTGTATTATGTATCTTTATTCCAAGTCCTTCTATCTCTCTGACCACCGCTTTCATAATAGTGTCGTCCGCGCGGTTTCTTAAAGATAAGAGCACCTTAACGGCTTTCATGTCGGGAATGATGTGATTTTTACTTTTATAGAGGAGATCTTTGGGGACCTTGCCGGCCAGAACAACATCTGTTATGGCCAGTTTTTTTAAAAGGGCAATGAGTCCGCCGAAACGGCCTAAACTTATTTTATGAAATTCGTCTGCAATGGGTTTCAGGGATTCGTCTGCAGGCGGTTGAAGGGCTATAGCAGTGACTTTATAACCCATTCTCTTTGCTTCAGATGCCACTGCCTTTGGAAGGTCACCCATTCCGGCAATCAGACCGAGTTTTTTTGAGGGTTCGGAATGATTAGGGGATTTTACCGGCATACTCCTCTTTTGTTTTTCTCAATGAACTCGATGAGGTAGTTGATCTCTTTGGTCTCTTCTCTTTCGATTTTTAATTTCTTGATAGACTCTTTGAGGGTCAATTTACTCCTGAATAATATTTTATATGCCTTCTTGAGGTTCTTTATAGTTGCGTCGTCAAATTTCTGCCGCTTTAGACCCACGGTGTTCAGGCCGTAAAGTTTTGCCCTCTCTCCGGCGGCTGTCGTAAACGGTGGGACGTCCTGGGGAATCGCGCTGAATCCGCCGATCATTGAATACGCACCGATCCGTGTGAACTGGTGCACTGCAACCAACCCGCCGATAAAAACATAATCTTCAACTGTAACATGACCTGCGAGTGTCGTTGCGTTTGCCATTACAACATCGTTGCCTATATTGCAGTCATGTGCGATATGAACATAGGCCATCAGGAAATTATTATTCCCGATCCTTGTTGCCATGTCCCCGCCCACAGAGGCCCTGTGTATGCTTATATACTCTCTTATTATGTTGTTGTTACCTATTATTACATTGGTTTTCTCGTCGAAATATTTTATGTCCTGGGGAGGTAGACCTATTGTTGTGAACGGATATACGGTATTGTTGCTGCCCATTTCGGTATCCTCTATGACTATATGGGCATTTAGTTTGGTGTTTTTGCCGATTTTGACCCTCTTCCCTACAATACAGAACGGACCTATCTCTACCCCTTCCGCAAGTTTTGCATCCGGATCAACTATTGCCGTACGATGAATTTTTGGTTTACTCATTTCCTGGTTCCTCTTCTGAGATCATTGCCTTGAACTCAGCCTCTGCAACAACCTTACCGTCAACAAAAGTCTGGCCGGCAAATTTCCAAACAGTTTTCCTTTTTTGTAATACAGTGACTTCAAACCGAAGCTGGTCCCCAGGAACCACAGGTTTCCTGAACTTGGCCTTTTCGATACTCATGAAATATACGGAACTGCCCCGGGATTTGTCGTGCATGGCGAGGATTCCTGAAACCTGTGCCATGGCCTCTACGACCAGCACCCCAGGCATTATGGGGTTACCGGGGAAGTGACCCTGAAAAAAAGGCTCGTTAAAGGTTACGTTCTTTAGACCGACCACTTTCTTGTTCGGTTCGATCTCTGTGATCCTGTCCACCAAAAGGAACGGGTAACGATGCGGCAGTATATTTTGTATTTCCATTGTGTTCAACATTTAAGTATTCCTCCTGTCTGATCACGGCAAATAATTTATTTATCTTCCAGTTTTCGTTCGAGTTTCTGCAGCCGTTTTATATATTCGGGCAGTTTCGAAAAAATATTTTGTGCCCTTAACCAGGACCCGTGTGGAATCGCGGGAATCCCTGAATGTACCTGGCCTTCAGGAATATCTTTTGCAATTCCTGACTTTGCGCCGACCTTGGCATTTCTACCGATCTTGACGTGGTCACTGACGCCGACCTGTCCCGCCAGTATGGCACCATCTCCGATCTCAACACTTCCGCTTATGCCAACCTGTGCTATTATCATACAGTTTTTTCCAAGTTTTGCATTGTGGGCCACATGTGACAGATTGTCGATCTTTGACCCGCTCCCTATAATAGTATTTCCAGTGGTTGCCCTGTCAATAGTAACATTTGCACCGATCTCAACGCGGTCTCCGATTATTACTCCCCCTATCTGCGGGATCTTGTAATGACCGCTCTTATCAGGTACGTATCCGAAACCGTCGGAGCCTATGACCGTGCCTGAATGTATTATCACTTTTTTGCCGATCGTTACCTTTTCCCTTATCGTCACGTTGGGGTAAATGATCGAATCTTCATCTATTGATACATTATCCCCTATGTATGCTCCGGGTGAGATCGTAACCCTCGCCCCCAGTGAAACATTGCTGCCGATGTAAGCGAGCGGGTGTATTGAAATATCAGCACCCAGAACCACGTTCTCTCCGATAACAGCTTTATCGCTGACTCCGGAGGGTTGAGATGGTTCTACATGAAGAATTTCTAATGCCCTTGCGAATATGAAACGCGGATTATCTGAAATGAGCATGCTCTTTTTCAGATCTTTGATCTCTTCTTTTACAATAAAGGCGGATGCGTTGGAGCCTGAAATAGATCCAAGATTTTTATTGTCGGCCAGCAATGTGATATCTCCCTCTGCCGCGTCAATAATCCCGGATACACCGGTTATTTCGACCTCCGGGTCACCGGATATAGTGCTGCCTGTAAGAATGGCTAATTCTTTAAGTTTCATTGTTCTTTATCTGGCTGTAACAAAGCACCAGGGCCGACTTAAAGGACGGTCCGCTTAAATTTATTTTTTTGATGATCCGTTAAATATTTCAATTATTTTGTTGGTCAGATCCGTTGATTCAGGCATATAAAGCAATCCGCTTGCTAACTTTTCGAATATGGCGGTATATCCCTCATCTTTACCGAATTTGGCAATGACCTTCTTAATGTCTATAATAATGTCCTTCATGAAGTCAGCCTGTTTTTTCTGGATCTCGTCCTTGGAATCCTGTACCATTCTCTGGTAGACCTTCAGAAGGTCATTGTGCTGATCCTGTTTTTTCTTCAGGGCGTCACTGTTGAGGATCGCTGTCTGACTTGCTATTTCGTTCTTTAGCTTAGTTAGCTCTGCCTCTTTTTCCGCGATGAGGTTCTGCTTGGATTTTACCAGGCTCTCAAGCGCTGTTACGGCCTTTTTGCCCTCGTCTGATTCGTTCAAAGCCCTGTTCAGGTCAATAAAGCCGAACTTCAATTCTCCGGCATTTGCCTTGAGAGCGAATGCGCCGGTAAAAAACAACGAAATAATTACGAGAATAGCTATCTTTTTCATAAATCCTCCTCTTTAAATAAATTTTTAAAAAACAATATGATAAATCTAAAACAGATAATATTAAATGTCAAATACTTTGGGGTCGTTAAAACAGGCCGCCTATTGAGAATTCGATCTTATTGTCCGCCTCATCGGTTTTCGGGGTAGGATTGAAACCCCATTCAAGTCTGAGCGGGCCGAACGGTGACATCCACCTTATCCCGAAACCTGTCGTATATCTCATGTCGCCCAGGTTTATGTTCTTAGTGTCGTTAAAGGCTGCACCGTAGTCAACGAAGAGGACGCCCTTTAATTTGATCTCCTCTGCGATTGGAATAATATATTCAGCATTAAATATCAATTCTTTGTTTCCACCGATCTTTTCTCCTTCGGCGTTTCTGGGACCGCCTTCTCCGAATCCGAGTCCCCTTAAGCTGCTTATACCCCCGACGTAGAACCTTTCATAAAGCGGAAGTTCGTTGCTGCCGAATCCTGTGGCGTACCCGATCCGTCCGCTGAGACCTATGGTCGTGTCCGATTTCGCGGGGATGTACCATGAAGAACTGAATAAATATTTATAAAAATAGTTGTCCCCACCGAGTCCCGCTATGTTTAAAGCAAACGAATACTTTGACCCTGTTGTGGGGTCCAGATAACTGTCGCGTGTGTCTCTCCAGACCGAAGGGCTTATGCTGCTGGTTATTTTTTGCCCTCTCTGTTCGTTGATAAGTGTGGAGGCGCCATCGGCTATATTGGTGATCTCGACGTTTTCGAGGTTATAGGATATCCTTCCGCCTACATATTCTGAAAGTTCTTTACCAAAGCCGATCGCGCCGCCCGTCGATTTCTTGTCATACTCGGGATACTTGACCTGCTCATTATACACGCTGATTGACGCGGAGATCGGCTTGTCCATGAACCAGGGGTCTCTGAGAGATATATTGTAGTTTTTCCTCCTTGAGCTGAGGTCCGTTTTGAACTTCAGGTAGAGGCCCTTGCCGAAAAGGTTTGTCTGGGTTATTTCACCCATGACCATGAACTTGTCTATGGAGCTGTAACCTCCGCCCAGGCTTATCATGCCAGTCAATTTCTCTTTTATGTCTATATTGATGTCCATTAGATTTTCATCAACATGGGGTTCGGGTGTGACATTGACTTTGTCAAAATAGTTGAGGTTATTTATTCTCTGGGAACTTCTCTTCAGAAGTTTTTTATTGAATATATCGCCTTCATCAAGACGCATTTCCCTTCTTATAACCTTGTCTCTGGTCTTTGTGTTTCCCTCGATGTTTATCTTGCCGATCCTGAATATGTTGCCCTGGGTTAAGGAGAATATTATGTCAGCGGTCTTTTTATCTTTATTTATAGTGACGTCAGGATTTATATCAGCACGTGCGTATCCCTTTTCCATATACATGTCGAGTAGGAAGTCGATGTCTTTCCTGAGAAGGCTTCTGTCAAATATTTCGCCCGAGGCGGTCTCGAGTTTTTCATAAAGTTCCTCTTCGGGGAACAATGTATTACCTTCGATCCCTATCTTGCCGACCCGATACTGTTCTCCTTCTGATACCGCTATCGTTATATAAAGCTTTCTTTTCTCCGGGCCGAGTATTATTGAAGGTTCTGAAACACTGGCAAAAATATAACCGTTATTTTGATAAAGCGATTTTATATTCTGGATGTCCACCCTGATCTGGTCCTTCCTGTAAACACCGGAATTCGTGAAAAAAGAGAAGAAACCCTTTTCTTCCGTCTCCATGACCTTAAGGATCTTTTTTCTGGAGAGGGCATTGTTACCCTCGATCGTGATCTCCCTGACCGCTACTTCCGCTCCTTCATCTATCTGGAAGGTGAGGGCCACGGTATCATCCGAGATATCCCTTATTACCGGTACCACCTTTGCCAGCCAGTAACCTTTAGACTGGTAGAAGCTGACGATCTTTTTGACATTGTCAGTTATGAGAGAAAGGTTGGATATGGCCCCTGGGGTTATTGTGACGTGCTCCTTTATGTCATTTTCCTCGAATTCATCATTGCCCTGGTAATCAATGCTTACGATAGTAGGCTTTTCTATGAGAATAAAGATGAGCTTTACCCCGCCTTCGAAGGAATCGATATCGACCCTGACATCGTCAAAATAACCGATGCGGTATATCCTCTTGATATCTTCCTGTACAGTATTTTTTGAGAAGGGATCCCCCACCTTGCTCTTGATCTTTGAGTATATGGTGCTTTCGCTGATCTTTTTGCCTCCGTTTATTTCGACTGATTTTATGAGAGGGGAGGTTTCCGCGTATGGGGCGGAGACATTTAGCAGGAGGAGCGTAATTGATAATATGACAAGCCTGATGATGTATGCGGAAATACTCTTTCTGTCAGGATTGGAGTCGGCCGAATTGTTTTTAAATGTGAATATATTTATCATGAATCTCCCTATGGAAAAATTAAGAGCTAGTATAGCACTATATTAAGTTCAAAATCCATAAGTTAATATAGCCGAATTAAGCGGTGCGCAGCATCCGCTTCAATGAGACTTATGCCTGTGGTATCAGACATGTGAGCATGCCTGAAAATGAGGTTTTGAGTTGTTTGCACGGGCGGCATATCTTTATTGCAGGCAGGGCGGGTTTTGAAAGTTTTGGATCGGCAATTATGGTAAAATACAAAACCTTTCGAGCAGTATATTATATCTTAATAGTGGAGGCGTTTGTTGGAAGAGAGATACGACGCAGAGAAGATAGAGAAAAAATGGCAGGAACATTGGGAAGATCAGAAAATATTCGCTGTCAATGAAGACGCCGGGCAGCCTAAGTTTTACTGTCTCGAGATGTTCCCTTACCCTTCGGGCAGAATTCATATGGGCCATGTAAGGAATTATGTCATCGGTGACGTTATTACCAGATACAAGAAGATGAAGGGTTTTAACGTTCTGCATCCGATGGGCTGGGACGCGTTCGGTATGCCTGCCGAGAATGCGGCCATTAAGAACAAGGTACACCCGTCTAAATGGACGTTTGTGAATATCGAATACATGAAGGGCCAGTTGAAGAAGATCGGGCTGGTTTATGACTGGGACAGGGAAGTGACGACCTGTAAACCGGATTATTACAGGTGGAACCAGTGGTTCTTTATAAAGATGTACGAGCGAGGTCTTGCATATAAGAAGAGATCATTTGTTAACTGGTGCCCGGAATGCGAGACGGTCCTCGCCAATGAGCAGGTAATTGATGACGGATGCTGGCGCTGTGATACTGTTGTAGAGCAAAAGGAACTAGATCAGTGGTTCTACCGGATCACTGATTACGCGGAGGAGCTTTTGAAGGACGCGGATACACTGGATGGCTGGCCCGAGAAGGTCGTTACAATGCAGCGGAACTGGATAGGACGCAGCGAGGGTGTGGAAGTAGATTTTGATATTGAGGGAACAGACAAAAAGATAAAGATATTTACTACCCGGCAGGATACGCTCTTTGGCGCGACCTTTATGAGTATCGCGAAGATACATCCGCTCGTGGCCGAACTCGTACAAGATCAAGATGTCCTGAAGCGGATAGAGGCGCTTTCCGATGACCCGGAAGAGAAAGAGGGCGTTGATACCGGTTTTCACGCGATCAATCCTCTGACCGGGGAGAGTATCCCTGTCTATGCTGCAAACTTTGTCCTTATGGAGTATGGCACAGGGGCGGTAATGGCAGTGCCCGCGCATGACCAGAGGGACTTTGAGTTCGCGAAGAAATATGATATCCCGATCAGGGTTGTCGTTTTACCGAAAGATGTAAAGATCGTAAAAGCTGAAGACATGGAATGTGCGAATGAAGAATATGGCATTCTTGTAAATTCAGGGGAATATTCCGGCCTCTCCTCAAATGATGCGAAAGAGAAGATAGCTGACTATATCGAAAATAAGAATCTCGGGAAGAGAGTGGTTAACTATAAATTAAGGGACTGGGGTATATCCCGCCAGAGGTACTGGGGGACACCGATCCCGATGATCTATTGTGAATCATGCGGTATCGTATCAGTACCGGAGGAGCAGCTTCCTGTTGAGTTGCCGATGGATGCTGTGCTTACAGGCACCGGCAGCTCTCCGCTTGCAGGGATGGATGATTTTGTAAAGACTAAATGCCCGAAGTGCGGGGGAGAGGCGAAGAGGGAGACGGACACAATGGACACCTTTGTCGATTCTTCCTGGTATTTTCTGAGATACTGTTCTCCCAAGAGCGATGATAAACCGCTCGACACCGCTGCTGTCGACCATTGGATGCCCGTTGACCAGTATATAGGGGGCATTGAGCACGCAGTGCTTCACCTGCTTTATTCAAGGTTCTTTACCAAGGTGATCAGGGACATAGGTCTTATCAGTACTGACGAACCCTTTAAGAGACTACTTACACAGGGGATGGTGATAAAGGACGGAATGAAGATGTCCAAGTCAAAGGGGAACGTTGTTGATCCCGATTTCCTCATTAATAAATACGGCACGGACACTGTGAGGATATTCTGCTTGTTCGCTGCGCCGCCCGAGAGGGACCTTGAGTGGTCCGACAAGGGAGTGGACGGGGCGTACAGGTTTTTGAAACGTATATGGGCATTTGCATACAATAATAAAAACCTCCTGAACAAGGAGGGTAACGGCGACAAGGACCATTCAGAGCTTTCGGACCATGATTCTCAATTACTCAGAAAGACCCATCAATCCATAAAAAAGGTCACGAACAGTATTGAACGTGATTATCATTTCAATACCGCGATCGCCGCCTTAATGGAACTGATCAATGAGGCATATGCGTTCAGGCAGGCCGGGGACCTTGATCCTGATGTCCTGAGGTTCTGCATCAAACAGGCGATATTGCTCATTTCCCCCTTCGCGCCACATGTTGCCGAAGAGCTATGGAGGGCAATCGGGGAGGTTGGTAGTGTGTTTAATGAGAAATGGCCGGTCTGGGACGAGGATATAGCGAAAGAAGATGAGATACAGCTTGTTGTACAAATAAACGGTAAGGTCAGGGCCAAACTTATGGTCCCGGCCGGACTTGATGATGAGACCCTGAAAGAAAAGGCATTTGCCGAGCAGAAGATCAGGGAGCAGATAAACGGAAAACCTCCCAGAAAGGTAATAGTGGTCAAGGGCAGGCTTGTTAATATAGTGGTATAAATTGATATGAGAAATAATAAAACTGGATCAGAGAATCGGGCATCTATTTTTTTAAAGGGGATGGTACTTGTGCTTGCGTTGTTTATATCCTCCTGCGGTTATCGGGTGGTCGGCTCGACACTCCTCCCTTTTGAATCAATAAACATCAAGCATGTCAAGAACGTGACTTACGAGCCGAGGCTTGAGGATCGGCTGCACCTGGCCCTTTCCAGGGAATTTACAAACCAGGGAATAGATGTAAATACAGCGGGCTCTGAAGTCACGCTTGAAGCTACGGTCACGAACTTTGAATTAGGCGCTATCGGTGCTGTTGATGAGATTATCAAGGAGCAGGAACTGATAATGACAGTTGATATCAGGATCGTTGATAGGGGGGAGATCACGGAATTCAAGTCAATGACGTCACCAATAAAGATCACATTTCAGAGCACCGGAACCGTCAGCGATAGTGTTGCGCATATGGAAACTGCGATAGACAAGGCAAGCAGTGAGATAGCAAAAGAGATAGTCGGCCGGATAATTCTGAAATATGCAAAATAAAACGCTCCTCAAAGAATTTGAAAAAGGACTGCCGGGGGCCATATATTATCTCTGGAGCGAAGAGAGCATGTTCCTGGAGGAGTCCCTCTCAAAGTTCTCCGGGGCCGTTCTTGATCCGGACAATATGGATTTCAATTATGATCGCTTTGATTCTTCCTCCGAACCTCAGGAGATACTTAATGCCGCATCAACACTCCCGTTCATGGCACAGCGGCGGCTCGTTGTGGTCAAGGACTTTCACCAGTTCAAGGCCCCGGCAGTAAAGGTGTTGACACCTTACCTGAATGAACCATCCGAGAGCACATGCATGGTCATCCTTTCACAAAAGGCGCCCAAGAAGGCACATAACTTCAAATGGAAGACCTTTTCCCTGAATATAAGAGAGAACGATATTCCAGCATGGCTGAAGAATGCTGCCGCTGGAAAGAATCTGAAACTTACGAATGACGCGGTCGAGAGCCTGATAGAGTTTGTCGGATATGATATAGGTCTCTTGATGATGGAGGTCGATAAACTGGCCCTCTCCGGCAGCGGCACGATAACTGGAAAAGATATTGCTGCTTCGGCCAGCATGATGAGGACATTCACACCGTTTGATCTCCTCGATTCACTTATATCGGGTCAAAAGACAAGAGCGTTCAGGATATTGAAGACGATGTTCTCCGGCAGTTCAATGGAGGCCCCGGTCATTCTGGGGACCCTGAACTGGCATTATAAACAGTTTTATTCTCTCTGGCTTAACAAGGGGAGACGGCCGGCCAAAATGAGGGAAAAGACATTCAGGTCTTTGAAGAGCCACCTGCCTTCATTTAGTGAGAGGCACTTCCTGCATATATTCAAAAGCCTGCATGAGGCTGATCTCGGTATAAAGACCTCTGGCAGGCCTGAGCTCGAAATAGAGGTGTTATTGATTAAGCTGCTTCAGAAGGGAGCCCTGAATTGACAAGCTTCGAGAGTCTAGAGACTTTTCTTGATGCTGTGCTCTTATGGATGACCCCTTTTTGGGACGCTTTATCAATAGCCTTAATGGCCTTTTTCAAAGTGGTCCTGGCGCCTGCAGCATCTTTGTTGGATACTGCTGTCTCAATATTCTTTATAAGCGTCTTCATCTCGCTCTTTATGGATCTGTTCCTGAGTGTCTTTTTTTCTGTCTGTCTGGTCCGTTTGATGGCAGACTTATTTTTCTTAACTACTGATGCCGGCAAAGTAATACCTCCATTTAATTATGGTTTTTATTCAATTTGTTAATGTTAACTATAAGAGAAATCAAGTCAATATTAAACATGATAAGTACAGGAAAGTCAAGACTCCATGAGTGAAAACAAGAAGGTTGCAAGGGCGGCCGGCCAGATATCGATAGCAACGACCGGTAGCCGGGTACTTGGTTTTATAAGGGACATCCTGCTGGCAAAGATATTCGGGGCCTCAGGCTCGACTGACGCGTTCTTCATAGCGTATCGTATCCCTAATCTTTTCAGAGAACTTTTTGCCGAAGGTTCGATCTCCGCAGCCTTTGTGCCTGTTTTTACTGAGTCGCTCACCCATGACGGGAAAGAGGACGCCAAAAAACTTGCTTCTTCTACGCTAGCGTTCCTTTTGTCAGTGCTTTCCGTAGTCTGCCTGCTCGGCATCCTGTTTGCTCCGTTTATTGTGTCCGTCATTGCCCCGGGCTTCATAAAGACCCCGGAAAAGTTCGATCTCACTGTCAAACTTACAAGGATAATGTTCCCGTTTCTTTTCTTTATCAGCCTGGCCTCCCTTGCAAAGGGGGTACTGAACTCTCTTAAATCCTTTTTTATTCCTGCCCTGGCGCCTATGGTACTGAACATTTCGATAATAGGCGCGGCCGTATTTCTTGCCCCGCGCTTTACTGTTCCCCTGGCAGCGATCGGGCTGGCGGTCTCGTTCGGCGGGATGCTTCAGGTATTGATCCAGCTGCCGGAGCTTATTAAAAATGGATTTGCGCTCAGGCCGGACTTTTCATTCTCGCACCCGGGGCTGAAGAAGATCCTGCGGCTCTTGATGCCGGCCATAGTCGGTATGGGTGTTGCACAGATAAACATTTTTATCAGTACAATATTTGTCTCGTTCCTTGCGGGTGGGGCAGCGACCTATCTTTATTACGCGATGAGGTTAGTGCATCTGCCTATAGGGATATTCGGTATTGCTATGGCGACTGCTGTCCTTCCTTCTCTTTCAGAACAGGCTGCGAGGGGCGACAATGAGGCCTTGCGTGAGACGTTCTCTTTTTCTCTCAGACTCCTTTTCTTCATGACGCTCCCCGCGATGGCCGGACTTATCACATTTGCGGAGCCTATTATACATGTCCTTTTACAGAGAGGAGAATTCACATCATTAGCTGTATCAGAGACAGCCTATGCACTTATATTTTATTCCTCAGGGCTATGGGCCTTTGTGGGTGCCAGGATAGTCGCGTCGACCTTCTATTCGTTACAGGATACAAAGACCCCTGTAAAGATTGCGGCACTCTCGGTGATCGTGAATATAGTATTCAGTATTATTCTCATGGGGCCGATGAGGCATGCCGGACTCGCCTTTGCAAATGCGATAGCTGCTGCGGTAAACTTTATAGCCCTTTTCTTCATGCTCAGGAAGAAGCTTGGATATATAGATGGACAGAAGATCGTCCGTTCATTTGTCAAGTCAGCCGCTGCATCAACCGTTATGGGTGTTGCGGGACTTTACCTCATGAAGACGGTTATGTGGGAAGAGGGCGCCAGTATTGTCTTAAAGACATCTATTTTATGCGGTGTGATATTGTTCTGTATCGGGGCGTATTTGCTGATAATGCGTCTAATGAAGAGCGAAGAACTTACGTATTTAATACAGATAAGAAAAGGAGAGACTCGTGATAATTGAGACGATTCCGGTCGGCCCGCTTCAGGCGAACGCATATATAATTGGAGATGAAGTAACCAGACAGGCAGTGGTGATCGACCCCGGAGACGAAGGTGACAGGATACTTCAAGTTGTTAAAGCTAACGACTTGAAAGTAAATGAAATAATATGTACGCATGCCCACTTTGACCATGTCGGGGCAGTAGGTGATATCAAGAAAGAAACTGGTGCGAAGATCATCATGCACAAAGACGATATGGAGACCTATTCACTTGCAAAGGACCAGGGGGCCTTCTGGGGTTTTCAGGTTGAGGATCTACCTCAGCCGGATGGTTTTGTGAGTGAGGGAGATGAGATGAAAATTGGAAATCTGAGCTTTAAGGTCATGCATACTCCGGGGCATAGTAAGGGGGGGATATGTCTTTATGGAGAGGGTATTGTTATTACCGGTGATACGATCTTCAAGGGCTCTATCGGCAGAACTGATTTCCCCGGCGGGAGCATTGAGGAACTGAAGAGCTCTTTCAGACGGATCATCGAATTGCCGGATGATACCAGAGTGTTTTCAGGACACGGACCCGATACAACGATAGGTTACGAGAAGCAGACGAATTTCTTTATGAGTGAATTATAAAGGGTTTTTCTTTTTGTTCATTTCTGATAAAATTATCAATGCGTATTAATGCCTAATATTATTATCAAAGGGGACGAATGAAAAAGATATTACTTTCAGTGTGTTTGGTCATTGCAGGTTGTTTCTGTCTGGTCTCATCCGGTTATGCAGGCAGTCCGGACTTGGGGCATAGTTTTAAGATAGGCATGGAATACGGTTACCATGAGTATCAGGAATCGGGTGTCATGGAAGAGACCGGTATGCTCCAGGGATTGATAGGAAGTTATACCTATCATAATGATAAAGGGTTAATGGCTAATGCCAGCCTCAGGCTCGGTTACGGCGAACTTGAATATGACGGTCGGACATGGGGAGGGACCCCGCTACAGATGGATACGGATAATGGGATTTTAGAGCTTCGCGGTCTTGTCGGATACGACCATAAACTCAAGGATGACTGTTTCATAACACCTTTTATTGGTATCGGTTACCGTTATTTGAACAATGATACTAACTATGCGGGCGGATATGAAAGGGAGATCGAATATTTATACGTTCCGATAGGTATCAGTACTGACAGCTCGTTGAATAATGAGTGGAGATGGGGTGTTAATATGGAGTATGACCTCTTCCTTGCCGGTCATGTAGTAAGTTACCTCAGTGATGTTTATCCTGCTTATAACAATCTTGAGAACGATCAGGACTTTATGGATGGATACGGGGCCCGATTCTCATTGCATTTTAAAAAGGAAATATCAGATAACGTCTCTCTGTCCATTGAGCCGTTCATGAGGTACTGGGAGATCAAAGACTCGAATGTATCGATACTCACCGTGTATGGGACCCCCGTTGCTTATGGGTATGAACCCCAGAACGATACCACTACTTACGGGCTGCGTATAAGCTTTATACTTTAGATTTGTAGATTCTGTCGTTTGATAGGGGCGGGGTTGCGTTTCTTTAGATAAATTAGATATTCGACGTTCCCCTTCGGCCCCTTGATAGGTGAGGTTGTTGTTCCAATAACATCAAGCCCCGCCTTTTCGGACCAGTCTTTGATATTCTCAACGATCTCGAGCCTCTTTGATTCATCCTTGATGACCCCGCCTTTTCCTATGTCTTTTCTTTCAGCCTCGAATTGGGGCTTTATGAGCGCAACTATCTCTCCTTCAGGTTTCAGGAATTCGAGGACATTCGGGATCACCTTGGTAAGGGAGATAAACGATACGTCGATCGTTGCGATATCGATCCCGTCCGGGACCGAGCTCTTTTCGAGGTAACGTATATTAGTCTTTTCGAGTAGCACGACTCTTTTGTCATTGCGGAGCTTCCAGTCGAACTGGCCGTAGCCGACATCCACAGCGTAGACTTTCGAGGCCCCATGCTGCAGTATGCAGTCGGTGAACCCGCCTGTTGAAGCGCCCACGTCCATCGCGGTCTTAGCCTTGAGGTCAATATTAAACTCATTTACTGCCTGTTCGAGCTTCAGTCCGCCTCTGCTCACAAAAGGCATTTTGTTCTTTATCGTTAACTCAGAGTCCGGAGTCATTTGTGCGCCAGCCTTGTCCGTGACAATGCCGTTAACGAGCACCTCTCCGGCAATGATCAGGGCCTTTGCCTTTTCCCTGCTCTCGACAAGCCCCTTTTCAAAGAGCGCTATGTCGAGACGGGCCTTATTTTGTGGTTTACTTGACATGGGATGGTCACAATGTAGGGGCGTAGCATGCTACGCCCTTACGATTTATTGATAAGCGCCCGCGCTTCTTTTGCGATCCCTTCGGCATCAAGCCCAAGCTGTTTTCTTAACAATGCCTGCGGACCCTGTTCGATGAAGCGGTCGGGGATGCCGAGTATCCTGAACTTGAAGCCATCTGCCCCGGACTGAGTGAGATTTTCGAGCACGGCGCTTCCGAAGCCGCCTGCAACCACATTCTCTTCAACAGTTAGTATGCAGCCAGACTTTTTGGTCAGCTTTGAGATCAGCTCTATATCGAGCGGCTTTACAAATCTAGCGTTGACAACTGCGGCTTTTATGCCCTTTTCGGAAAGGAGTTCAGCTGCTTCAATAGAAGGATTGACCATATTACCTATGGCGATGATAGTTATATCTTCACCTTCTTTAAGGACTTCGGCTTTGCCTATAGGTAAGTTTATTACTTCTTCATTTTCCTGTGCATCATCAACGCTGGCCCTCGGATATCTTATTGCAGCCGGACCATCGTGGTTCACCGCTGTCTTGAGCATGCACCTGAGTTCATGTCCGTCTTTTGGCGCCATGACGATCAGGTTCGGGATGTGCCTGAGAAAGGAGAGGTCGAATGTTCCGTTATGGGTTGGGCCGTCGTCACCGACTATACCGCCTCTGTCGATCGCGAATACGACAGGAAGGTTCTGAAGGCATATATCATGTATGATCTCGTCATAGGCTCGCTGGAGGAATGTTGAGTATATTGCTACAACTGGTTTAATGCCCTGGGTCGCGAGACCTGCCGCGAATGTCGCAGCGTGCGGTTCGGCGATACCTACGTCATAGATTCTCTTCGGGAACTTCTCGGCAAACCCGGCGAGGCCGGTCCCTTCTGTCATAGCGGCTGTTATCGCTACTATACGTTTGTCTTCCTTCGCGAGTTCCGTTAGATAACTGCCGAATACGGAGCTGTATGATGTTCCGCCTGAAGAAAGAGGTTTGCCTGTCTCGATATTGAATGGGCCGACCCCATGAAATATAGATGGATTTTTTTCCGCTGGTTCATAGCCCTTTCCCTTTTTTGTGATCATATGTATCAGTACCGGCTCGGGGTAGTCCTTGAACCGGTCAAGGATCTTTATCAATGTATCGATATCGTGACCGTCTATAGGTCCGACATATTCAAAGCCGAGTTCTTCAAAGAGCAGGCCCGGTACAAAAAGGCCCTTTATAGTGTCTTCCGCTTTTTTGGCGATCTTCAGGAACGGTTCTCCAACCTTTGGTATCTGTTCGAGCAGGAGTTTTGTCTCCTTCTTGATCTTGGTAATGAATTCCCCTGTCATCATCCTGCTGAGGTACGCTGAAAGCGCTCCGACATTTGGAGAGATGGACATCTCGTTATCATTGAGTATTACAATAAGGTCCTTTTTAAGATGGCCCGCGTGGTTAAGTCCCTCGAACGCGAGACCGGCAGTCATCGCGCCGTCACCTATTACAGCGATCGACTTGAAGTTGTCCCTGTTCTGTTCCCTTCCTTCGAGTATGCCGAGCGCAGCGGAAATGGATGTAGAGCTGTGGCCCGTGCCGAATGAGTCATGCGGACTCTCGGACATCTTGGGAAAACCGGACATCCCGCCATACTGCCTGTTGGTGGAGAATGAGTTGTATCTACCGGTAAGGAGTTTGTGGGTATATGCCTGATGTCCGACGTCCCAGACTATCTTGTCATCCGGGCTGTTGAATACATAATGGAGCGCTATGGTAAGTTCAACGCTCCCGAGGTTCGATGCAAGGTGTCCGCCGGTATTGGCGACGGTCCCGATAATTATCTCTCTCAGTTCCTCAGCGAGCTGCTTTAATTCAGGACTTATGAGTTTCTTCAGGTCTTTCGTGTTTTTGATATTATCTATAAGCATGGTGTCCTATTCTACAATATAGCGATATGCTTCTGTTGGCGTTAACTTAATTTCGTCTCGCTAAAATATACTTCGCGATCTCCTCCAGAGGCCCCGCTTTTTTACCGAAACCATTCAGTGCCTTCAGGGAATCATTTACGAGTTTTTTCGCTATCTTCCGTGACTCATCGAGCCCGAATATCGAAGGGTATGTGTTCTTGCCTTTTGAGTTATCCGAACCTGTTGGTTTTCCCATTTCCTCCATTGTGCCTGTTACGTCGAGGATGTCGTCGGTCACCTGAAAAGCAAGCCCAATCTTCTCTCCGTAATCTGTAAGGGCCTCGAGTTTTGCGGGTGATGCATTGGCCATTATCGCGCCTATCCGGATGGAGGCGCGTATAAGGGCGCCTGTTTTATGTGTATGGATGTATAACAGCCGTTTTTTGTCAGCCTTTTTTCCTTCGAGCAGTATGTCCATGCTCTGACCCCCGACCATTCCTTCGGGGCCGGAACCGTATGATAATTCATTGATAACTTTTAATAACAATGTAGGTTTTGCGTCAGCCTCTGAAATTATATTGAACGCGTCCGTTAGCAGGGCATCTCCGGCCAGGATCGCTTCGGCTTCTCCGAATGCCCTGTGCGTAGTGGGTTTGTTTCTCCTGAGATCATCATTATCCATGGCCGGAAGGTCATCGTGTATCAATGAATAAGTGTGTATGAGTTCGATAGAAGATGCAACAGGCAAAATACTCTCTGCAGTTCCGCCCGCCGCTTCATAACTCGCTATAGCGAGAATGGGCCTCACTCTTTTGCCGCCTGCCGTCAGCGCGTATCCCATTGCTTCAGCCAGGTGCTTCGGGCAGTCCTTCCGTCTCTTTTTCGCGGATATATATTTTTTGAGAAAACTATCTACTAATTTTCTCTTTTCTTTCAGGTAGTTATTCAGGTTCATGTTCGATTTGTTAATACATGTGAAATATACAGCAATATAGTATACAAAAAACATCCTGGTTTTAGCTTGTTTTGGATATGTTTTGCCGAACATCCTGATTTTCCGTTAGAATGGAACATCTTG